>JACOSC010000174.1 GCA_016179055.1 Acidobacteriota bacterium
CATCGCTAAGTTACCCTCCGTGGTGATGATCGTCCGTGCAAAAATTTTTTTGCACGGATCCGCGCGAACAAGCAGAGCCGGACAAAAATGGATCATTTGTTAGAGAAACCTCCTTGTCGTGCAAAATTCAGGTATTAACAAGGTCCCCTTCGGGGACCGGCCGGGGACCGCCCCGTACAGTTACGAAGAAACTGGCGAAGTCTCTAAGGAGCGATAGGTTTATAGCAGGGCTTCCGGCTTTAAGACCCAAGCCCCGTAGGGGGCGAAAGGAGACAAAGGCGTGTTGGAAATGATAGGCCGACTCTATGCTTCGGCTTTTGCCGCGGTAGTAAGCAAGCTTTCGGGAGGCAAGGCGACCTGCGAGTGCATCAGTCAATCCGAATCGACGAGCGCGCATTTCTTGCCTCTGCTTTCTGAATGGTCAGCCATGCTGGAAGTGTCATTCGGACCGGACCCTGCCCGGCCACTCGCCTTTTTTTTTCAGCCCAATGATACGGAACGACTATTACGCCTGCCGGACGGCAACGACAAGGACCCAGCGAAAGGTACGGACACTACCGCCACTTCCATTGCCGACGTCATCAATCAGGCCACCAACCTTGTTGCGTCGCAACTCAAGCTCTCTGCCGATCTCGCGCCGTCAACCGGAGCACCTGGAGATACAACAGTATTTCAGCAACCCCGCAATGCGTATTTCACAGACGGCGCGCCAATCTTAGCCACGCTGCTCTTGGAGATAGAGTCCGCCGCTTTTGACGCGCAGATTCTTTTGCTTATTTCTCCAGCGTTAATATCCGTCTTGGGCGCCGCGGCGGACGCGCCGCCTTCACGACCCTCGGCCGGCACGCGGGAGAATTGGCCACAGAAGGAAAAGGCCGCGACAATAGGAGACATCGAGCGCAATCTTGAACGGATTTTGGACATTGAGCTTCCGATCGCCTTGAACTTCGGTCAAACACAAATGCTTTTAAAGGATGTTCTTCAATTCTGCGCCGGTTCCATTATTCAGCTCGATAAGGCAGTGGATGAGCCGGTGTCTCTCATGATCAACAATAAAGTCATCGCGCGCGGGGAAGTTGTCATTGTGGATGGCAATTACGGTATACGTATAACGGAAATTGAGAGTACGGCCGATAGAATTAGGTCCTTGAGGTAGCGGTCGGCGCTATGAAACAGCCGGAGCGGGAACTACGAGGCACGTGATGGAAAATGGAGCAATGGTATTTCTAATTTTTTTGAATCTGTGGCTCAGCGGCTTAGTTCTATTTGTGACCGAACGGCTGCGCCGGCGCGGGCTTAAAACCGTGCAACAGATACGGCGCGAAGGCCAGCGCTCGGCACAGGAAGCGGTAGGATTAGCCGAAGAAATCTACAAGGTCCTTTCGAAGGAAATACAGGAGCTACGGCAAGAAATTGATAACTTGGGCATCCCTGCGGTTATTCACCACGCGGCGAGCCAATCGGACCAGCGCGCCCAGGCGCGCAAGCTGGCGGCACACGGAGCGAGCTTGGATGAAATAACCGATAAGGTAGATATTCCCAAAGGCGAAGCCGAGCTCATACTACATTTGCAGCGGATGAAAAGTTTGAAGGGCGACAAGATTCAGGCCATGAGTAGGGTCATGTAGCGCGGTTGTTCTGTGGCTCCGGTAATCGGCCGGGCCTCGCCTGGTTTCGATTCGCCGCACCAGGCAGGCGAAGGGCGTCCGCGCGCGGCTATGGGCTATGAAAATATGATAAAAAAAAACCCACGAGCCAATAAAAAGGCCTCAGGCGCCGAAGCGACGCTGCCCATCGCGCTGGCGGAGCCCTCACCGAAAAAAGCGGCACGTGGTCGCCGTCATGCAGGAACGGATTCACCCTTGGATAGGCCCACAATTCATTCTTCACTGCTCGAGGCCGTTTCGCGACATTTGTTGGATGAAGTCCCCGACTTAGACCGTCTGCTTCCGCGGGTCGTGGAGACCATCGTCAGCCACAGCGGTGCGGCAGGCGGTGCTATTTTCATTGGCTTGCGCCACGCCGCCGAATTGAAATTGCGGGCCTGGCGAAATCTTCCCCAAGATTTTCTGCAGAAATGGTCGACTTTGCCACTGGACTCGGCTTTTCCCGACCAGATTATTCGATGGCCGGATTCCATACGAAACGTCTCCCGGCTGGCTGAGGATTCTGTACTTCGCCGGCTGCTGACCAGTACACCTTCCGGCGCGCTGATTATTCCGCTCAAATTCCGGGACACGGTTGTCGGGTTGATTTATCTGGCGATACCACAGGCTACTCGAGATGAGGCTATCGAAACGGCGCTAGCCAGCATCGGACGTCGCTTGTCGCTGGTCATTCACAATGCGCAGTCGTATGAGGCCGCCGAGTTGCGCTCCAACAAGCTGGCCAGCGTCATCTCCATCAGCGCCACATTGGATCGCGGTTTCAAGCTCAGCCAACTACTCAATCTGATAACGCAGACCGCCGCGCAACTCCTCGACGCCGAGAGTTGCTGCCTCGCCTTGCCGACGGATGAGGGGGACGCGCTGGAAATCAAGAGTTGTTATGGTCCCGTTCACAATCTGCTGGATGTGCGGCTGGGTATGGGCGATACTGCCTGCGGCCGCGTGTTTCTTGAAGGCTGGCCCCTCGTTATCGACTCCGTGGAGGAGTTTCCATTGATCGGGGCCAAGGAATTGGATATTCTGGGCCATTTAGAGACAGCTATCGTCGTTCCGCTGCTGATGAAGAGTCGCCCGCTGGGAACGTTGATGGTGATCAACAAGACTAATTCTCATGAATTCACGCCGGACGATCAGGAACTCTTGTCCGCGATTGGCAACCAGGCCGCTATGGCGCTGGAGAACGCCATTCTCTTTGACAAGGTTTCGCAGGGAAAGGCGGAATGGGAAAATCTTTTTGATTCGATCACGGACCTCATTACCGTGCAGAACAAGGACTCTCGCATTATTCGCGTCAATAAGGCTATGGCGCAGCGATTAGATACATTACCGCGGAATCTTCTTAGGAAGAAATGCGGGCCGGTCGTGCACGGATTGGCGAACAACCATGCCGCCTGTCCTCATCTCGCGGTAATGAGCGACTTGCAGTATCGAGAAGAAGAGGCCGTGCTACCGCACATGGACGGCATTTTCATGCTCTCGACTTTCCCGCTGTTCGATTCCCACCGCAAGCCCTATGCTTATGTTCATGTATTGAAAGACATCACCCTGCAAAAGAAGTTGGAACAGGAATTGGTGCAGGCCCAAAAGATGGAAAGCATGGGAACCCTGGCCGGTGGAATAGCGCACGATTTCAACAACATTTTGGCGGCCATCATACCTAATGCCGAAATGATCAAGCGAAAATTTCCGGCCGATGACGCGCTTTACAAGCGGGCGCAGATGATTGAGCAAGCGGCGCGGCGCGCCGCGGATTTGACTCGGCAGTTGCTCTCCTTTTCGCGCAAATGGAAGAGCAGCGTGTCGGTGTTAAATCCTAACCAGAGCATCACGGCTACTATTGAACTGCTCGGCCGTCTCATTAACAAGAACATCATTCTCGAAACGCAATTGCAGCCCACGGTCTGGAATATGGAAGCCAACGATACGCAGATCGCTCAGGTTTTATTAAATCTTGCCCTCAATGCGTGCGATGCCATGCGAGAAGGCGGCACGCTCACTTTTGCCACGGAGAACATGACCTTGGACGAAGCCGCCTGCCGCATAAAATTGGGACTTAAGCCGGGGCGGTACGTTTGTATCTCTGTGCGCGATACGGGCATCGGCATGAAGCGCGAACAGGTTGCGCGCGTTTTCGAACCGTTCTACACGACCAAGGAGCTGGGGAAAGGCACTGGCCTGGGGTTGTCGGTGGTTTATGGCATCGTCAAGAACCACGGTGGATATATTGAAGTGAAAAGCGAGCCGGGACGCGGGACCGTATTTAGTCTCTACTTCCCCGCCACGTCAAGGGTCATACAGCAAGAGAAGCCCACAGAGGATGAAGTGCCGCGCGGCCATGGCAAGATACTGGTGGCCGACGACGAAGACATGGTGCGCAACATGCTATGCGAGCTCTTGCAAGATCTCGGTTACGAGGTAATCCCGGCGCGCGATGGCGCCGAAGCGATTGACGTTTATGTCGAGCGCCACGCCGAAATCGATTTGGTCATATTAGATATGATTATGCCTAAGCTGGATGGGGGCGAAACGTATAGCCGGCTTAAACAAATGAATCCGCACATCAAGGCGATTCTCTCCAGCGGATACTCGCAAGAGGGAAAAGTGCAGGACGTTATCAAGAAGGGCATTTCCGGATTCATTCAGAAGCCCTACAGCGTTGGAGAAATTGCGCGCGTCGTCCGAGACGTATTGAACCGAGCCGGCGTCTCGTAAAGTAAGCAAGCGACTAACCTACCTATTTTCCCTTCCAACATCGAAACAGAACCGGGAGCGGTAGCGACCGGGTGAAACCCACCTCAGCCAACCACCCGCTACCGCAGGCTAATCTGTTCTCATTCGTCGGGGCGCCCCCAAAGGGGCATGAACAACTCCCTTGAAAAATACCTGGGAGCGCCGGCATCCCTGCCGGCGAGTCCCGTCGCAGACCACGTCCACCCTTGCCCCGACGGTCGTCGGGGCGCTCCCAGGGGTGCCGTTGTTGTTTTCATTCGTCGTGGCGCCACAAACGAGGTGTGGGCTGCTCTATTGAGAATAGCTCCGAACCATCCACCTTAAACGGTTAGTCACTACACGGTTACCACTCACAACGGACCACTGACCATTGGCGGCGTTTAGTTTCCCTTGCCAGAAGCGCGCGCAACCTGATAAGATCTTTATCGAAGTGGGGATAATAAGCGTCATTCAACCTTGACCGCGCATAGAGGATCAACCGGTGGGCCTACGATGCAGCGCTTCGGTCAGGCGTGACCAAGTCCATCGCAAAAAAGAAGGAGACCACTCATGATAGAGAAGCTGGAGTACGTGTATATGCCAAAAAATTCGTTGACATTTCCTCCGGAACGCTTGTTGCTCGCCCCCGGGCCGACCAACCTTCACTCGCGCGTGCTGCAAGCCCTGATTGCGCCCATATTGGGTCACAAAGATCCCCGCTTTCTCGACATCATGGATGAGACGGCCGCTTTGCTGCGGTACGTCTTTCAAACCAGGAACAAAGTGACGCTGGCCCTGCCTGGAACCGGCGGCGCCGGTATGGAAGCCACTTTGGTTAACTTGCTGGAACCGGGCGATACCGTTGTTGTCCTCGATGCGGGCTACTTTGCCGCCCGCATGGTTGAGATTGCCGATCGTTGCCGGGCTCGAGTCATCGTTCACCAGACCGAATGGGGACGCGCAGTAGACATAGACTCGCTGGAAGCGGCCCTGCAACAAGCCGGCCGCGTCAAGCTGGTGGCGGCCGTGCATGGCGAGACCTCAACCGGGGTCGAGCATCCGATCGCCGAGATTGCACGCGTCGCTCATGCCCACGGCGCCTTGCTCGCGGTGGACGCGGTGCCCACCCTTGGGGGAGTATGGCTGCCGGTGGATGAATGGCAGATTGATATCTGCTATAGCGGCAGCCAAAAGTGTTTGAGCGCGCCGCCCGGCCTGGCGCCGATCACAGTAAGCGAGCCGGCCATGCAAGTCATCCATCAACGAAAAACCAAAGTACAGTCCTGGTACCACGATCTCAGCATACTGTCCCGCTATTGGTCGCGCGAGCGCGTCTACCATCATACCGCCCCCATCAACATGACCTATGCTCTGCGAGAGGCGCTAGTGCTGATTCAAGAAGAAGGCTTGGAAACCGTCATACAAAGAATCGGCGTATTGAGTGCCGGGGTATTGGCTGGATTGCAGGCCATGGGTCTTGAGCTGTTCAGCGATCCGGCTCATCGCCTGACGACGGTGGTCGCCGTCAAGACGCCCACCGGCATCGATGAAGCTCGTGTGCGCGCCACACTGCTGGAAACTTTTAACATCGAAATCTCCGGTGGCTTAGGCGCATACGCCGGTAAGCTGTGGCGAATCGGAATTATGGGCCACTCGGCCCGGCCTCGTAATCTTCTAGCCTTTCTGGCAGCGTTGGAGATGGTTTTACGCGAGCAAGGCCACGCGACGGAACCAGGCGTCGGACCACGAGTAGCGTGCGAGGTCTTCAGCCGAACCTAGTATTGCCATCACTGCCGGTGCAAGTCGGCGGACGAGCGCGATTATTACATCCATCCTGCGGTGTTCGCCCAACCGGAAGAAAAAGGAATCGAATGGGAGCACAAGCCGGATCTAATGCGTCAACTCAAAGAAGCGACCAAACAACCTCTGCCCGAACAGAAGTAATAATAGAGCCCCGGCAGCCAAGGAATTCTTTCGGGACATCAAACCGCCGCATAGAAGCAACCGTTCACGAAGAGACCACCCCGTGACCGGTTACATTTTATATTGGTGGTCCTGCACAACTCGGGATCCATCGGCTCAATGTGCAACTGAATAATTCCCTGCTCTGAGGAACAAACGCTCTTGAACACTCGTATTCGAGTGTGACATAATACAAGTTTCCAAGGTAGATGTCGGGACCACGCGGATAGGGGGGAGGTAGCCATGAACTCCATCTTAAAAAGACTCTTAAACCTCCTGGTTTCGGAAAAACCACGCTCGGCGGGGATGCTGGCCGGTTTCATGGATTCCCTGCTTCAGAAATTTGAGAACTGCCGGACCGGCCTTGCCGATAACACGATACAGCAGGGCGCCGAAGCTGTGCAGGAATTTTTCGCCGATTTGTACGAGAAAGAGGTTCCACGCCTCCAGGAAGTCATACGCATTCAAGAGATGCACCATTCCGAAACGCTACGCCGGAACTTTTTCGAGACGATTGACGCATTAGCTCGGAAAGTCGTCATTCCCGGCTATACGCGGCTGGCAGGCCCCTTCACCCGACGCGAACGGAACGACTTCTATTGGCTCTCTGAACCGTTGCACGGACTGGAGCGTCTCGGATGGGGCGCCGTAGGCCTCGGCCTCGGCGCTATCGTAGTATGGGCGCCGTTTATACCTCTCTGGTCCAAAGAATGGTGCCTAGTCTTTGCCGTGGGCGGATTGGTATTTCCCAATGCGCGCCAATTCCTCTCTCTACGACGGTATGAGTCGGAGCTGAACCGTCTGGCGGCACGCGCCGATGACGAGATCCGGCGGATCGAACAGACTTATTATCTAATGAGCGAAGAGGCGCTGGGCCATCGGGCCGGGCCGTCAGGGCAGCCCGAAGTGACGGCGCGGCGCTCGTCCAGACCCAAGAACGGCAAAGGAGGGCGTTAATGGTTAAGGTGGCCGGAATAGACAATTCACTTCGGAAACTGAAGTCCTTGGTTACGAGAGCTTTCATCATCGGCCTCGTGATCTTCGTTGGGATCGTGCTCTTATACACGGCCTGCACGGCGCGTGTGCTGCCGAATCAGTTTGGCGTGCAACAGCGGAAATTCGGCGCCCGGACGGGAATCGTGAACGCGACTTACGGCCCCGGTCTTTATTTCGTGGGGCCGGGAACGACCATGTATACTTTTCCCCGAGAGATTCACGTCTTGGAAGCCTCTTACGACCGGCAGGATGCGATGTCCAGAGCTACGGGAAGCGAGGGAACCCGAAAGGTCGATCAATATTTCGACCGCCGCGACGAGATTTTGGGAAACACCACGCACCGGACGATCGAGGCGCTTAACATTCAGACCTCCGACGGCTATGCGGTCACCGCCGATGTCACACTCCTCTATTCCATTACGGACCCCGTCCTGGTGGCTAAGGACTTCGGTTGGGGAACGCTCTATGTCGACGGCTTCGCTATCAGCACGTTTCGCAACGGCATTCTGCTGACGCTGGGAAAGATGAACGCGGAGTCTTTCTTTAACGGCGCTGTGCACATCAAGGCCATAGAGGAAGCCGAACGCTTCCTCAGCCAGCGGTTCGCCGAGCGGGGTTTCCGCGTGGAAAGACTTCTCCTGCGCAATTTCCGTTACGCCGACAATTATGAGAAGTCTCTGCGCGACAAAAAGGTTGCTGTGCAACTGGCCGAGAAAAACCGTAAGGAAAGCTTGGTCAACGAGGAGAAAGCCAAGCTGAAACAGATCGAATCGAAAGGCAACGCGGCGATTACCATCGCCGAATCCGAAGTGAATACCCAGATCGCCAAAATCCGGGCCGAAGCGGAACTCTATTCGTCGCAGGTGCGGGCCAAGGCCGACAAGGAGGTCAACGTGACTACGGCGGAGGCCAAGCGTTTAAAAGCAGACGCCCTGACCCAGCCCGGGGGACGATACGTGGTGGCGCTGGAGACGGCCAAGATGTTCGATAACATTGAGGGGGCCGTGATGACCCCCGAGCAATATATCTCCTTCGTTCGGAACGCGTGGCTTTTGATCGGCGTCAATCCTGGCGGAGCGCGGTCGACCGATTTAGCTCAAACGGGAGGAAAAAAGAAATGATTAAGCGCTTACTGATCCCCGTGGCGCTGTTGCTGATGTTGGCCCCGTCGGGATGTAAGGTAACTTCGTCGACTGAAGTGGGCGTTCGCACCAGCCTATTCGGAATCTTCGAAAAGAACGGAACCCAACAAGTCTATGGGCCGGGCGGCGTATATTTCGTTCCCCCGATTGTGAACAGTTGGAACACATTGCCGATCTCGCAGCAGAACCTCTTGATGAATAATAACCCCAGCGAAGGCGATCGACCCATCCCGGACGACATCACGTTTAAGACGAAAGATGGAAACAACGTCCACATCGACGTCAACGTCATGTGGCGGATCGATCCTAAGAAAGCGGGTTTTCTGATTTCGCACGTAGGGGAGTCGGTCACCGAAATCAAAGAGCGCATCATCCGGCCGATTTCACGCTCGATCATACGCGACGTTTTTAATGAGATCACCAGTGAAGAGTATTACCATGTCACGGTCAAAAGTCGCCTGGCGGACAAGGCCAGGGATCCGCTCGCCCAGTATCTGTCCACATACGGGGTTATGGTTGATATGCTTCAAATCCAGCAGCACCGGTTCGATACGGAATACCAGGCGGCGATCAATGCGCAAAAGCAAGCCGAAGCCGACGTGCAGACCCTGATGGAGCAGCAGAAGAACATGGAGGCGCAAAAGAAGAGCGAGCTGGAGGGGAAGCGGGCCGAATGGAACAAGCGGCTCGAAGATGCCCTCGGCGAAGTGGGGCAGATACGCAACCATGCGGATGCCTACTACCAAACGAAAACCAACGAGGCCAAGGCCATTCTGGCGACGGCGCAAGCGGAAGCGGAAGGGACTCGCAAGGAAGCCGAGGCCCTGGGGAAACTGGGCGGAGACGCCTATGTAAAGATGCAAGTGGGCCAGCGGCTGGCCAAGAAGCGAATCCTGATCGTGCCCGGAACCAACGTTTCGACGATGGATGTCAATCAAATGGTAGATTATCTCCTGGGCCAGTCCAAGGCAAAGGCCAGGTAGCGACGAGCCTCCTATAGCTTGCGCGGAGCGGATTTTCGTACCCGCTCTAAACATCTAGCGATTTTCTCAATTAATGGGATGCCCCAGCGACAACCATGAACTACCCGTTACAAAAAATGCAAGGCGACTGGAAACCTTTAACATCGAAATCTCCGGTGGCTTAGGCGCATACGCCGGTAAGCTATGGCGAATCGGAATTATGGGCCACTCGGCCCGGCCTCGTAATCTTTTAGCATTTCTGGCGGCGTTGGAGACGGTTTTACGCGAGCAAGGCCACGCGACGGAACCAGGCGTCGGACCACGAGTAGCGTGCGAGGTCTTCAGCCGAACCTAGTATTGCCATCACTGCCGGTGCAAGTCACAGGTTTCGTGCAGAGGGGTCGCTCTTGACGTAGACGGTGCGAGCCGATGAAGCCAGCGGCACGTTCGCCGCCTGCAGAGCAGAATATATACTCCGGTTGATCTTATCGAGCAGCTTCAGCTTCATGCGATAATCCTTGATCGAGGCCAATACGAGCAGGGCCGGCCCATTATCGGTAAACTCCGTAAAGAATACTTCCGGCGGCGGCTCTCTTAGGAGGTCTTCAACCGCCAGGACGGCTTGCAGAACCAGTCGCCGAACTTCTTCCATAACGACGCCCCGCTCAACCGTGAGTTTGATCTTTAGCACAACACGAGTATCCGGGAAAGAGTGGTTGGTGATCATGTTTTTAACCAACAAAGAGTTGGGAATGCTGAGAACATTGTTGTCGCCGGTACGCAGCACGGTGCTCCGTATTCCAATACTGACCACGTGGCCGGATTCTCCGCCGGTGAGTTCAATAAAATCGCCAATGCGAAAAGGGCGGTCAAGCATAATGGTAAAACCGCCAAACATGTTGGCCAGTGTATCCTGTAGCGCCAACCCGATCGCCAAACTGCCGACGCCGAGGGTGACCAGCAACGATTTTATATCGATGCGGAAGTGATCCATGACGATCACCACCCCAATCAAGAGGACAAGCACCATCGTTAGCCGATCGATGAGCGGAAGGAACTCCAACTCCAAGTGGGGATCGGCTTCCTGCTGAATCTTATTCCGGTACCACCGCAGGAATGCCGAGAAGGATCGAATGACCAGGGACAATACAATGATTACACCGAGTACGAAGAGAATGCCATCGAGATAAACGTAAGGACGATTGTTCAGCGGTAGGCGGTGCAACGCGGCATAGGTGCTTACCAGGAATACCAGATAAATGATGGGCAGGCGCAATGCTTGAAAAATGTAATTAGTTAAATGCTCGCCATTTTCCCTCACGGGTTTGAACAGCTTACGAAGAATGCGATCAATTATTTTCGTGACCAACCAGGCGGCCGCCAAGATGATTAGTGTATAGATAACCTCGGTCAGCAGCCACCCCTGTCGGGCAATCGCCTTGGCTAACGGAGTCAATTCACGCTCCCCCAACCTGATCGTCCCAGAGACACAACACCAACAAGCCTTATGCGGGCACAGGGCTCTTCTCAGACCACTTTAGCGCCTCGTGACGCGTCTGGACGAATCATTGGAAAACCTTTTTACCGGAGCCTTATGGTTATCGGATTAAGGTCTCTCGCACCATAGTAAGATATCCCATTTCATTCTACGGGCAAGTAGCTAATCTAACAAAAAAAGATCGGAGATACAATTTCCGTTTACGGTGCGATTCTTCATTGAACCCTCGCGAGGTCTTCCTCATCTATTAAGAGCACGGTAGGTGAAGCGACAGTGAAATCAGTAAAGCCAATGTTTGAGGATGGACATAAGCTATGAAAAGGATGCGTTGCTTGCTTGGTACGGCGGTAGTGGTAGCGGGATTGACGGTTGTCGGATTGGCCCATGACCCTTATGATGCGGGTTATGGACGCTATGCCCGCCGCGAACATCGTTACTATCATGCGCAGAAAGAATACGAACATGTGCAATATCATCGATACCCCCACTCCCGCCTGGGCCATGCGCTCTATCACTTAGACAAAAAGCTAGAACACCGGGACTTTCACCTGTACCAAAGTGATCGCGATTATGCCGGTTACTACGGTCATCCTGCTAGCCGGCGGAGCCATCGGCCTGAGCACAGGTACTGATCAAGCGATCGCCGTCAGCAGGATGGCGAGCGGGTTTTAAACTGTCAGCCGAAACCTCCTGCCCGATGCGCCAAGCTGCTGGAGTAATGGAGAGCACCGGCGGCGTGAACGCATCGGGCAGGACATTATTCAGGAAGGTGGAAGCGGCTTCCAGCCGCTTCATGAAGTTTGAATATTTAATTTGCTCCCACAGGGCGGGAGATCCAACTTAAGTGTACGCGGTATGCTACGGGATTAGCCGGCAGGGATGCCGGCGCTACCATGTATTTTCAGAGGAGAAAAAATGGGAATCATGAAGCGTCTATTAATGACCGCCGTCGCCTGTTTAGGATTGACTCTATCCAGCCTGGCCCACGATGGTCATCGTCGCGATCGGAATGATCAATGGCAGCGACGAGGCCATCGGGATCACTCTTATACGAGCCAACGGCACCATCGCCGTGGACATGATCGCTACGAGCAACGTACGCGCCGCGGCCATTATGAAAATCGGCGGGAAAGACATGAGCGCCGGCATCAGTGGAATCATCACCGTCGCGGTCATCGCGACCATGATCGTTGGGAAGGCTAATGGTGCTTGCCCGCGGCATCATAGCTTATCAGGCGGATAGCAAACCCGCTTAAGGATGTCAGCCAGCCTTAACTTTCGCCGCCGGATTCGTAGAGTTTATCAATGGCACTTTTATACTTCTCCTCTACGACTCGTCGTTTTACCTTTAGAGTGGGGGTCAGCTCCCCACCTTCCAACGTCAGCTCATTGGCCAGCAAGGCGACTTTTTTTATCTTCTCGTACTTAGCCAGTTCAGGCGTCAGCCGATCGACTTCTTGCTCCAGCAGGTGAATAATCGGCGGTCGCGCCACTAAGGAGTTCCGTGAAGCTTCAATAATGCCCATGGCCGCCGCCTCGGTGGTCAGCGTCTCAAAATTTGGCACAATCAGCGCCGCCGGGAATTTCCGCCCATTGCCAATAACGACAACCTGTGAGACAAAGCGGCTGATTTTAATTTGACCTTCAATCAATTGCGGACAAATGTATTTGCCTCCGCTGGTCTTGATCAAGTCTTTCTTACGGTCCGTAATCCGCAAGAAGCCATCTTTATCGAATTCTCCAATGTCGCCGGTTCTCAGCCAGCCGTCCGATGTAAACACTTCTTCGGATTCCTTCGCTAAATTGAAGTACCCTTGCATGACATTAGGTCCATGCACCAGAATCTCACCGTCGGCGGCCAGCTTCACTTCAACATTAGATATCACACGTCCCACGGTGCCAATGCGATTGGCCTGGGGCGTATTGACGGTAATCACCGGCGACGTCTCCGTCAGTCCATAGCCCTGCAGCAGCAGCACACCCCCGGCGAGAAATATATACGACAGATCCGGGGGCAGCGCGGCGCCCCCGACCAAACAAAACCGCATGCGTCCGCCCAGTATCGGCGGCCATTTGGAAAACACCAGCCGCCAGGCCATTTTATATTCAAGCGAAAGGATCAAGCCGACCGATCCCGAAGTGTGCGATTGCACCGCCCATTTCTTTCCAACGTCCATAGCCCAGCGAAAGATCCTCCGCTTCAGCGGCGAGCCGGAATTTCCCACAGTCAAAATCTTCTGATAAGCCTTCTCGAACAAGCGCGGCACGCTGGTCATCAGCGTGGGTCGAACTTCCTTCATATTAGCCGCCACGGCGTCGATGCTCTCGGCAAAGTAAACTGAAACACCGCGATCGAGGTAACAGTACATAACAGTGCGCTCAAACACGTGCGCCATCGGAAGAAAGGAAAGCGCTATGTCTTTGTCGCCAATATCAAAGTCCGCCAGCGCCGCGGCAACATTGGAAAGCAAGTTGCCGTGCGTGAGGATCACGCCTTTTTGAACGCCGGTAGTGCCGGAAGTATAAATGATAGTGGCCACGTCTTCTCGGCGAATGCCGGCGCGCACCTCCTGCAACCGTTTGCTTCTCGCCGGCGGCGCCGGTCGTCCATACTGTTCCAGCTCCGACACCTGCATGACCGGCTTTACGGTGTGCGGCAAGGTGACGCGATCAATAACCACGATATACTCTAGCTGGTCCATACGTTGGGCGACGCTAAGCACTTTCTCCAACTGCGCCCGCGTGGAGACAAAGATCATGCGCGCGTGCGAGTCGTTAACAATGTACTCAATTTGCGAACCGATCTGCGTGGCATAAATGGGAACCACCACGCCCCCGCAGGACAGTATCGCCAGGTCGATGATGCTCCATTCCGGACGATGCTCACAGAGCAAGGCTACACGATCGCCCGGCGAAACTCCCAGCTCCATGAGACCCATGGCTAGGTCCTGCACGCGATTGGCAAGCTCCGTATGCGACATCATAAGCCACTCGCCGCTATGTTTGTAATAAAACATGTCTTTCTTGTTGAATTTATTTACGGCTCTGATAAAAAGCTCGTTCAAGTTCCTCAACGTATCGTCCATAGTCATACCTCGTAATCAGGGGCGGAGCTGCCGATTCATTAACGGTACGGGCGACCCTCGCCCTGGCGAGGATCTTTATAAAGCCGACCGACCCTGGGCTATCGATTCCGACCATAACGTTCATGGCTCGAAACCCAATCTTGCGAACTGATGGCGGAACCTAGGGAGAGCTCGCCGGCCAGGACGACGCCGGCGATAATCTCGGCCAGCTTATAGACTTTGTCGCGTCCGTAGCACCCTATCATTTCTAAGCACTCGCGTTGCGTCGCCAGACCGGTGCCGCCGCCATAACTGGCGACGATTAAAGAGGGGATGGTGATCGAGATGTAGAGGTCCTTCTCCGGCGTAATTTCGACGCAGAGTATTCCGGCCGTAGATTCCGCGACATTAGCCACATCCTGGCCCGTGGCAATGAACATGGCGGTGATGCCGTTCACGGAATGAGCCCCGTTATTATTGACGCCGGAGAGAAATCCGCCGATATTGGCGACTCGGAAATGGAGATCTAAAGTTTCGGGGTCCGTTCGCATATGGTCAATCAGGATTTTGCGGGGAATAACCGCCTCGGCGGTCACGCGCTTGCCGCGCGTCATCATCGTGTTGACCATAGAACCTTTCTTGTCGGTGGCAAAGTTAGATTCCAGGAAGTAATGGCGTATGCTGGGATTTTGCTCGACGATCCATAGACAAGCGGCATACGTAGCCTTGCCCACCATATTTTGACCGGCTGCGTCTCCGGTGGTGTAGTTAAATCTTAGATATAAAAATTTACTGGCGTGGTAGCGTTCGATGCTTTTCAGCCGCCCCACGCGACTGGTGGAATCGGCAATTTCTTTGATCTTATCAAAATGCTCTTCAATAAAGTGGGCAAAGGCCCGCGCCTCGCGTGCGCTCTCAAACGTAAAAACGGGCGCCCGCTGCATCTGATCGGCAAAGACGGTTGTGCGTACGCCGCCGCTTTGATTGAGCAACTTCATGCCGCGGTTGTATGAGGCAACCAGCGTCCCTTCGGTGGTCGCCAGGGGAATGACGAAGTCGCCTTGCGCGTATTCCCCAAGCACCGTTAGAGGCCCGGCACAGCCGATCGGGATTTGCGCGACACCCAGAAAGTTCTCTACATTGCCTTGCGTGAGATGTGGATCGAAAGAATAGTTTTTTATATGTTTGAGTTCAACCCCGCGGCCTTGCCCAACAAAGTCTTGGCGGGCTGAAATAATCTCTGGTGAATAATTATCACCATGATCGCGTGGAACTTTTGCCATAATCGGGTCTCCTCCTTCAAGAGCTGAAATGCCTCCCCAGGCCGGTCGTTGAATTAAGCCCACTTTAGTTTAGACTTGTAGTCTATTAAAATCAACTGCAAATGGCTAAAATTGCAAACGGGTCCGTCTTTCGGTTACAATAAATTGGTTGCCTTCGAGGAGCGACGGTGGATCAACAAAAGGAATCGCAGCGTGCGCCAAGGACTTTGGTCGTCGGCGACGTTCATGGATGCTATGCGGAGTTGATGGATTTGCTGGATAAAGCGGCGCTCCGCGGCGATGACCGGATCGTATTTGTGGGAGACCTAATTAACCGCGGTCCGCATAACCGAAAGGTATTGGAATTTGTACAGGCGACCCGTCAAACCGGTACCGTTATCGGGAACCACGAGTTCAATTTACTGCGTTATTATCAAGGGCACACGCACACCTTGAAGAGTTCCTATCATAAGGTCATCAACGAACTGGGCGCCGATTACCGCCGCCACATGGATTTCATTGCCAAACTTCCTCTCACTATCGAGCTCGACGAGGCCGTAGTGTTACACGCGGGATTGCGACCCGGCGTTTCCCTCGACCACCAGGACCCATGGGAAGTAGTCAATTTGCGGGGCCTTCCGCCGACCGGCAGGCCGTGGTATGAATTCTATACCGGAAAGAAACCTATTATTTTCGGTCATTGGGTCCGCCAGCATCCGTTGGTCTTGAAAAACGTCATTGGACTCGATACCGGCTGTGTATACGGTGGCAAGCTCAGCGCGGTTCTCCTACCGAGCTACAATTTGATAAGCATCCCGGCGCGGCGGATTTACGCGCATAAGCCGGCTAAGTGCGTGCAAAAGAATAAAGCCGAAGTATGAGGAAACCAATCAGGCGGGATAATGCGCTACGCCGCAATACGATCATAACGATAGGCCGATTTTGATACGGGGTTTCGCTGATGGAAATGTACGGCACCCATAAATTCCCGGGCAAGCTTTTCATCGTGGAAGGCATTGACGGATCTGGCAAATCTACACAACTGGCCTTGCTGCGGCAGTGGCTGGAGTCCGAAAACTATATCGTAGTTTCCAGCGAATGGAACTCTTCCCCGCTCGTCCGTAGGACGACGCGACGCGGCAAGCGAAAACGTATGCTCACACCGACAACCTTCAGTTTAATCCACGCTACCGACTTTGCCGACCGCACCGAGCGTGAGATCATTCCTCCGCTCAAAGCCGGGGCCATTGTGTTGGCCGACCGCTATGTATACACCGCCTACGCGCGCGACGTCGTGCGCGGGGTCGATGCCGATTGGGTCCGTCGTATTTATCGCTTTGCCGTCAAGCCCACCGTGGGATTTTATTTTCGCATACCGCTGGATATCGCCATGCGCCGAATCACCAGCGCGCGCGATTCCATCAAGTACTATGAGGCCGGAATGGACCTGGGGTTTAGCGCAGACCTGGCCAAGAGCTTCCGCATATTCCAGGGACGTATTGTCGCCGAATACGAAAAAATGATGGGTGAATTCGGGCTTACCGTGATCGACGCTACTAAACCGATTGAAGAGCAGCAAGAGGAGGTCCGCGCCATCGTTCGCAAAACGATGGCCGGTCTCAAGAAATCAAAGGTTAGAACATGGGTAAATTTGAGTACTACGGTAAAGGGCTTCCGGGAATAGATTTATATGAACTCAAAGGCCATCTGATCGTCCTGGAAGGCACGGATGGCGTGGGCCGCTCGACACAGGTGGGCCTACTGCGCAGTTGGTTGGAAAGCCGCGGTCATGCCGTACTGGATACGGGCATGGCGCGCTCGGCGCTGGCCGGCAAAGGCATCAAAAAAGCCAAACGCGGACATACGCTGGGCGGCGTCACGCAAAATCTTTTCTACGCCACCGATTTTGCCGATCGCTTGGAGAATGAAATGATCCCGGCTTTGCGCGCCGGCTTCGTCGTGCTCACCGATCGCTACATTTACTCGCTGATGGCCCGCGCCATCGTGCGCGGCGCTAATCCGGAATGGATAAAGGACGTCTATAATTTTGCTCTGCAACCCGATGCCATCTTTTATTTGCGCATCGGCATCGATGATCTGATCCCGCGCGTTCTGCACAGCAGCGGTTTCGATTACTGGGAGTCGGGCATGGACATGCGCCTGGGCGATAATCTCTTTACCAGCTTTTCCAAATACCAATCTCGGCTGCTGAGCGAATTTGACGCCATGGTCTCGTCATACGGTTTTCAAGTGATTGATGCCGCAAAAACCATCGAGGAAATTTTTGCCGTCTTGCGAGATCGCATTGCCCAAATCGTCGAGCCCTCGCCGGCGCGCCCGCTTAACCCGCCCCTTGATCCCTCCCCGCCCGAGTCCGACAAAAAGCGCGCATAGGATCTCGGATTGAGAAGGGCGCAGCCTTACTAGCTCAGGGATTCGCGCGGTCAATATCCGCACGCCCCTCAAATTGTATAACCACGGCGCGTAACGCCTCGGGCAAAGAAACAGCTTTTTCCGCGCGGTAGTCTACCCATACACCAACGCTGAGTCCATCGGCGACGACCACCTCGGTGCCTTTACGATACATCTCTATGCTGAAGGTAAAGCTGCGCGTGCGCATTTCGCTCACCCGCACGCCCAGCTCGAGCACATCCGGAAATCGTACTTGCTTGCGAAAATTAAGTACCGCGGAAACCAAGCCCGGCCCTTCATATTCATGACGGCGAAAGCGCATCAAATCCAGTTTGGCCATATAACCGAGACGGCCTGATTCGGCATAGGTAAAGAATTTGGCGTTATTCACGTGGCCCAAGGCATCCATATCGCCCCAGCGCACGACCACCTCTTCCCAAAACTTAAAATCACTTCGCATCATTTATCCTCGAATTTTCTATATAACTTTATCAGCGCCGCTAGGATTATAATGAACCCGCCCACGAAGCACCAGAGGAGACGGCCCTAAACTCAGAGCCAACGCAGTTCGGAATGTAATTGTTCGGGCGATCTACACGGATACAGAACCGGGAGCGGTAGCGACCGGGCAAGCGCGGCGTGATGCACAGGTAGGTCAGCCGCTATGCCCGTACGAATAAAATGACAGAAACGGAAATTTGATCAGAGCCCGTCGTAAACGGGTCACGGCCGTGCAGAATTCAGGCCCTAATTTAATTAGTGAGCATTGATCCACTGTGCGGCGCCGCTCGGCGCAGGGCAAGCGCCGGCGGGCCGCCGAGAAAATCCTTTCGATGGCAGAGTGCCGTTTATGCGGATTGTTATACACCCCACCCTGCTATTTTGGTACATTTTGCAGGGTAGGCGTCTGGGTAGCTACAGTGGATCACTTGATGGGACGTCGCCACGACGGATGAAAATCGGACCGCCTGCGGTAGCGGGCGGGTGACCGGGATGCTTGGTCGGGACGAGTCTCACCCGGTCGCTACCGCTCCCGGTTCTGTTTCTCCGGAATTATTTTCACGGGAGTCACTCATGCGTCCTGTAGGCGCTCCATGACGTATAAAAATAGCAACGACACGCCTGGGAGAGCCGGCATCTTGCCGGCAGACCCGTGCTCGGACTCGGATGAGGCCGGCTGGAAGCCGGCGCTCCCAGGTATTTTCAAGCGAGGATTTATGCCTGATGTGGTATCCATAGGATTGTTGGTCGCTGATATTATCGCTGGTCCGATCACGGCTTATCCAGAAACCGGAAAGCTGGCCTTGGTGGAAAACATGGAACTGCACACGGGCGGTTGCGCAGTAAACACCGGTATCGCCCTGGCAAAGCTCAGCGTGGCTACCAGTGTTATCGGCAAGGTCGGGCAGGACGCTTTTGGACACTTTATTATGGACCGCCTACGCTCGCATGGCGTGGCCACCGACGGCATCAAACAAGTGCCGCGGGCCAAGACTTCAGCCACGATGGTTATGGTTAATCAGGCTAAAGAACGGAGCTTCATACACTATGCCGGCGCCAACACGGAACTGCAGCCGTATGACCTTGATTTTGCCTTTATCCAAAGTCATAAGCTGCTTCACATGGGCGGCGCGTTGCTGATGCCCAAGCTCGACGGCGAACCGGCGGCCGCTCTGCTCAAGCGCGCCAGAGCCGCCGGCATGAAAACTTCCGTCGACACGGTTTGGGATCCCACCGGACGTTGGCTTGACGTACTGGCGCCGTGTTTGCCCCATATCGACTATTTTCTGCCGAGCCTCGCAGAGGCGCGCTGTCTATCCGGTAGGCAAAGCCCCGAAGACGTCGCCGATTTTTTTCTGGGGCGCGGTGTGGGAGTCGTCGGCTTAAAGATGGGGGGCGAAGGGTCGTACATTAAAGATACGAACGTGGCTTTCCATCTGCCGGCCTTGTCGGTCTCGGTGCTGGACACCACCGGCGCGGGTGATGGCTATGTGGCGGGGTTCTTGCTAGGTGCCTTGCGCGGTTGGGATCTCGAGCGAATTGGCCGGTTCGCCACCGCGGTGGGCGCCTGCTGTGTGTCCGCCATCGGCGCGACCGCAGGGCTACGCGACTATGAGCAGATCGAACGCATGTTGGATCATTACTCAGGGGGCACGCAAAAATAAATTCACATTGCCTCCAACGGAATCACCCACACTATTGCGCCTCCTTGCTCAGGAGGGGATCAGTGAAGTTACCTTATTTCCTGGTTTCGATTACGTTGCAAGGAAAATTAAGGAGGAACAATATTGGGACGATTATGATTCTTGGGACCTTTTTTGAGGGGCGTAAGACATCACGCATTTAAAAAAGTATATAAAAAATGCCTGATTCCGCAGAGGGGATCAGAGTTATAGCGGCGCACATGTTTCAATCAAAGATGGCATCTAAGACTTTTAGGGCCACTCGGAATTCTTCCTTATCTTTCATGTTGAGTATCTTATCGAGCTTTTTCATTAAGGTACTGCGATTTTCTTCTTGCTTTGGATATTTGAACGAATCGGCTAAGGTGACGTTCAAACCTCTGGCTATTCGCTGTAGGATCGAGATCGTCGGGTTTCGTTCTCTCCGATCGATTCCGCCAAGGAACTTGTAATGAAATTCGCAAATCTCTGCCAATCGCTCCTGGGTAAGATTTCTCGCTTTCCTCAGAAACTTGATCCACTCCCCCAAAAGCTTCAACTCAGTCATCGTCGGTCTCCTAATTTTGGCAATAGAATAGTTGACGGAGATCGAAATTAAGACAACTCTAAAAGGAGCATATTTTGTTATAATGCACTTACGGTATCCATTACCTACCCTCACATCTATTAAGTCCCTCACAAAAGGCATCTGATCGGCAAGACCGGTTTTCGATGGGAGTTGTTATGCGAAAAGCAGTTTTGACTTTGCTGATGACTTTTGGATTTATGGCCTTTCTTTGTGCTCAGGAGGGGAAGGGCATTGAAAGGCTAAAAGATGAGCTTTTAAAGGAGCGACAGGAAATAATTCAAAAGCTTAAAAGACCTCAATCCGCTTTAGTGAAGACCGCTATGGAGTCGAGGCTGCAAAAAATAGATTTTGAACTTGAAGAGTTGCGTTGCGCTTTGATCGTGACAAAAGCGATGATTGAATTTGTTAACGATAAACGCAATTGGAGTGGGTCGGTTAGTGAATTGCTCAACGAGCTTGACTATAGAGGGACAAAGGGCCTACCGCGTTCCCGTGAATGGATCGTTAGTACACTCAAGCAGTCTATTCTTCCGGCCTTTAAAGCTACGTATAGTGGGATTACAGTGGACCTTGGCGAGGGTCCAACTCATCCTACAGAGACGCCTCAAAAAAAGTTTGAAGAGGCAAAGAGGACTATACAGCCTGCATCGCCTCCACCATCGTCAACTTCGTCTTTACAGCCAGGGCTAGAACTGGATGTTAACTGGAGGCTGGATGCTCCTTCGTGGGCGCTAGACGGATTCATAATAGGTACGGTACGCAATAATTCAGGGAGGCGTTATTCGAGTGTATACATCGTGTTCGGTCTTTATGATGTGGAAGGAAATCTAGTCAGAAGCGCGAGCGATAGTATTTCGAACCTAGATGCCGAGGGCACGTGGAAGTTTAAGATATTTTTTCTCAACGATACGATTAAGAGCGTGAAGTTTTCGGAGATTAAGGCTTACTAGGAGAAAGAGGGGAAAAGACGATGACTTGTCCAAAATGTGGCTACGAACAGCCAGAATCAAATGAGTGCGCAAAATGCGGAGCGATTATAAGCAAGTGTGTCGCCGTCCCCCGGCAAAGGATGGGGAACGCGGTACTATCGCTACCGGAGGCGGCCGCCCCCATAGAAAGGGGGGCTCAGCCCGTCAAGGGTGCCGATGAGATTTTCTGTCCCAGTTGCGGAGCGATCATCAAGCAGGCGGCCATCCTATGTGTAAAGTGTGGGGTACCGCCTTCCTCCAGCGGGGCGATCCGTCCCAAACGCAAAACGACGGCCCTTCTCCTCGCGCTGTTCCTCGGCATTTGTACCTGGCTCTACACCTACCGCCGGGACGCCTGGAAGTTCTGGGTCGCCTTCTTGATGGGCGGCTTCCTGACAGGGGCCGCGGATGTCGGCCTGAGCTTCCTGTTCGGCTTTGGCTGTTGGATATGGGCCGCCATTGATGTTCTCGTCCGGCCGGGTGAATTCTATACGCATTATCCCCACCCGTAGAGCTGAAGGGAGGAAATGTAAAATGAGTGAAGGGAAGAAACAGTGGGCGGCCCTTGCAGCGATTTCAATATTAGCTTGCCTGGGTCCTATGTATTGGGCTAAGAAGGCGGAACACGCGGTTATCCAAGCAGCGCAGCCGGTGGAAGTACCGGCGTGGGCCAAAGAAAAACCAAAGGTGGAAAAGGAACCTATCGGAGTTCGCGGGGAACTTCCGTCCGCCGCGCGACCTAAAACCATCGACCATCCCGATATTCAGTGGGAGGCGCAGCACATTGGCAACCTGCTATCGAAAGGGCAGCAAAGCCTCGACGGCGGACGTATCCCTGAGGCGAGCCTCGCTTTGGCCTCTGGCATCGACATCTTGAACGACCTTACCCAAGCGCCGGGCTTTGTCGTGGACGATAAATTCAAGAAGCTAATGTCTGGGGCGCACTATAACTTGGCCCTGTGCTGGCTGCGCATGGCGTGGGACCCGATGTTGTCCGACCTAATGTACCGTCATCTGGAAACCGGCATGACGGAACTGAAAACCGCCCTGCGCTGGGACCCCTCCAACGACGCAGCCCGCCAAGCCCTGCGCCGCTTACAGACCGCCGCTGAATAATCCCACGCGCGCCAGCGGCGGCCGGGGGGGTGATCAGGGCCCGAGCAGCGATTAGAAAGAGAGTCGGAAGCGGCGCGCCGTGGAAGCGAGAAAAGGCGAGCAATTCGGAGAGAGGTGGAGCGAAAGGCGAGGAAAGGGCGCGCGCTGCCATCGCCCCAGCGGGAAATGGCGAGGACCAGCTCCCGATGAAGGGAGACGGAAAATCGGCGGGCAGTGGCGGGCGGCAAATATCAAACCGCGCCAGCGGCAAAAGGCCGAAACAGGAGATGCAATTCAGGCATACGTCCTGTCAGACCGTGAATAGATTATGCACATAGGCCTGATTGAGTTTTAGGCGGGTGTATCTCCGATGACGGTATCGAAAAATTCATTACAGACAAGAGTTCCGCGAGGGCAGTAGCTGCGGCCGCTATTCAAAAGGCTGAAACCCAATTGTCGGATCTCCGTTATGGCGCATAGATCCGGTCGCTACCGCTTCCGGTTCTGTTTCAGTGCCGACCCCCTGAACAGTTGCGATTTAAGGATGCACAGTTTGTCCATCGCTATTCATTGTCATCTAAAATTCGAGACTAAGAAACCAACAGAGGCCAACATACAGGCCAGAAGGGATCAATCCTCGGCTTCCCAGAGGTGGCTCTCGCCTCCGCGATCACCCGAAGATCTTCACGCCCGAAGCGGTGGGCGGTCCACACGTCTCGCCCACAAGGGATTGCGGCCGGCACCATCTGACCGCTCATGATCAAAGTGGTGCACAGTCATCTTAGGGCTTGGGTGCCGGTGGCGGCAGCTTGCACGCGGCTACAACGGATTGAAAGCCGGCCTTATTGTGGCTCCCGTCACAGAACGGCTTGTTGGCGGAATGGCCACAGCGGCACAGCGCAATGACCGCGCGTCCGGAAACATCAAAGGCGTTTCCGGCGGCATCTTTGATCACGAAATTACCGCTGACCCGTAACGGGCCGTTGTTATTACATACAATGTCTGCAGGATCACTCATAGCGATAGTTCCCCCTTCGAAATAATCCGTGCGAATCAGAACCGGGAGCGGTAGCGACCGGGTGAGACACGCCCCGGCCTCCCGCCCTCAACCGCAGTCGGTTCTGTTTTTCATTCGTCACCAGCCATTATTGCCGGCGCTTGGTTTTTACGTAAAGATCTCCGTGGCGCGGCCGGCCTTCGTTTCAGACTTAAGGGCGCGGGGTCTTAACCATGCGGATCTCTCTCCCGCCCTTGTCAAACTTCACCCGATCCATAAGCTGATTGATAAGGAAAATTCCTCGCCCATGGGTGGCCAGGAGATTTTCCGGGTGAGTTGGGTCGGGCAAGTGGTGAGGGTCGAATCCGATCCCTTCATCTTGGACAATGATAAAAATGTGTTCGTGGTTATCGCAGGCACAACAGATGTGCACGCGTTTGGCAGGATCCGATTGATTCCCATGAACAATGGCATTTATCACCGCCTCCCGTAAAGCCAACTCTATATCCGTTTGATGTTGTCGTCCGGTCTCCGTACGTTGAACCAGAGCCATAGCATCGGCTATGACGCGATCGGCCGCATCGAGAGTGCTCGGGATTTCCCGCTCAAACTGCAGGTGAACATTTTCCGGGTTGAAATCACACTCTCGATTAGGTTCCGCCATAGGAGCATTGTACATGGTTCTCTTGACAAAATTCAATAAACAATCCGTCCCACGGCTGCCCAAGGCAGGGCTATGGAACGTCGGCCGGCCGCCGGCCCTCAACGCATTTCCACAGGCCGCCTCTCGTGACGCGCATTTAACTTCTTTTCGCCGCGGCTGGGTTATCCCAACCTTCGCTATTTGCGGAATAAACGGATCTGGCCGCAACTCGCCATGGATGTTTCGGATTGATTGCCTTGTCCCGGCGCCCCAATAATGCGTATGCCATAGGCCAACTGTTCCGGGAAACGGGCCTTGAAAATATCGTAGGCGCGCAGCGGTTCGCCGTACGGCGCCCGGCGCGGCGCTTCCGGCAGGCGCGGGCCGCCGGCACGATATCCCGTCCATTGCACGTCAGGAACCATCTGCCAACGGTCGCCATCAAAGACCTCAAGCCTTACGGTCCCTTCCACAAACCAGCCGCCACCTTCGAACAGACGACCGTCGTTATCGCCGCCCAATTGGAAATCCAACTCATTAAAACCTTGCGGAACCGGAAAGCGCACTCCAAAATAGGCCGAGGACTGGAACTGGTCATTGAAGGTATTCAGCTCGGTATAGCCGCTGGTTCCGGTGCAAAACTTCCAGACGCCCTGACGAATGGCATTAATGTCGCGGTTACCGTTGCCGGTGGGATTCGTCACACTGCAAATGGCCACGGCGTCGGTGCGTATAGCCAAGTTTGGCACTTCGCTGTTTGTCGCCAGGCCTCGACGAGCGGTTTTCCGATTCGGGCTGAGCAGTCCATAGGCCACGATCCCGGTAGTGCCGACGTAAACCCGACCATCACGCACTATGGGCGTTGAGAATTTCCGGCCATCTCGCAAACTGTCGCTTTCGATCCCACCGGAAGAAATTTTTCCGTTGTTCGACCAATAAAGCTGCTCGCCGGTGAGGGCATCATAGGCGATGAGTCGACTACTATCGGCGGTAGCGTCGCCGCTACGACCGCTGAAGTCTTTACGCGCATCCACCATCCATACAATTCCATTTTCTTTCCCGGTGCTCGAAACAACGGGGATAGTGACCGTGGCGACCGGCGCCGAGGCCCACGATTCGGTAAAGCTGCTTTTCCCGCTATTGGGATCGACCGTAAGGTTCAGGGCCATAAGTTTAGCGTCACTCTGTTCAGGCCTTCCTTCTATGCTCGTACCGGTCAAATAGAGAAATTTGCGGCCATCGGCGGCTTCGAAGTAGGCGGGCGCGGTTTTAATACCGCCGTTGGTAGCGCCGTCCCACAGGCGCTTACGCTTTAACGCCGGATCATCCGGATTCAAATCTTCCGTTTCATTGGGGAAGCGTGTTGGTCCCATGTATCCGCCCAGGAAATCCCGGTCAACCAGATAGGCGCGCCCATCCTTGCCCCCGGTAAAAAGCAGATTGCGCGTGGCCGTGCCTTCCTGAGAAGGCAGCACTATGACGGAAGAACCTCCGAGATCCCAATCCCAGCGATTCAAATGAGTCTGATTGGAGGGTGTGTAATAATTTCTGGATTGTCGATTCAGTCGCAAGGTTGGGCGCGTGAATAAGCGTAATATACTATTGCTGAGATCCGGCTCGCCCTCCGGCGGGGGATCGCCATTGCCGGTTACAATGTATAGATTGCCATCGGCATCGGCGCTCGGTCCTCCGACGCCCCATATGCCCGATCCGCTCTGGGCCACACTGGGAGAATAGATTTGCGGGGGCTCGGCCGGATTGGAGACTTTATAACTGAAAACCCATCCGCGATAACTGGGGTCTCTGATGTCGCAGCGGGATGCGAAAACGATATATATACGGCCGTCCAACAAAAGCAGGGCGCCGCGCTGATTGGTCCGCGCTGGGTTGAAATCAACGTCCATATAGCGGCCACGAATTTCAACCGGCCATCCGGGCCGTTCGCCGCCTGTGGACAAATCGAGCGCGTGCAAATAAAAGTGCTCGTCATCAGCCTCCGACGGGTTAAGGGATTTGTATCTATTGTTGACCAGGTTGGCCACATAAAGAGTGCCTGAGACGGAATCAATCACCATGGCGCTCAGAACCCCGACTGGCCCTATAATATCCGGGCAGTTAAAATAGGGACTGGGCGGCCCCAAATATATTCCGTGATTGCGCGGATCCAAATCCGCCGCGTCAGATTCCACCGGCCAGAGCCACTCGCCGGTCTCGGCATCGAGGGCGTGAACACGATTCGTCATCGTTGCCGCATAAATCGTATCCCGCGGTCGGCCGCGAATACTGATGTTGTGGACAAAAAGCGGCTGTCCGTAGACTTGACCGCCCAGATCGCGTTCCCATAACTTGCCAAAGGAATCGGGGCGGACGTTGTCTGGGGTCAGTAAGGTTTCATCATCGTACCAACCGAGGCGGGCGTTGTCGCCGTGGTAGGTCAATATGTCGCCGGACCCGGCCATGGTAAACAACACTGAAGATGTTTTGGATAAGAATAGACCCAGCATAGCCAAAATCGCCAGACCAAAAAAAGAACGGACCGTATGACGGCGCGTCAGGTGCGATCGGGAGTTTCCCGCGGCCAATCCGGATTGCCCTCGTGTGCGATAATTCGATAGGCATAAGAACATGAGGTCAGCATCCTCCTATACATTACTAGCCCATTATCTAAGCGAGATGGGCGGACTTAGGATGAAGAAATGGTTTGATGGGGCTGGTGGCCTCCTAAACAGTCCCCTCTATTATATAATGGCTGGGAGAATTTTTAAAGAATTTTGGCAAAGGCGCTGAAGTTCGATCATAAGAAACAGGCGGATGACAATATACAGCCCCCCAGGTCCTGGAGTTTGGACAATTGTAGGGAGTGGGATACCGCCTACAATCCAAAGCTCCGAAGGAGCGCTTATTAAAGCCAGGGGCAAGCGCAAAGTAGCCCATGGAAAGATTGCGTCCCCAGCACGCCAGCCCTGAAAGGGCGCACTAAGGGAGCTCAATTCCTAGGCCGCCGTCGATTTCTTCCGTACGTATTCATCGAGCAGAAGGGTATCCCGCCCTTTCAGGGCTCCTATTTTCGGCCATGTTACGTACCAGGGGCAGCGCTTTCGCTTGCCCCTGGCTATTATAGCCCGCTCCTTCAGAGCTACGCGAACCAGCTTCGGGCTATGGCGGGGCTCTCGCTCGAAGTGGTGGGGACGAATGAATCGCACGGGGCCGGCTCCGCTATCGTCTGACAGTCTTATTATCGAATTGCAGTATATCCACTTTCCCTTGGCTTGTTTTTTCCGACTGTCCTTGATATAGTGAGTAAAACATTTTCAGCAGGTTAACGAAGGGCGCAGTCGATCAGAGGAAATCATGCCGAAGATCACCATCGCCAAAAAGGCCATCGAGTCCACGGCTACACTGTTTTTCTTCGCCGGTTTATTCGCCTATATCGCATGGCCCTGGCTAAATGGGTTTCGTCTGAAAGAACCTCCGCCTCACACTTTGGTGGTTTATGGTTTTAGTATCTTGCAGGAAGTCATGAGCGGGCGAATTTTTCCCGCTTTCCAACGGCACTATCAGCAAAAGACCAATAAAAGGATACAGATACTTGGTTCGTTTTCCGGTTCCGGCACTACCACCAATCATATTCTCATGGGAGCGCCTGCCCAGGTCGCCTTACTATCCACGCCCGGCAACGCGGCCCGCTTGAAGCAAGCTGGGTTAGTAAGGACTGATTGGGCCAGCTTCCCATTTCGTGGGGTCATTGCCCGAACGCCCGTCGTAATTCTAGTTCGGCATGGCAATCCCAAAGGCATTCATGATTTCTCGGATTTGGTCAGAGATCCTATTGCCATAATTCATCCCGATCCGCTGACCAGTGGCGGGGCCTTATGGGCTATCCTGGCCGAATATGGCTCCGCCCTGACGCGGTCGGAAGCACAATGGGGCCGACCTGACCGCAGCGCGGCCTTTCTGCAGTTGGAAGGGATATGGCGCCGTATCACCGCGCTGACCGGGTCGGCGCGCGGGGCTCGTACGCAATTCGATAGCGGGTTCGGTGACGCTTTGGTCACCTATGAGCAAGAGGCCGTTTCTGATATGCGACTACACCGCTTCTCCGCAGAACTGATCATGCCGTGGGCTACCATCTTTACGGAACCCTTGGCGGTCATCGTGGATCGCAATGTATCGGAAGCCGACCGACCGATAGTTAACGAATTTGTGAATTATCTATGGAGTGACGCGGCGCAATTTATACTCGTGGACGAAGGGTTCCGTAGCGTCACCCACGAGAGTTTCAATCATGAGAGTCCTTACTTTCAGCCGATGGCTCATCCTTTTACGATCGCTGACCTGGGCGGCTGGGACCGGGCTTACGATACGATCATACGAGAGATATGGGAAAAGCAAATTCTTCAAGAGCTGCGACCATAAACGCGGCCAATGACTCCAGGGAGCGCGCCTTCACGCCGTTACGATTGCGCTTGGTAGTGCCGGTAACCCTGCTGAGTCTTATCATGGCGCCGCTGCTGATCCTACCCCTGGTGGCCATTTTCTTTTTTGCCGGCCGAGGCGGGTTCCCGGTGTTTTGGAAATCGTTTTCCGGCGCGGAATCCCAATTCGCCTTGCGGTTCAGCCTTCTCATCGCCACTTTTACCGCCCTGATCAATTCCATACTGGGCACCGCCGTTGCTTATTTTCTGGCCAAGTACCGCTTTCCCGGGAAGCGCCCGTTGAGCATTGTGATGAACCTGCCGGTGGCCATTCCCACGGTCGTGGTCGGTACTTCTTTGTTGCTCTTATGGGGGCCCCTGGGTCTGTTGGGTCAGTACCTCGACCCGATCGGATTTCGGCCGATGTTTGCGCCGATCGGTGTGCTAATGGCTCATCTTTTTGTGACCTTTCCTTACATGCTGGGCGCGGTGAAGCCGGTGCTGGAGGAGTTTGAAGTAACTTATGAAGAGGCCGCCTACACCATGGGGGCTGGACCATGGAAGACGTTTTGGTATATTACACTACCCGCGCTTAAAGGCGGACTATTTGCCGGAACGCTGTTGACCTTTGCTCATTCCCTGGGCGAATTTGGGGCGACCGTCATGGTTTCCGGCAATTTGCGCCTGCGTACTCAAACGGCCCCACTTTATATTTTCGCCCAATTTGAGGCCGGCAATATTTCAGCGGCCAATGCCGTGGCTGCGGTTTTAGCGTTAATTTCATTTATAATATTCTTAATATTGATCCGCTTTTCGGAAACCGAGCAAAAGCGGTTGCTATAATTATTAGTATCTGACAAGATGAAATTTTGCTGAAACGAATAAAATATTTTTTGGAGGGAGTTCCCTCACTTTATTCATGTAGATGCGGCTTCCAGCCGCATAACGCAAGAAAAGCGGCAAGATGCCGCTTCTACTTTGCGGATATTGGACGATATTCCAGTGCCTCCGACTTTTTTAATTTTACCTGGTTGATTCCGGCTCGTCCGGATTAGGTAGAAAAGAAGGGTTTGGTTGCGGCGCCGGCCACCGGAGAAACATGTCCATATTACTTGAAAACGTCACAAAACGGTTAGTCAACCATACGGTGGTCGATCGCATCAACCTAACCGTGAAGGACCGAGAATTCTTCGTTCTGCTGGGACCCAGCGGGAGCGGAAAGAGCACGATTCTCCGCTTGATCGCCGGACTCACACCATTGACCTCGGGAAAGATTTTCCTGCACGGCCACCAAGTGGATCATTTGCCCCCGCAGGAGCGCGGGATTGGCTACGTTTTTCAAAATTATTCATTGTTTCGGCACATGACGGTCGCCGATAATATCGAGTTTGGCCTGAGAATCCGCGCGGTGCCTCCCAGCGAACGTCAGCGCCGGCGCGAGCAATTGCTCGAAATACTGGGACTCGGCGGATACGGCGATCGGTTTCCCTGCCAGTTGTCCGGCGGCCAGCAACAGCGTGTAGCCTTAGCGCGCGCATTGGCCTATTCACCGGATGTGCTGCTGCTGGACGAGCCATTTGGGGCTCTCGATGTAAAGATCCGCGCCCAATTGCGGGAATCGCTGAAAGCCATCCACCAAGAGCTCGGGGTCACCAGCATACTGGTGACGCACGATCAGGAAGAAGCTTTTGAATTAGGGGATCGCATCGCCGTCCTTGAGCAAGGCAAGCTGGTCGAAGTCGGCCTCCCAGAAGAACTTTATCAGAAACCGAAGACCGAGTACGTGGCTAGCTTTTTGGGAACGGCTAACCTGCTACGCTTATGGGTGAGCGGCGCCATGGTCAATCTGGGCCAAGCTTCCTTGCCTCTCCCGCCGCCGTTCACTTCGGCCGCTCCGTCCCAAGTGGATGTGCTCATACGCCCGGAAGACATAGAGCTAAATTCCGCCCAGGAAAAGTTGACCACCACTTGTCTGGGCTACGGCGAAATAAAAAAAGTGACTCCCGTTGGACCGGGCGTTAAGATACGCGTGACTCTCAAGGCCGATCAGGTAGAGTTCCGACACGCTTTGCCGCCGTTGCCGAACCTCGGCGTCAATGTTATCTATGTCGTCACATCGGCGCGCGCCTATGCTCAGGAGGGATTCCGCCCAGGTCATCACGTATGGTTGGGCATTCGCAATTATCATGTACTGCCCTACGAGCGAACACGCGTGCTGCTGGCGATAGACGGCTCCGCCTACCAGGAGTATTCCTTGGAACTGGGTAAAGCGCTCTTCCCTGCCCTGCAAAGCGAAGTGGATATCATAGGCATTGCGGAACGACGCAGTGAGCAACAGAAGGCTCAGGCGGGCCTGGTCTACGCGGAACGAGTCGTGAGTCCGGCGGCCCGTCGTGTCAGGACACTCTACCGACAGGGGAATGCCGCCGACATGATTCTTGGCGAATTGGAAAAGGCGCCCTACGACCTCGTTATGATCGGCACGCGGGGACGCCGCGCCCCTACGCGATTCAAGGTGGGATCGACCGCAGCTCGCGTTCTACAATATTCTTTAACTCCGATTCTGGTTATCCCTGCCGAAAGAAAGGAAATTAAAAATATATTGATTTGCGTAACCGCCGGCGAGCCCGGGCGAATCGCCATTCTTCAGACGGGCCGCATGGCTTTGAAGGCCCAAGCCAAGGTCACTGTGCTTCACGTGGTTTCTTCCGGTTTTGGAAGTCCGGCCGCCGCGAAAGAGGCGCCAGTAGATGAGGACGGCGCTAAGGCACAAGTGGACCGAGCGCTCCAACTGCTCACCAGCAACCAGATTAATGCCGTTAAGAAAGTTCGCAGCGGCCACACCGTGGAAGAAATCCTGGCGGAGGCCAATTCCGGGAATTACGATTTGGTGGTGACCGGCGCTTACCTCCCTTACGGGCACAGTTCGCTCTTGGTGGACAATTTTACCACACAGATTCTGGCTAATATACACGTGCCAATGCTGGTGGTGCGCTACAAAGAAGGATTTCCCAGGTCCGGCTGAGGGCGATTCCTACTTCTACCGGGATGTCTATTTCGGGTGGTAGTCATTCCCCTTTTGTTCAAATTATCAGGCGGGCTTGGCGGGGGCACGCTCGAGCTAAGTATACTTCAGCCACTTGATCAATTCCGGGAGCGTCGGTTTTTTCCCATACATCAAGATTCCCACGCGATAGATTTTCGACACTAGCCACATAATTAGCACCGTCGTAGATAGCAACAGAAGTATCGAACCGAGGATCTGAAATAACGGCGGCGGCTCGATGCAGATTCGCATGAACATAAGAAGTGGCGTAAAAAAAGGAACCAGCGACAAGACCGTGGAAAAGGTGCTGTTGGGCGCCCTGATAATAAAGGTCATCAAAACCAATGGGATGATGAGAAAAGATAATATCGGCGCCTGTGCTTGCTGAGCTTCCTGTTCGCTATTAACCATAGCGCCGATGGCCGCGTACAGCGATCCAAAGAGGAAGTAGCCCGAGATATAATAAACCACAAAGTAAACCAGCAGACTGGGAGGAATCTCAATCTTGGGAATCGACTGCGTGGCAAAGACCGAGATCATTGCGACACCGTAAAGGGAGAGCAAGGTGAGGAACAGGCTCCAAATTAGAATTTGCGTCAAGCCAACCGCGCCCACGCCGATCAGTTTGCCGAGCATAAGTTCAAAGGGTCTCACCGAGGAAATGAGAATCTCGACGATCCGGGAAGATTTCTCTTCGATCACACTGCGCATGATGGATACCCCGTAGAAGATCAAACTGCCGTAGAGAATCATTACCAGCGCGTAGCTGATGGCGAATGTTTGTCCCTTATCTTCGGTTTCACCCTGTTTTGAAATTCGTATGGTCTTAAGATCGATCCGCCGGACCAGGGACTTGACTTTGACGGGGTCGAGCCCCACTTGACTCAGTCGCCTGTTAATGATAATGGCGCTGATTGTGCTTTCGAGGGCGCGTAGCTCCATAAAGTTGCTAACGTTCTTGGAGTGGTAGTCTACAGCGCCCTTTTGAGTGACATCCCGGCCGATAAAGAGATAAGCGTCCAGTTGATTATTAATGATCTTAGCTTTGAGTTGGCTTCTGAGGGCAGCGATATCGCCCTCGGCTGAAAATTTTGTAAGAAGAAACTTCGGCCGGCCATTTTCGCTCTTTTCATTGAGTGATTGCGACAGGTCTTCATAAATCAAGCCGGATTGATCAATCACGCCGATGCGCTTTTGCTCTCCGGTCTGCAGGCGAGTCAGCGCGATCGGTATGATAACTAAAGCGGCAAAGAGCAAAGGCATCAGCAACGTTGAAATAATGAATCCCTTGGTTCTTACTCTTTGCAGGTACTCTCGCCGGATAATCAGAAACAAATTATTCATGGGTGCTACCCACCCTTTCGATGAAGATCTCATTCAGCGAAGGTTCAACCATCTCGAATTTATAAACCTTAATCTCGTTCACAATTTTCTTAAGAACCTCATGGGCGTGCGCGCGGTCGGTCAATTTTATTTCGGCATAATTCCCATAATCGTCAATTTTGGCAATCGGCGCGAAGCCATTCAAGAAAGCCAAGCTGCCTTCATACTCCACCATAACCGTGTCCTTACCATATTGCTGTTTGATGGCGCGTAGATCGCCGGAGAGAATATCCTGGCCCCGATTGATCAGACTGATTTTATCGCAAAGCTTCTCTACCTGTTCCATGCGGTGTGTCGAGAATAATATGGTTTTACCCTGGTTTTTCATCTCCAAGATGATATCCTTCAGCGAATTTACATTGATAGGGTCCAAACCCGCAAACGGCTCATCCAGAATAATGAGATCCGGGTCATGAGCCACCGTGGCGATAAATTGCGCCTTCTGCTGCATGCCTTTGGAAAGCTCTTCCACTTTCTTGGTTTTCCAGGCGCCGAGTTCTAATCGGTCCAGCCACCCGTCAATCCGCGCTTTGGCCTTCGCCTGCTCTATGCCTTTTAACTGGGCCAGGAACAACAACTGTTCCGCGACTTCCATCTTTGGATATAAGCCTCGCTCCTCGGGCAAATAGCCGAGTCTCTTCTTTAACTCTTCGTTCATAGGCTTTCCCAGTATCTGTATGCGGCCCTCGTCGGGAATGGTAATGTTCATGATCATGCGAATCGTTGAAGTCTTACCGGCGCCGTTCGGTCCGAGCAGTCCGAAAATCACGCCTGGGGAAAGCTGCAAGGAAAGCTCCTTCACCGCATATAAACCGTCGTATTTTTTGGAAATCCGGTCCAGGGAAAGGCTGTAGGTCATAAATCTGCTCCGCGTTCCGCAAAAAAATAGGTGTCTCTCATGATGACGCGTCAGATTATACTTTACAAAATCCGGTGGAGCAAGAAGCTGCCCGTTGTATGATTATTACACCTTGGCGATGTTGTTCCTCACCGTAGTGTTCAAAGCAGGAAACATTATTGAATCGGAAGGCAGGCCAGATTTGGTTCCGGCTCATACGGGTTAGGAGGAGAGAGGTCCGCAGGCAACGGAAAATTTGATTTCAGTAAGTCAGTCGCGGCGTGGCTAAAAACTTTTTGACAATACGTCAATTCTATAGCAGAGTTGTTCATGCCCTTTTGTGGGGCAACACGACGTATGAAAATAGCAACGACACTCCTGGGAGCGCCCCGACTACCGTCGGGGCCAGAGTGGACGCGGTCCGCAACGGGACTCGCCCCGACGGTAGTCGGGACGCTCCCAGGTATTTTCGGAAGGAGATTAGCATGAGCGTAACTACCGCCAGCGCTCGATGCTTGCGCGAGGCCATTCGACCCACTACCTTTATTGAAGCGCCACGCTTAGCGCGGCGCTTGGGAATTAACCTTACTCTGGCGAGCGAAACCTTTCAACATACTGGGAGTTTTAAATTTCGCGCGGCCTACAATGTTGCGTCGCATGTGTCACAATCGAAGATCATTACCGCATCTTCAGGCAATTTCGGTCAGGCGATGGCCTATGCCTGTCATTTGCTGAAAAAATCTTGCCTGGTCATCATGCCGCGGACATCCGCTCAGGTAAAGATTGCCGCCGTACGAGAATATGGGGCCGCGGTTGATCTGATCGACACTCAAGAAAAGAGCCGGTTGGCGCGCTTGGCAGAGTTGGCGTGTGAACATACGGACGCTTATGCCGCCAGTCCCTATGACGATCCGCTAGTCATTGAAGGGAATGCCGGCCTGGGCGAAGAGCTTTGCGCCTATCAGACAGCTTTCGACGTCATCGTGGCGCCCATTGGCGGCGGCGGATTAACTTCAGGAATTATCTCCGGTGTACATCGAACCGGCCAAGGCACGAAAGTGATCGCCGCCGAACCTTTAATGGCCAACGACGCGGCGCGCTCCCTGAGGGCCGGCCATATCGTGCCCAACGTGTGTGAGCCGCTAACCATTGCGGACGGCGCCCGCACCCTTAGCGTTGGGCAGCACAATTGGGACATACTGCAAAACGGGCTGTACCGTATCGTGGAAGTTCCCGAGAATCACATTAAAGAAGCAGTACGCTTGCTATTTTCGTTGGCGAATCTTAAAGCCGAGCCGACCGGGGCGCTGAGCTTGGCGGCCACACTGACGCAACCGGATTTGTTCCGAGACCGCTCCGTATGCTGCGTGGTTAGTGGGGGCAATGTGGACACGGAAGTCTATCGGGCCATCCTGGCGGATTAGCCCAAGCGCGCGAGACCTCGAATGTTTATGCGGACACACATAGAACGGATGTTCACCCTTAAATACCGAGGGGGGTCCATCCGGTAGCCCTTGCCACTTCAAGGGGTTACGCGTTGCTCCTGGAGCTTCTTTCTCGTGACTACACGCGCCCCCAAGCAGGGCAACGATTGGGGGAGCTCA
>JACOSC010000157.1 GCA_016179055.1 Acidobacteriota bacterium
GGCGGGGAGAGGGGGCCAGGGGGTGAGGGGCTCGTGATGTAGGCTGGATCTTGAAGCTCCCCCGGCTTCCGCCGGGGGTATCCACCACCCGTGAACGGTTACGAAGTTTCTAAGGAGCGACATGTGGTCGGTCGTGATGGTTCAAATGTCGCCCCCATGGGGCTTGGGTCTTAATGCTAGCAGCCCCTGCTATAAACATGTCGCTCCTACGGAGCTTACATCGTACCGAAATCACGCCTATCATCAAAGTGAGAAATCCTATGAGCCATAATGATCTTCACCAAAACTTTATCGGGGGAAAGTGGATGCCTTCTGTTTCTCAGGCTTCTTTTGAAAACCGTAACCCTGCCAATACTGATGACGTGATCGGTCATTTCCCGGATTCGCAAATCGAAGACATAAACCAGGCCGTCGCCGCGGCGACGACGGCGTTCCACCAGTGGCGCCTGGTCCCGGCGCCGAAACGCGCCGAGTTGATTTTTCGTGCCGCCGAACGCCTGACGGATCGCAAGGCAGACTATGCGCGCGCAATGACCCGCGAGATGGGCAAGGTGTTGACCGAAGCCGCCGGCGATGTCCAAGAGGCCATAGATATGAGTTACTATATGGCCGGCGAAGGACGTCGCCAGTTTGGACAGACGACACCGGCCGAGTTGCCCAACAAGTTTGCCATGTCCGTACGGCAACCGCTGGGTGTATGCGGCCTGATCAGCCCGTGGAATTTCCCCATGGCGATTCCTTCCTGGAAAATCATGCCGGCGCTGGTGTGCGGCAATACCGTCGTGCTCAAGCCGGCGCCGGAGACGCCGCTGTCGGCGGCGCATTTAGTCAAAATACTCGAAGACGTGGGCGTGCCTCCCGGCGTTGTGAATATGGTGCACGGCGGTGCGGACATCGGCGCCGCCCTCACGCGACACTCGGGCGTCCAGGTCATTTCCTTCACCGGATCCAACACGACCGGTCGTTTGGTAGCGCAAGCCTGTGCGCCGGATTTCCGCCGTTGTCATTTGGAAATGGGCGGGAAGAACGCCATCATCGTTATGGATGATGCCAACCTTGAATTAGCCATTGACGGCGCGGTTTGGGGCGGGTTTGGCACCTCCGGTCAACGGTGCACGGCCGCCAGCCGTGTTATAGTTCATCAGAAAGTCTACAAGGCATTTCTTGAGGGATTCACCGAGCGTACGCGCCGGCTGCGCGTCGGCGATGGTCAGGATCCCAGCGTTCAAGTCGGGCCGCTGGTGCGATTATCTCAGATGGAAAAAGTGCTTTCCTATATTCGTATTGGAATGGACGAAGGCGCCAAGCGGCTGATCGGCGGACGCCGGCTCGAGAGCGGCGCTTATGCGAAAGGCTTTTTTGTCGAGCCCACGATATTCGGCGACGTCGATCCCAATATGCGTATCGCCCAGGAAGAAATTTTTGGTCCGGTCTCCGCCGTTATCCCATGCGATGATTTAGCGCAGGCGATCGCCATAGCCAACCGTGTGAGCTACGGCCTGTCGGCGGCCATCTATACGCAGGACATCAACAAAGCTTTTACGGCGATGCGTGACCTGCACACCGGAATTTTTTATGTCAACGCCTCTACGATTGGCGCTGAGGTGCATCTGCCGTTCGGCGGCGTCAAAGCCACCGGCAACGGTCATCGCGAGGCGGGCCAGGCGGCGCTCGATTTCTTTTCCGAGTGGAAGTCCATATACGTTGATTTCAGCGGCAAGCTGCAACGCGCGCAGATCGACCGGGAGTAGCCTGCTTATCGGCCTAATGGAATAGGCCGCTAATCAGGAAGCGGCATGGCGGGCGCACGCTGAGTTGGATCAATCATGGGTATATGGCGACTGATAATCGATCCTCGACGAGAGGGCGGTCTCAACATGGCCATCGATCAGAGGCTGCTGCTGGCCGCCGAACGCGAGCCCTTTCGCCCGCAAACCGTGCTTCGTCTATACAAATGGTCGGTTCCGACGCTCTCTTTGGGCTACGCGCAAAAGCCGGAAGAAGCGGCCGACCTTGATTTCTGCCGGCGTCAAGGCGTGCCGCTGGTCCGTCGACCAACCGGGGGACGAGCCGTCCTGCACGACATGGAGCTGACCTATGCCGTGATCTCCAATGACTCTCAGACGTTTCCTACCAAGTCCAACCTGGAAACCTATCGGCAGATTGCGGGTGCGCTGCGAATGGGCCTTGAGCGGATTGGTTTACCTATAGCGCTAAGCAACGGCTCAGAGCGGCTGAAGATAATCCCGCCGACTCATATGGAACATAATTATCTACGAACGCGCGTGCCCTGTTTCACCTCGCCGGCTCGTTATGAGCTGCTTTGCCGCGGTAAGAAGATTATGGGCAGTGCTCAGCGCCGCTTACGCCACGCTTTCCTTCAGCATGGCTCCCTGCTGCTGGATTGCAATTTGGACTTGCTGGCCGCCGTGACACGATCCGATAAGGAATTTCTTCAATCGTCGATTACCACGGTGCGCCAACAGCGCACCGAAGCGATCTCCGAGGAGGATGTGGCCGGCGGTCTGTGCTCGGGTTTCACCGCCTATTTTAGCGCGACCTTAGCGGAGGCAAGCTTGTCGGAAGCGGAGCTGGATTCTGCCCAAGAGCTGGCAGGATCATTCCGGTTATGACAGCCGTATCTCTCCGTGAACTCTGTGGCTCTGTGGTGAGAAGGCAGAAGCCATGTTGGAGGGATTTCCAAACCGTCAAACGCCCGCATTCCGCGGCCCACCGATGGCCCTCAGCTTGACAGCGCGCGCGGGCGTTGGTTAGTCTATAGCGTCGTCGACCATGATCGCGGGCTGGCCCGATTGGACAGGAAAGGCTTATGATCGTCATTAAAGTAGGCGGCAGTCGCGGAATTAATTATGACAGGGTTTGCGCGGATCTATCGGGTCTGTATCAGCGCGGCGAGAAGTTCGTATTGGTTCATGGCGGATCTTACGAGACCAACCTTCTCTCGGAAAAGCTGGGGAAACCGCCGCGTTTTGTTACATCGGCCAGCGGTTATGAGAGCCGCTTCACCGATCGGGAAACGTTGGAAATTTTTTCGATGATTTATTGCGGCAAAATGAACACCGCCATCGTTGAAAAATTGCAAGCACTGGGAGTCAAGGCCATCGGCCTATCCGGCGTGGACGGCCGATTATTGGAAGGCGTCCGCAAGGCCTCCGTCAAAATCATTGAAAATGGCAAAAGACGGATTCTGCACGGCGATTACACGGGCAAAGTGGAAAGGGTCAATACGGAGCTGATTCATCTGCTTGCCGGCGCCGGATATGTGCTGGTCGTATCGCCGCCGGCCATCAGCTTTGAAGGCGAGGCGATCAATGTCGACGGCGATCGCGCCGCGGCCAAAATTGCGGAAGCGCTGAAGGCCGATAAGCTCATTATCCTTTCCAACGTCCCGGGCTTGCTGCGAGACGTCGCCGACGAGTCCTCGCTGGTCCCGCACATAATACCAAGCCAGTTGGACAGCTATATGGAGATCGCCCTAGGGCGAATGAAAAAGAAAATCATGGCGGCCGGCGAAGCGCTGGCGGCGGGCGTCGGCGAAGTGGTCTTGGCCGACGCGCGTATAGAACAGCCCATACTGCGAGCCGTCGCCGGACAAGGCACGGTGATCAAAGCCTAACCCATACCCATGGCCTACCGCGAGGAACTTTAAGCGCGCGGACTTAACTAAGGAAGTCGAAAAAGCGATATTCCACGGCGAAGTGATAGAAGATTAGCATCTTCTCAATAAGTCGGGGTGAAGTATCTGCGACAGGCCCGAAGGGCTGGGAGGTAATAGCCCCGCCCGTGAGGGCGTGGGTAAGAACGAACGAGTGGTGGTGAGGCCCGCAGGGCCGGCACGTTCGCGCGCAAAGAGGCGGTTTCATACCAGGAAAACATCTCAGTCTTCTGGTTCATTTTGTCTGGAGCACGGCCAGCCGAGCGCCGCTCATCGCCCCGGAATGGCATGATCGGCTTTACGGCTACATCGGCGGGGTGTTGAAACACAAGCGGTCTAAACTCATTTGCGCGGGCGGCGTTTCGGACCACATTCATGTGTATGCATCGCTGCCATCCACCGTAACGGTGGCCGAAATGGTGAACGTTATGAAAGCGAATTCCTCGCGCTGGATTCACAAAACTTTTTCGGGCCGAAGAGCTTTTGCATGGCAGGAGGGGTATGGCGCCTTCAGCGTCAGCCAGTCGGCGGAAGCGCGGGTGATCGAGTATATTCACAACCAAGAGACCCATCACCGCCATCGTGATTTCAAAACAGAGTTTCTGGCTATCCTGAAGAAACACCGCGTGGAATACGATGAGCGTTACCTGTGGGATTGAGTGCCGCGCCTTCGGCGCTTGATGAGGTGGTGGCCTGCGCTACCCACGCCCTTACGGGCGGGGCTATTACCTTATGGCCCTTCGGGCCTGTGAAGGATAGTTTACCCCGATTTATTGAGAAGATACGAAGATTATCCGAAAGATTCACGCGGGCATAGTTGCTTGATTGGCTACAATGAACCGTCGAATCGCCTCATTCATTTGGTTTGTTCGCCAAAGGTAGAATATTTGGTGATCATAACGACTTATATTCCTGACCCAGCCGAATGGTCCCCTGATTTCAAACGGAGGTTGTAGCCATGAAATGTATACATTGTAAAGGCAAGATGGTCAAATCAAAAGCACCCTTTGATGTTACCCGTCGGGGTTACCACATTCACTGGGATGCTCTACCAGCATGGGTGTGTACACAATGCGGCGAAGCCTATTTTGAAGGCCAAGAAGTTTCCCGTATTCAGAAAGCCATTTCTATTCTCGAGCGTGAGGTTCTGGCACAGGAAGCGGTATAGCAAGAGCCTAACCCATAGCCATGGCCCATCGCGAGGGACTTTAAGCGCGCGGACTTAACTAAGGTGTCTGGCAAGAGAGCCGTCTAATACGCCAAGCCGTCCGCCGGGTCAGCGTCTCTAGGGTTCTTCCGGGCAACGATATCTGTTTATTTTTCACGATCAGAGGAAATGGGTTTAGGCGACAAAAATTGCAGTGGTTGCCGGTTTCCTTTCGGTCGTGTAATTCTAACGGGTAAAACCCTTTACGTTAACCAGACAAATACTATGCGACTCGAACAGTGCAACCTCGATGTTGATCAGGTGGTCGGGGCGCCAGTTCAGCGAAACGATCCTGATCCGATCTGGGTTCGGGACAGAGACGCCGGGCTTCTTCCTGATGTTGCGTTCGGGCTATATGCTCGCGCCGGGTTCCTGTCGTTCGGGGCTGCGCCTCCGTTCCTAACTGACGAGAAACGATTTCTCTTCAGCTACTTTTCGATGCTCATGAATAGCCTTCGCGAGTCCCTGGTTGACGCGGACGATGATCTGAGCGGATTCATTGACGCTCACGGTCGCACTTATGACCCGGGGAAACGAGCACAAGGCGAGGCTTGGGATCCGGATGCCGACGATCGGGCCCGCAAGCACTTCCGCCTGTTCTTGCTTTCGCTGCAGTCAGCCCTCGACGCAAGTGCCGACTTGACCGCTCTGTTCCTGACGGGTCTTATTCCGGGGCTGCGCCTCGGGCGAGCGCAGTTCTCGCAGGTGGAAACGTGGCTACAAAGACCTCTTCCTGCACCGGGGCTGGTCGTCACACCCCAACGACAGTTCCTCGAACGCCTGTACTCGGAGGCAGGCCGTCTTGTCTGCGCTGAGGCTCCGCAGCGCGATTGGCTCGCTCTCATGCGCATGCTTCGGAACAAGGCGGCGCATTTGGGTGACAACGTGTTTCGTTACGTGTCTCTCCACGACAACGGCGGCCGTTTTTACACGTTCGTCCCGCGTCGGTGGCCTTTCATCTGGGAAGAGCACATGCATCTTGCGGGTAAGGCACCCGCCGATCCACAACCTGTTGCTGACTTGTTTCGAGCGACGCTCGTTCAGGACGACATAGTGGCGTTTGCGAACGGCCTGCGAGCTCAGGTTACGATCCTCCTGGCTGCGGTGGTTGGCGTGGTCGACGGCGCGTTCGTGGCGTTTCGCGAGTTCGGAACGAACGCGGCCGCTCTTGCGGAGCTTGAGGGTAGTTCGCACACCTTCGAGTTCAGGCACTGGGCATGACGTGCTGGCTATCACCCGGCTGCACCCAACGGCGGTCGCGAAACGACCGGGCGGCTGATTTGCAGCGGAGGCGCGATCAGCCGCCGCCGGTGAGCCGCGGGCGTTAGACGCTCGCTGGAGGTAGTGATATAGTAACTATGGGGGTCGAAGTTGAATATGAGAACCTTTACGGCTGTTGTTGAGAAATGTCCTGATACGGGATCGTATGTTGGATATGTGCCTGGCTTCCCAGGCGCTCATTCCCAAGCCGAGACGCTCGATGAATTGAATCGTAATCTCCAAGAGGTCATTGAAA
>JACOSC010000158.1 GCA_016179055.1 Acidobacteriota bacterium
CGCATCCCTTGGCTCTTTAATTTCAAATTAGACTTCCGCTTTCGCTAAACGCAACTTTTATGGACATTCCAATGGACCACCGCCAGCCCCCCCTTTTTTGTCTAATTATCTCCCCCTCCGAAAAGTCTGCTTTCAGGGTCGACGTCTTAGGGTGGCCTTCGTACCGGGGGTTCCACTCCGCTCCACCCCCGGCTATTAACCGTATCCCTTTCAGGGATATTTTCGCTGAGAATTCTCAGCCCCGTTATCACTTGGTGGCCAACCGCTCCGTCCCCGCCGAAAATAATCGGGTCGAGCGTAAACCAGGTCCGGCAGCCATTGCTCGCGAGGTCAGCTTCCAGACGTCATCGACCTGCTCTTTCCCCGGCGCTACCCGCTGAGGCCTAGGGCTTCAAGCCCAATTATTTTCCGAACGGGAATTCCACTGGTCATGGGCGACAAGAGGAGGCCGTTGTTTGCGTTTGGGCATGCCGCCCACCTCTGGGGAATTTACCGCAGGGAGGCGGGAAGTCGCGGAAGGGAATGCTTCGCTAGTGTCGCACACGCCAAGCCTTGCAATGGGAGGGATCTTCTGAGTTCTCACCGTGGAACTCCTCTCTCCCGAGCAGGACAAAGGTAGCTTCGGCCATGTCACCGCCGTAGGAATCTGGGATGTCAAACGCTGGCACAGAACTTGCTGCGGCTAGGCTTGCGATTTGGAGATAGGCGCGAATTATCTCAAGGTCCCATCTACACTATTCCTCAACTCGGGGGAGAAAATATGATAGAAATTAGAATTCATGGGCGAGGCGGACAAGGGGCGGTAGTGGCCTCCTCGCTATTAGCCAAAGCTTACGCTTATGAAGGGTTTCATGTGCAAGCCTTTCCGGAATTCGGCGTGGAGCGACGCGGCGCCCCGGTGCTCTCTTTTATCAGAGTCGATGAAAAGCCCATTCGACTAAGAACCAAAGTTTATCAACCCAATCACATCATTGTTCTTGATTCCGCATTGTTGAAATTTATCGATGTTACCGCCGGATTAGATCCGAACGGAATCATCATCTTGAATTCTCCGCTTAAACCTGGAGAAGTGAAGCTCAACGGAAGCTGGATAGTGGCCACTGTCAATGCTTCCGAAATTGCCGCGGAATGCGGCATTGGCACCGCGACGTCTCCCATTGCCAACACAGCCATCCTCGGAGCCTACGCCCGCGCCGTCCCCCTGCTCCCATTGATGTCGGTGACCAAGGCTATTGAGGAGACGTTTGGCGGCAAGAGTCGCAACAACCTCATGGCCGTTGAAAAAGCTTTCGAAAACACCGCGCTTCCCAGCAATTTCGTGGCAGAAGCGCTGGAGGCCTATTATCAGATCAGGTGAGCTATGAAAAAAGAAAATGGGCGAGTTATTTTTGAGACGGAAGATGAGCTTCCCATCACGGCAGTTTCTTCGGCATCCACCGAATTCAATAAGACCGGGTCGTGGAAATATCTGGAGCCTTACTATGAGAACTTGACGCCGCCTTGCATCAACAAGTGTTTAACCGGCCAAGACATCGTAACCCAACTACGATTGACGGAAGAAGGTCGTTTTGCCGAAGCGGTTCAAGTCCTATATCAAGCCAATCCCTTTCCTTCGATTACCGGACGCGTATGTCCTCATCCTTGCGAACAACCCTGCAATCGCAAAGCCTATGGCGGCGGCATCACCATTCGCGCCATTGAGCATTTTCTGGGGGACTACGCGGCGACGCATCATGTTATGCCGCCGGCGGCTTCGCCTAACGGTAAGGCTATCGCCGTCATCGGCAGCGGGCCGGCCGGACTTTCGGCGGCTTTCTTCCTAAGCCTGCTGGGGTATTCAATTACCGTTTTCGAAGCTCTTCAGTGGATCGGCGGATTGCTGCGGACGGGAATTCCTTCCTATCGCCTGCCCAAGTACGTCGTCGACGACGAGGTGCAAAAGCTGCGCGACCTTGGCGTCCAATTTGAGATGAACAAGCGAATGGGAAAGAATCTGCATTTGTCCGAACTGGGAAATTTCTCGGCGACGCTGCTCGCCATCGGAAGAGGGGCGTCGATGAAGCTCGGCCTCCCCGCGGAAGAGCATGACGATGTTTGGAACGGCATCGATCTGCTGCAAAAGATCAATGTGGGAGAGCCGCTCACCATCGGCCCAAAAGTGGTAGTCATCGGCGGCGGCAATACCGCCATTGATTGCGCCCGTAGTCTTTTGCGGCTGGGCTGCGAACCTAAAATCATTTATCGTCGAACCAAAGCAGAGATGCCCGCCTTTAAAGATGAAGTAAAACAAACCCTGGAAGAGGAAATCCCGATAGACTATCTGATCGCGCCGATGAAACTCATCGAAGAGAATGGGAAGCTAATAGCCATTGAATGTTTGAAGACGCGGCTCGGCGAAAAAGACGAGTCCGGGCGGCAACGGCCGGTTCCCATTGAAGGATCCAATTTTTCTATACCGTGCGATGCCGTCGTTAAAGCGTTGGGAGAAAAACTGGACGGCTGCGGTCTTCCCGAAACCTTAAAATTCGATCGAGAAAAGATTATCATTGAGAACGGCTATCGCACGTCACATCCTGGGATCTTCTCCTGCGGCGATTGCGCCAACGGCGAAGGCACCGTCGGCGACGCTATTCGTCACGGACGCGAAGCGTCGTTGGCGATTCACGCTTCATTGCTGGAGATGCCGTACGCACCGAGCCTCATTCCGACGCGACAAGGCGTGAACCCGGAGATCGCCAAATTCAAGCAATTTAACCTCGCCTACTTTCAAAAGAGCGCTCCTCCCACTTTGCAAGCTTTACAACCCAATGAAAGAATCTACGGATTTCAGGAGATTGAGTCGGGGTTGGCGCGCAACGAAGCCATGCGAGAAGCGGCGCGCTGCTTCAAATGCGGCACGTGCACCATGTGTGACAACTGTCGGGTCTTCTGCCCGGACATGGCTATCAGGCCAAAGCGCGATCGACACAGCTATGAGATTAATTACGACTACTGTAAAGGCTGCGGGGTCTGTGTCGAAGAATGCCCGCGCGGCGCTATCCATCTAAGAAAAGTAGATGTTGGAAATTGAAGGTAACCATTAGTCGCTAACCCAACCAGCGGCACGGTCCCGATTGGGCATTCAGCCGCCGCCTATGCTGAGTGCGGATGACGCGGCAGTATCGCCGGCAATAGGGCCTGGGCGCGGATAAGGAGAAAGGTCATGGAACAAGCCTTGCGGGAGGAAAAAGCGTTACTCCTCTCAGGAAATCAGGCGGCGGCCTATGGCGCCTATCTGTCCAGAGTACAGGTAATCGCCGCCTATCCGATAACGCCACAGACCACTATCATCGAAACACTCGCGGACATCATGACCAAGGCGGATTGGAAACACAAATTCATTAATGTCGAATCTGAGCACTCTGCGATGGCCTGTTGTATCGGGGCCTCTATGGGCGGGGTCAGAGCATATACGGCTACCAGCGCACAGGGTTTGGCCTTAATGCACGAGCTCTTGCACTGGGCGTCGGGCGCCCGGCTGCCGATCGTTTTGGTGAACGTTAACCGGGCCATGGCGCCGGGATGGAGCATTTGGAGCGACCAGAACGACAGTTTATCGCAGCGCGATACCGGCTGGATTCAACTGTATTGTGAAAGCCCGCAAGAAGTCTTGGATACGGTTATACAGGGTTTCATGGTCGCAGAGAAAGTGAACGTGCCGGTCATGGTCGTGGAAGACGCCTTCATTTTGTCGCACACTTCTGAAGTCGTCGAGCTGCCGGATCAAGCGGTCATTGACCGAATGCTGCCGCCCCGTGCCCCCGCCTTCCGGCTTGATATGGAGCAGCCTGCCGCGTTTGGCGGACTGCTCGGCCCTGAGTATTATCAAGAGGTCAGAGCCAAGCTGCACAAGGCTATGGAAGAAGCCGGCCGCGTGTTGGTCAACGTGGATGCGCTCTGGCAGAAAAATTTTGGCCGCAGTTATGGCATCGTCGAGCCCTACCGTTGCGAGGACGCCGATCTGGTCCTGGTTACTTCCGGCGCGATCAGCTCGACCTCCAAGATCGTTATCGATCAATTGCGCCGGCAGGGACGTAAGATTGGCCGCTTGAAAATCAAGCTCTTTCGCCCCTTCCCGTTTCAAGAAATCCAACGCCTGCTCGGTGACGTCCCCAAGGTCGCGATTATCGATAGGAATTGCTCATACGGACATCACGGCATATTTTTTCAAGAGATCAAGTCGGCGCTGTATGGGAGCAAGAAAGGCGACCGCCCCAAACTCTACGGATATATTCTAGGCTTGGGTGGGAGAGACGTAACCATCAACACCCTACGGCAGGTTATTGATTTAACCAGCGAAAGAGATGAACCGGATCCCGAAACGATCTGGGTTAAGTAATATGAGGTGACTCGCTATGGCACTCACAACCTTTACGCCCAAACCCAACTTCGATCTTTTGAAAGTCGAGGATGTTTCTTCGCCCGGCCATTTGGCCTGTCCCGGCTGCGGCATCATGCCGGCCTATCGCACCGCCCTGCAGGTGCTTGGGAAAAATACCATCATCGTGGCCCCCGCCTGTTGTTTTGCCGTGGTGGACGGGCCGTTTCCCTATTCGGCTGCCGGCGTTCCCTTCATGCACTGCGCCTTTGAAACGGCGGCTGCATCGGCCGCCGGCGTGCGCGCCGCGTTGGAAGTCCTCGGCCGTGACGACACCAACGTGGTGGCTTGGGCGGGCGATGGCGGGACGTTTGACATCGGCTTGCAGGCCTTGTCGGCGAGCGCCGAGCGCAATGAAGATATGATCTACGTCTGCTACGATAACGAAGCGTATATGAATACCGGAATCCAGCGTTCCTCCGCCACGCCGCGTATGGCCTGGACCACAACCACTCCGCAACAGGCGCCCAAGATCGAGTACAAGAAGGATCTCGGCGGCATCATGGCGGCGCATCGTATTCCTTATTTTGCCACGGCCAGTCTGGCACACCCCGAAGACATGATGGCAAAGTTTAGAAAGGCCAAAGAGCTGCGCGGCTTTCGCATGATTCATTATTTCTGCCCTTGTCCAACGGGCTGGAAGACCGACGCCCGCTACATGGTCAAGCTCGATCGACTCGCCGTGCAAACCAAGGTTTTCCCACTTTACGAAGTGTTCGGTGGACGCCGCTATGTTCTCAACGTGGCATCAGAGGGACTGCCCGTGTCGGAATATCTAAAGATTCAGGGACGTTTTTCCCATCTCCAGCCGGAAGATATTAAGCTCATTCAACAGGAAGTGAATGATAATTATGAGGAGCTATTAGCCAAGGTAGATCATTCAAACCGCCAGCGGAGTAATGATACTTAACCCCAATAAAGTTAGGTTGCAGCCCCATTCACCAAGTATGACCTCGGTACGATGTAAACCCCGTCAGGGCTTTGAAGTTTGGACTATGGCCGCAGTCCACGTGATATCCCGCCATAGCTCTAAGCGTGCTCCCCTAGCTCCGAAGGAGCTGGCTATTATTTATCTTTCAAGAAAATGTTTTTGGAAAAGTGGCACAGGCGTTCCGCCTGTGCGGACAGGCAAGATGCCTGTCCCACACTCCAGGGCTCCGCACGGGGGCTGGATTTTGGCAGCCGCGCGATTCTTATGATCGAACTTCAGCGTCTCTATTTACTTCTCGCCTACTACTTGTTATAAAACCGGCTCACACTTCGTGGTGAAGACACAACGTGAGGCACAAAAGCCCAAGCGGGGAAATCCATTAATGCTGGTAAAATTCAGAACCATGTCCCGGTTTAAGGATATCGTGGCCGTTCTGGCCGAGTATGGTCTGGACGAGATCCTCGAGCGCCTGGGCCTGGTACCCTACATAGGACGCCTGGCACGAAATTTCCGCCGGCGGGCGCGTGCCCCTCGGGCGGAATCCACGGCGGCGCGCTTGCGCATGGCCTTGGAGCGCCTCGGTCCGACCTTCATCAAGCTCGGCCAAATGCTCAGCACTCAGGTTGGATTTCTTCCACCGGAATACATCCATGAAATCGAGCGACTGCAAGACAAAGTGGCTCCGATTGATTACCAACTGATCGCCGCGGTTCTGGAGGCCGAGTTCGGCAAGCCCCCCACAGAGATCTTTCGCGATATTGATGAACAGGCCATGGCCAGCGCCTCTATGGCCCAAGTCCATCGCGCGACCCTTAAGGATGGGACTGCCGTCGTTGTAAAAGTGCAGCGACCGAACGTCGAGAAACTGATCAACGAAGACCTCGAAATTTTGTCAGATATCGCGCTCTTTGTAGGTGAGCATTCCAAGCTGGGAACCAAGTATGATTTTTTGGCCATGGTGGATCAACTCAAGCGCGCGATCAGCGACGAAGTGGATTTCCGGCTGGAGGCGAGAAACTCGGCGCTGGTTGCGGCCAGTATCGCGGAATACGATCGGCTGTGTGTGCCGCCCGTGCATAAGGAGCTGACCACGAAACGCGTGCTCGTGGCGGACTATGTTGAAGGGCCCACACTCACCCATGCTGGCGCCACCGGCGAATTGACGGACGAAGAGCGGAAGAACCTGGCGCGACAACTGCTCGAGGCTTACATAAAGCAGGTAATGATCGATGGTTTCTTTCATTGCGACCCGCATCCGGGCAACGTCATACTGATGCCGGACCATCGTCTGGCGCTGATCGACTTCGGTCAAATCGCTCGGCTAGACGGATGGATGCAGGATCAATTTCTCCAGTTCCTGCTCAACCTCGCCTCGAATCGCGGCGACCGTGTCGCCGATATTTGCATGGAAATCGGCATGCCCAAGCCAGGCTTACGCGAAGCGCGGCTGCACCACGAAGTAGCCGCCCTCGTCGCCCGCTACCATAATGTCCCCCTCGGTGATCTGCACATCGGAAGGAGCGTCATGCAGCTCATTCAAACCTGCGCCAACGAAGGACTGCAGATACCCGGCGAAGTCGCGCTGCTCGGCAAGACGATGATTAACTTGGACGCCGTAGGGCGCACTCTCGATCCCGAGTTCAATCCTTTTGATGTCATTCGTAACTATGCCCAGCATGTGGTGCTTGCCCAGATTGGCCAGCGCTTTTCGAAAGGTTCGATTTATTCGACCTCGATCGATTTTCGTCGTTTGTTAGCGGACCTGCCCTACCAAGCCCGTCTGTTCTTCAGCCGGCTCAGCACTCACCGCATGCGGCTGGATATTCATGTGCAAGGCCAAGAGCAAATGACCGGCGCGCTGCGCAAGATTGCCAACCGCATTGCGTTGAGTCTTATCGTGGCGGCCCTGATCATAGGATCCTCCAATCTTTTCACCGTCAATGTCGGCCCTAAACTTTGGGGATTTCCCATATTCGCCCTGGTCGGGTTTCTGGCGGCGGTAAGCCTGGGAATCCATCTCATATTGGGCATGCTTTTCGGCGATCGCCGCTAAGGGGCCCAGCGGCCCTTTTACACGCCGACCCCCTCATTCGGGCAGCTCTTTCAGCCAACGCGCCGCGCTCAGGTAAAACTCCCGATGATTAAAAAAAGTCAGGGGCGTTCCAATCTCGTCAAGATGATCGAGCAAGAGCGGATTGGCGCATCCGCTGCAATTGAAACAGGCCGGGCGTAGGCCGGGCGCGCGATAGCAGAGAACATTGCCCAGAGCCTGCGACTCCAATTCGACAAGACCATCGTTCCAAATGCCCCTCCCGCTGAAGCCTCCGCAGCTTCCGGTCATCCATCCCGTGGGAATAAATGGCAGGCGAGGCAACACTGTGGCCGCTCTAACGGAAAAATAGTCGATACCACTTTCCAGCGGATGCTCGGCGTTGAAGACGTTAATGTCTCGGTGCTCTGAACAATCGCCGACCAGACACGAGGCGTTGAAGGGATCGAGAAATTGCGCGGCGGCGCGCGCATCAATCGGCCGGCTACCCTCTTGATCGGCGTCGTACGTGTAACGACCGAATAAATTGACAAGAAACTCCAAGAAATTGAAACCTAATCCATTGATGAGGATAAGCTCGGAGGCCAAACACGCGCCCTGGTGGGGAGTCGCCACGGTTAGCACTGAGCGCACCATCCCGGGGCCGGCCAGCTTGGCGACGTGACGAGCATCGAGCCCGCCCTGGCTGTGACCAATAATGTGTACCTTAGTTGTGCAATTGAGCCCGCTGACGCCCAGCTCGCCGACGCACTGGGCGCCTTGTGAGACGAGGTAATTACGGATCTTTTCGGCTAGTTCTTCTCCGCGGGCGTAACTGCTGTTATAGGGCGTCACCGAAGGCACATAGACGTTAAAGCCACGCTCCCGCATGTAGACATCCGCATTTCCCCAATAGGGATAAATGTCGAGGATCTTTTCACTGCCGCCCAAGCCATGCGCCAGGATAATCGGGTAATTATTTTGGGCGTAAACCGCGGGGCCGGAACAAAAACACAAGAGCAGCCAAAGAAAATAACGAGCTGTTTTCACGGTCACCTCGCCTTGAGCATTCAGCCATGGCTCCTGACGGTGTCCGCCGGCGTCTATACGCTTCATCGGCAGAAACCGTCTAATCCGGTCGTTGAAAAAATCTCACCGGAAGCCGCCGGCTGATCTCTTCTGCAATAGGATTTTTTCAAAGATCGCCACGTCATGTTTGATTGAGGGTACACGCGTTTCGCCCCTATGGTTTCTATAGTAAGCCACGACAGACTTTCTCGCAACTCCGTTCTTGCGATTAAGAAGCCGGCGGACAAACAAAGGACGGCGAACCAAAGGCCGTAGGCGGAAAGGGCGTTCCGTGTATGCGGCTGTATGCACCACAGAGACACAGAGTTCACCGAGGGATACGGCCGTAATACAATCTTTCTATTGTTCTGTGATCTTGTTCTAATCCATTTCTTGGTTTCTCTGTGACTTCTGTGTCTCTGTGGTGAAATGCCGGCCGGTTTGGTTCCGGCTCGTCCCGGTTGGGTTATTAAGTATTGGCGTATCTTAGCAAAAACGGGTATATTTCTTTTTAGGAGAGACAGCTTGAAACAGATAATGCCTGTGGACGAAAAATTAGACCATGTTCGCAAGGCTCTACAGGAGTCCGAGCAGCGGTATCAGAGCCTGGTGGACAGCATCCCCGACATTGTTTTCACGCTGAACGAAAATGGCGGGATTATTTCCGTAAACAATGAATTTGTTTATTCGTTGGGCTATCCCCGCGAGGAAATATTAAAGACCCCCATCATCGATATCATTCATCCGGAAGATCGATCGAAAATCTCGGCCGCCATAAAAGTTATAACCGCCACCGGGCAGGTGATCCGCGGCTTGGAGTGCCGTATCATGACCCGTAATGGGGCGGTTACCTATCATGAGATCAATCAGTGCGGAATTTATGGGCTGGCAGGCGAGTTGCTCTACATACAGGGGTTGGCGCACGATATATCGGAACGTCGCAAGGCCGAGGAACGAATTACGCATCTAAAAGAATTCAACGAGAGCATTTTTAATAGTATACGCAGCGGCATTGTCGTGGTTGATCCCAACGATTCTAAAGTAATCATGGCCAATCGCAGCTACCTGAAGCAAGTAGGCTTGGCGGAAGAGGCGGTCGTTGGACACAAATATGACGAAATCAACCAAGCGTTGGTGCGTCCCGCCGGATCGCCGTGTTGCCTTTCCCTTTTGAAAAACACCCTCGAATCCGGGGGAATATTCGAGATGGATTGCCTGCGCAGTTTGGACGGCCTGGAAACTCGCCATTTTGAGATTGCCACCTATCCGATTAAAAATCAGAAAAATGAAATCACCGAGATCATATTGATTGAGCGGGATGTGACCGACCGCCGCCGCATCGAGGACGAACTAAAAAATCACGTCACGGAATTGTCGATTCTCAGAGACGTCGGCGAGGCCATACAGAGCACACTCAACCTCGATGAAATCCTCCATACGTTGCTGGTGGGCGTTACGGCCGGTCAAGGGTTGAGCTTCAATCGCGCTTTTCTGTTTCTTTTAAATCAAGAGGAGGGGGTGCTCGAAGGCGCGTTGGCCATTGGACCGGCCAACCCGGAAGAGGCGGGCCACATATGGGAAGATCTTGATCGCAAGCACCTTTCCTTTACCGAGCTGCTGCGCAGCTACGGCGATCCTATGACCTGTCCGAACACGTTGGTCAATCAAGTTGTCCACAAGATTCGCATTCCCGTCACGGAAGACAAGAATACCTTGATAACGGCCATGATGGAGGGAAAATCATTTAACGTAATTGAAGGCTTGATTGAAGGGGACCCCACCCGGCGCATTGAAGATGATTTGGCTACGCGGCTAAGCTCCAAGGACTTTGCCGTAGTGCCGCTTTACTCCCGGAGTAAGCGGATTGGTGTCCTGATTGCCGACAATATGATAACGCGCACGCCGATTATCGACCAAGCCATTAACTCGCTGCAGATTTTCGCCAATCATGCCAGTTCGGCCATTGAGAATTCACGGCTATACGGTGAACTGGAGAAGAAATATTATGACCTGGAACGGGCCAATAACTTGATTCGCGAAAAGCGCGCCGAGTTGCTCGAGGCCGAGCGGCTATCCACCGTAGGCCGCATGGCCAACATTCTGGCGCATGAAGTCCGCAATCCGCTGGTGGTCATCGGCGGTTTTGCGCGCTCGCTAAAAGAAGAAACTCCTCCCGATGATCCCAAGCGGGACGAGCTTTCGATCATACTTTCGGAAACCATGCGCCTTGAGGAGCTGGTTAGAAATGTCCTGGAATATGCCAAATTTGCGAAACCTAAAATCCAACCCGTATCCGTGAGCGATCTCGTCCGGCAGGTCGTGGATATGGTCAAGTATGAGTTAAGGGCTAATCATATCCATTTTAAAGTGGACGTCGACGAGGATTTGCCGCCCATCTCGGCGGATGAAAACCAGATGAGGCAGGTCTTTCTTAACCTGCTGTTTAATGCCATTCATGCGATGACGTCCGGGGGAGACCTGGGAATTTCGGCGGCGCGCAGCGGTAATTTTGTTGAGATTAAAGTGGCCGATTCCGGGTGCGGGATTGCCGAGGCCAATATCAATAAAATCTTTTCGCCGTTTTTCACGACCAAGACCAGAGGCTCCGGATTAGGTCTTCATTTGGTCTCACAGATCATATCCGAGCATGGAGGACGTATTGTGGTCGCCAGCGAAGAGGACCGCGGAACCGTTTTCACAATATATATTCCTTTTGCCTGAGGTGATTACTATGAAAACCCTTTTGATTGTCGATGATGAAATTAATCTTTGCCGCTTATATGAGAAGCAACTCAGCAAGGAGGGCTATAACGTCGTACTGGCCCATAGCGGCGCCGAAGCCATGACCAAGGTCAATGAATGCTCGCCCGACTTGGTGGTGTTGGATATACGTATGCCGGGCATGGATGGCATCGAAACTCTGTCAAAGATTCTAGGCAAAAATAATCGGTTGCCGGTTATTCTGAACAGCGCGTTTTCCAGTTATCAAAATAATTATATGAGCTGGGCCGCCGATGCCTACGTCATCAAATCCTCTGACCTGACTGAGCTGAAAAGCAAGATCAAAGAAATTCTAGATAAGAAGATCAGTTGATGGGTGGCGGCCAAGAAAGCGTTAAGCGAATACTATTAGTGTCTGACAAGATGTAATTGTGCAGAAACGGGCAAAATATTTTTTGGAGGTAGCCTTTCACGCTTTATTCATGCGGGGATTTGACGGTTTTCCAGCCACCTCAAAATTTTGAGGTTTACCTGGTTGGTTCCGGCTCGTCCGCGTTAGGGCTAATCATTACCCAAATATTGACGCTAAACCGAAGGCTGGTTATACCGGCCGCGTAGCGGCCTAATGACTTTAGCCGTGCCTTTCAAGGCACGGTAGATCCGGCAGCGGAAATAGCTTCCGTTCCGACGCTGTCGGGACGATTGAACCGCTACCGCATCGTCGAGCGTTATTTATGGGACTGAATTTTCTAGGGCGCCGGAAGAACACCATTATCGGTGGAATCAATCGTCGCTGACGCGACGGGGCTTGTGGCGGGGCCATGGGACCCGTGCCCTAAAGGACACGGCTAAAGTCAACGGTCCGCTACGCGGCCGGTTCATAGTTTAACCTGTTTGGTTCCGGCACGTCCGGGTTAGGGTGGATGGTTGTCTAGTGTCAAATGACCTCTGACCCTTTTAGCCGTCCAACTACCAGATAATCTAGGGTTTTGTCAGGCTTGCCTAAACATTGAACATTTGGTAAAACCGCCCCGTATATGGGGGCTTGGAGAGCGATGATACCTATGAATCCATTAAAACGAGCTTGCTTAACGGCCGTGGTGGGCCTGTTGTTGCTAACGCCTTTATGGGGCGCTGATCCTGCCGTGTACAAGAGCGCGCTACAGGCTGGACTCTCTCTTTATGATGACGATAAGCTCGACCGCGCGGAGGCCAAATTCCTGGAGGCGGAACGAGCGGCGACCACCGATATTCAGCGTGCCAAAGCGCGCTACCACCTCGGACTTATCTACTATAAGGAAAAGAAATGGGGCACCGCTTTATCGTCGTTTGAAACCGCGGACAAGCTGGATCCTCGTACTACCTTTACCAAGAATACCGCGCAATATCGCCAGAAGTTAGCGACCATACGGGCCAACATGAGTGTTGGCGCCAAGCCGGGCGGCGCGGCGGCCCGCGCGCCGCAAACCGCCGACGCGTTGCGCGGCGCCGTCATCAAGGCCTTACTATCCGAGAATAAGGGCGGCCTATGGGATTTCGCCGGCCTATTGAACAACGACCAGAAGAGTGCCATACAGAATCGCATTCATAAGGCCGCCAAGGATTCTCTTTATTTTTACGTTGTCACCGTGGCGTTGAAAGCGGGAGGTCGCACGCTTTCGCTGTTTACCGATCAAGTGTTTCGCGAGCGCGGATTTAAGAAGGGCGAGGTTCTTTTCGTAGTGTCGGAGAGCGGCGTTTACGGCAAATCCGCGGACCTTGCCAATGCGACGTTGAACGCGTCGATACAAGCGGCCCGCAAAGCGTTTATGACCTCTTTCGGCGATGGCATTGCGTTCCTGATTGGCGATCTTCAGGATAGGGTTAACCGTAGCCGATCCAAATCGGCGACGGCGACGTTGATTATCGTCCTGGTTATTTTGGGAGTTGTCGGTGTGATTATTTTTGGGATTTTTTCAGCACGTAAGAAAAAGGCGGAGGCGTTTGAAAATAAATTTGCCGAGGCGGTGAAGCTGGAATCAGAAATCCTGGAGCAAATGGATATTGCCCGCACCAAAGTGAATCTCGGCAGCGACGCCCATTTGAAGGACCTGATGCGCCGCACGGAATCGCGCTTTGATGAAGCGCATAATGCGCTGGAGCAATTGAAGGCTGAGCGGTCGCGCATGGATGTGGGACGTGCCGACGCTATCACGGGCTTGTTACGCGGCTTGCTGTCCGACCTGGAGCAATTGAAAAGCGGCGAAGCGCCCGGCAGCGCTTCCTTCGGCGCGGCGACCTACCCGTCGGCTTCCGGCCAACCCGCCGCCACGGCAGAGTCCAGCAACGGAAACTGCTTCTTCTGTTCCAATCCGGTAGATTCGCAAACCGCCGAGCGGGCGCGTATAACCATGGGCGACCAGGAGCAGTGGGCGCTGATGTGCCAATATTGCGCCGACTATCGCCGGCGGACCGGTCAAATGCCGAAAGTTTTGGGTCGAACCTATCAAGGCCAATCAGTCCACTGGAAGGATGATCCCACTTACACGCCTCCGGCGCAAGCGCAGCCTATGCAACAGCAGAGCGGTTTCTTTGGTGGAGGCGGCGGCATGGGACTATTCGATTTGTGGATGCTGTCCAATATCTTCAGCCACTCTTCGCATGATCGCACGATCTTTGTCGACCGGGATTCCGGCTCCCGCGGCGCCGGCTTTTCCTACGATGTCGATGAATCGCGCGGTCGCTCGGCCGGCTCAAGTTATCGGCACGAAGCCTCCGTCGATGCCGACGAGCGCCGCGCCGCGCCGGGCATGGATTTTCACTCGAAAGATCGCAGCTAATCAAGAAGGCGAGGGCCGTAGCGCGCGCCGTCGCAGTGGGAGCGAATTGTGCGGGTAATTTTTTACGCGGTTAATGGTTTGGGCATTGGACATCTGACGCGCTTGTTAGCCATTGCGCGTCGATTGCGCCGCCGGGCCGCCGACGCGGAAATCTTATTCTTGACCTCGAGCGAGGCCGACCATTTGATTTATCAGGAGGGTTTTCCCGCCATCAAGTTTCCCTCGAAGACGATTCGCGCCGAGGTGGGACTAAAGAAGCGCACCTTTCTCGAAACGTGCATGCCGGTGGCTTGGAACGTGATCAGCAGCTTTCGCCCCGACGTTATCGTGGTGGACACTTTCCCGCAAGGCAGCCTGCAGGAGCTTATTCCAGTGTTGCACTGGTCTCCCAAGATGGTGTTTGTGTTTCGCGAGCAAAAGTTGGAACGTGTGGCTGATCCGGAATTTCAGCAGTTGCTGCGGTATTACGATCATATACTTGTTCCACACGCCGAGGGCGAATTCGATCCCCAGTGTGTGGGAATTCCGCTGACCTTTACCGGTCCTATTCTCATACGGGACCGCGAGGAGTTGCTCGTTCGTCGAGAGGTGCGGCGGCAACTCGAGTTGCCCGATAACCGGCGAATTGTTTATTGTACCTTTGGCGGCGGCGGCGACGAGCATGCACGGCGTGTTTTCCAATGGGTGCATCACACGCTGAGCGCACGTAAGGATTGCTTTCTAGTTACGGCCAATGGCCCTTTAAGCCGCGGGTTGACCGCGATGAGCCAAGACAACGCGCAACTATTTTACTTCCCGGCGATGGAACTTTTCCCGGCTTTTGACGTTGCTATATCGGCGGCTGGTTACAACACGTGCAACGAGTTGCTCTATGCCGGAGTGCCTTCGATCTTCATACCGTTCGAGCGCGATTTGGACGACCAGACCTTGCGCGCCGACCGGATTGAAAAGGCCGGCGCCGGAGTTCGGCTAGACACGCTGACAGAGAAGGCGTTAAACTATGCGTTCGATCGGCTTCTGGCCGAAGCTCCGACCCTATCCGAAAAGGCCCGCGCGTGGATACCGGCCAATGGCGCCGGGGAGGCGGCACGCGTTATCGCCGAGTTGGCCGGGCTCGCGGTGGAAGTCGGTACCCCCCCGGGTACTTCGCTCTGTTGAGCTTTGGTTAGTCAAGTCTTTAACTGTTTAAGGAGGATACAATGAGTATTTTTAAGCGTCTCGAGGATATCTTTAAGTCCAATCTCAATGACCTTTTGGATAAGGCCGAAGACCCGGCGAAGATGATTCATCAGATTATTCGGGAAATGAAAGAACAATTGGTGTCGGCCACCGCCGAGGTTAATCACGCCAAGGCCGACGCGCGCATGATCCAAAATCAGTACGATGCCGAGCGTAAGAAGGCCGAGGAGTGGGGAAAAAATGCCGAACTGGCGGTCGGCCAAAACAAAGATGACATGGCTCGGGAAGCGCTCAAGCGCCAAGCCGATCATGAGAAAATCGCCGCGGGATTCAAAGAGCAATATGATAAGCAAGCGACGGTCATTGCTAAATTGGATAGCAATCTGCGGGCGTTGGGTGAGAAGATCCGCGAGGCGGAGATGAAGCAGAATTTGTTGATTGCCCGCGAGCAAACGGCCAAAGCGAGCAAGCATGTGGAAGAGGTTTCCTCTCATATCGGCAACACGAGCGCCTTTGAAGCGATGGATCGTATGGAGCGCAAAGTGGAGCATATGGAAGCTGAGGCGGAAGCCGTACATGATACGGAAGAAGCCATAGTCGGCGATCCCCTAGATAAAGAATTCAAGAAATTGAAAGATTCCGCACCATCGGACGACGTCGAACAGCGATTGGCCGCACTGAAAAGCAAAAAAAATCCGGAAGGGCCGAAATCATAAGAATCGCATGGCCGGCGGGAGCGCGGGCGCCGCGCTCCTGCCGCGCCGGCAGGCCTAGCTGAGTTATACAAAGCATGGAAAGAAGATCGGTGCAGTTGAAGAAAACCTTAACGTTGATCCTGGCCGGGGGTCAAGGCGAGCGCTTATATCCGCTGACCAAGAATCGTTCCAAACCGTCGGTCCCGTTTGGCGGGATATACCGGATTATCGATTTCACGTTGTCGAATTGTTTAAATTCCGGCCTCCGCAAAATATTTGTTCTGACGCAATACAAATCGCTGACGCTGGACGCGCATATCAAGCAAGGCTGGCATATTTTTAATATTGATCTCGGCGAGTTCATTTATTCGGTGCCGCCTCAGCAAATCACCAGCGACAGTTGGTACCGCGGCACGGCGGATGCCGTTTATCAAAATATTTATTTACTGGAGCACATCCGCCCCGAGCGCGTGTTTGTGCTCTCCGGCGATCACATATATAAAATGGATTACTCCGAAATGGTGAGCGCTCATATCGACAGCGGCGCCGATCTCACGATGGCTTGTGTTGAGGTTCCCGTGGATGAAGCGCATCGTTTCGGTGTAGTCCAGGTGGATGCCCATCAACGCGTGGTCGGCTTCCAAGAAAAACCGCCGTCGCCGATGACGATACCGGGCCAGCCGGATTGCTGTTTGGTTAATATGGGGGTCTACCTATTCAACACGCATGCGCTGGTTAAGTCGGTCATTGATGATGCCAAGCGTGATTCGCAACACGACTTCGGAAAAAACGTCCTCCCTGATATGATTCAATCCGGATTCAATGTCTATGCGTACAATTTTCGCGATATCAATAACAAGCAAGCCAGTTACTGGCGAGACATCGGCACCATTGAATCCTACTACGCGGCCAGTATGGACCTGGTGAGCGTTGATCCGCTGTTTAACTTGTATGATGGGGAATGGCCAATCCGCACTTACTCGCGGCAGAGTCCGCCGGTGAAGACGGTTTTTGCTCAGGAAGAGGCCGGACGCGCCGGAGTGGCGTTGGACTCGCTCTTGTCCCCGGGTTGCATTATCAGCGGCGGCCGTGTGGAACGTTCCATCATCTCGCCGCACGTCCGGGTCAATAGCTACAGCAATATCATGGACTCCATATTAATGGACCATGTCGCTATTGGCCGCCATTGCAAGATTCGCTCCTGCATTATAGATGAAGGCGTAATTATCCCTGCGGAGACCGTCATAGGTTATGATTCCGAGCACGATGCCAAACGATTTACGGTTTCACCGACCGGGATTGTAGTCGTTCCCTCCGGCATTCAGTTTGATTAAGCGAGGCCTGACTTCGCGGTTACCAAGGAATATTCTGGAGTTACTGTGCGTGGCCGCCGTAACGGCTCAGGCCCGCAGCCTACTTGATCTCACCCTTCTGAGATTCGATCATAAGCCAATCAGACGGTAGCGGAGCCGGCCCCGCACGGGGGCTCTGGAGTTTGGACATTGGCCACAGCCCCGCGCGATCCTTTCGTCCCACAACTTCGAGCGAGCGCCCCACAATAGCCCGAAGCTAGTTCGCGTAGCTCTGAAAGAGCGTTTTATAATAGCCAGGGGCAAGCGCAGCCCC
>JACOSC010000159.1 GCA_016179055.1 Acidobacteriota bacterium
ACTTAGCGATGACTGTGCGTTCTCAGCTAATCAGCGTAAAACAACGCTGAAGCCTTGTTTCCAGACGATCCTGGTGATTCTCGTGCAAAATTCAGGTAATAGCCGTGGGTGGCGCCCCGCGCCACCCACGGAGTGCCATCATCCCCGGCTGGACCCTGAACGGGTCCAAGTAGTGTACGCTGTGGGTGGAAGACTGCGACCCTTTCAGGGTCGGACCGCGGGGGTTACGGTCCGGGGGTGGCGAAACGCCACCCCCGGCTATTAACAAGGTCCCCTTCAGGGACCGGGCGCCGTAGGGCTACCTTTTGTCGATAGGCTCATCAGCAGACCCCCTGAACAGTTACGATGAACCTTCCCAACAAGCGCAGCCCAAGGTTAGTTTGTCTGCGCGCATGATACTAGAAGGCCCAGGCGTTGCTAAGCCGCTAGGATACTGATACAATTCTCACCTTTCTGGAAGTTTGGCACGCAGGCCAATCACGACCTGGTCAGATTCCGCCATGAAACGCGCGGGGCATGCTCGGGCATTTCAAGATCTTGGGGATACCATGGACAACACTGATGAGATTGTTGAGATCAAGGGACACTTGATTGATTCGGGAATCATGTCAAGCGTGCTTGATCAAATCATCAAAGGAAAAGGTTCTTTTGAGATTTTCGAGTTCATCGTCGGCAAGACCAACGAAGATTTTTCCACCGCGAAAATCAGAATTCATGGCCATACTCGCGAGGATTTAGGCAGGATTCTCGAAAACCTCCACGAGTTAGGCTGCTATATCACGGATAGCCAAGATGCACGGTTATGCCGCACCGAAAAAGCCGCTTGTGTGCCGGACGATTTCTATTCGACCACCAATCACAAGACCTTTGTGCGGCTGAATGGCGACTGGGTGATGGTACGCGAGCAACGTATGGACGCCGTGGTCGCCGTCGAGCAGGGCCGCCCCCGTTGTAAGAAGTTGCGAGACGTCAAAGCGGGGGATCTGGTGGTCTGCGGCGTGGCGGGTGTCAAAGTGATTCCCGAAGCCAAGGCGAGAGACCGGAATGATTTCTCTTTCATGGACAGCGAGATCTCCAGCGAGAAAAAAGCCTCGCTGGGCGTCAAGAAGCTGGCCGCCATTTTTACGCAGATCAAAGCGGCAGGAGGCAAGATTGTGGTGGTGGCCGGGCCGGTGGTGGTTCACACCGGCGGCGTAGAGCCCTTGGCGGATCTCATCAGAAATGGATTTGTCGACGTGCTGCTCGGCGGCAATGCCATTGCGGTCCATGACATCGAACACGCGCTGTACGCCACTTCTTTGGGAGTCGATCTCAACACCGGCATTCCGGTAGCCCATGGTCACAAGAATCACATGCGCGCCATCAATACTATAAATCGCTACGGCAGTATTGCCGCGGCCGTTGAGCAAGGCGCGCTGCGCTCCGGCATACTGTTTGAGTGTGTGAAGAAAGGCATCCCTTATGTTTTGGCTGGGAGCATACGGGATGATGGACCTCTGCCGGATGTGACGATGGATATGATCGCCGCGCAAGAGGCCTACGCCAAGGCTTTGAAAGGGGCGCGGCTGGTGCTAATGCTTTCCACGATGCTGCACAGCATCGGCACCGGGAACATGATCCCTTCGGAAGTGATGACCGTTTGTGTGGACATCAACCCCGCTGTGGTAACGAAATTGGCGGACCGCGGATCGGCGCAGGCCATCGGCGTGGTTACCGATGTCGGCTTGTTTCTGAACCTGCTGACGAAAGAGCTCATCGGAAAGACATAATACTCATGTCGGCGCCAAAAGTTTAGGAAAGATAACGAGTCCTATAGATACAAGTGAGTTAGCGAAAGGTGATGGTGCGTGAGATATTTTGACAGGGAAAAGGAATCTGGCAATTCTGCCATTATGAAAATATCCGAACTAGGCGCTACAATCATCCTATATTCTGGAGCAGAATGGCACTGGGTGCTAGTATAAACGAGTTAGCGTAAGAACAAGCGATAGGATATTTGTTATAATTATGAGAAGACATAAGGAAAGGTGTTGTGGAAATTATGGATTTACTCAAAGAAGCAACCGTTGAAACGATAAAACGACTTCCTGACGGATGCTCTGTCGAAGATATAATGTATGAAATTAATTTTGTTGCTCAGGTCCTTGAGGGGCTTAAAGACGCTGATGAGGGCAGATTATTATCGACAGAAGACCTTTTGGCAAGAGTTGACCAATGGGGGAAATAAAATGGTCAGAAAAAGCAAGCAGTCATTTACAGGCAATTCATGATTTTATTGCAAAAGATTCAAGAACATACGCTATCCGATTTATAAAATCCCTCATCAAGGCAACCTCAAAACTTGAAATAGCTCCTCGTTGCGGACGTATTGTCCCTGAATTTGAAGTGTATGGATTGAGAGAAGTTTTTTATCAGAATTACAGAATCGTCTATAGAGTCAAGGACGACAAGGACCCTGTCGAAATACTTGCAGTAATTCATTGTTCGCGTGATTTTAAAACAACATTTTCTCAGGAATGGGAATTATATTAAAAGGAATATCGCTTGTTCCATCGCCTAACAACAAGCCAAAAGAAAAAAGGATTAATGGCAAATGCGTTGCACTTTTTTCAGCCCGAACCGTGATCCGGAATTTGAGATATTTCTGCAGGCTGATTGAGATGAAGTGCCCCTCAGCGATTGCGCTTAAGCATTCAAAATAAACTAGTGATATTATGCAGTTTGCCTAAGTGAGTATGACATTAATCTGTATTTGTCATATGACTGGAAAATTCATGCAGAATAGAGACTGCCCTGTTAATCTCATCTGCCTTTGGAAGTGTTGCGGCAACCCTGTTTTTGTAATCTCTCTCAAGCATCATTCGGAAAGAAGTCTTAAGATTCAAGCCATAAATCCATGAAAGCTGCATAAGCTTGAAATCATTCAATGCCCCAAGGATGCCCATCGATGCAATCTGTTTGTAATTGCTCAGCCCATGGCGGCGGTTCCGTACCGGCGGGGTGGCCCAATGCGTGGGTGGTTGAACAATTACGAAATTTGAAATCTGGAATCGCGCGGAAACCCGGAGGGTTTCCAGCTATTAGCCGGTGGGTTGAGCGCAGCGATACCACCGGAACGCACGCCATGAAAACCGGCGCACCCCTCCGGGGTGCCTCCTTTTTTCGTTCGTTGACCGGTGGTATCGCTGCGCTCAACCCACCGGCTAATAGCTGTCAAGCCTCCGGCTTGATCGAAGGCGGGGCTGAGCAGTTACTCTCTTTTTATAACTGCATGACAGAACATCTTTAAGAGTATTCAGATATGTCCGGCAATCCAAGACTTAAAGACTTAATGGATAGCCCTTCGGAAAATAACTCCGGGAAACAGTAACGGCAGCGGTAGCGACCGAGCGAGACCCGCCCCAGCCCATGGAGGATTCCTCAGTAAAGTTCGTTGGCCATATCGAGGCAAGATCGCATGAATTTAGGAGACCATCGCTAATGTCGCATGAAAAATACTTAGGGGTTGGAATTGTCGGGACCGGGTGGGTTTCGAGCGAGCATATACGCGCCTTTGAGCATAATCCCTTCACAAGTGTCTCGGCGATTTGCAGTCGAGAGAAAGCCAGAGGTTGCGCCAAAGCGGCGGCAATGGGCCTGCACGATTGCACCGTATATGACGACTATGAAGAAATGTTAAAGGATACCCGTGTCCAAATCGTTTCCATTGCCACGCCTCACCATTTGCACGCGCAACAAGGTACCCTTGCCGCCCAGGCGGGCAAGCACATTCTGCTGGAAAAACCCATGGCGTTGGACTGGCCGAGCTTGCAAGCGCTGGTCAAGGCTGTGCAGCAAGCCGGCGTCAAGACCGTCGTCAGCTTTGTCTTACGCTGGAATCCGTTATTTCAAGTCATACGGTCCATCCTCGCGCAAGGAACGCTGGGCGATCTTTTTTATGCGGAGGTGGACTATCTACACGGCATCGGCCCCTGGTATCCGCAATATCCCTGGAACATAACGAAGGCCATGGGCGGCAGCAGCCTGCTGACCGCCGGCTGTCATGCCGTGGACGGACTACGTTGGTTTTTACAGCGAGAGGCCGTGGAAGTGTACACCATGGCCAACTTCAGCAAGAATAATCCGCTCAAATATGAATATGAGCCCAACAGCGTGACCTTGGTCCGTTTTGCCGACGGTGTGATGGCCAAGGTAGCCAGTTCCGTGGAGTGTGCCATGCCTTACGTATTTGATATAAAGCTGCTGGGCGAGCAGGGAACTTTACGAAACAATCAGATATTTACTCGGCAGTGGCAAGGGCAAACCGGCTGGGCGACCATCCCGACGATCTTGCCGGACAGCGGCGACGTTTCACACCATCCTTTTATCGGCGAGATTGATCATTTGGTCGAGTGCATTCGCACCAACACGGAATCCCACGTAAATGTTGCGGATGCCTATAAGACGCACGAGATTTGTCTGGCCGCGCAACTCTCGGCGGCCTCGAAGCAGCCGGTGATGCTGCCGCTCAAGGGTTCGTGAGAATTGGCCGATGACGTAATTCCGCCGTTGGGAGGCACAAGACCGACCTGCACAAACGGAACTTTGCGATTAGAAAGCCAAACAATGCGCTCCACCGTACAGCCGCTAGCCACCGTTCCGACCGATGTGCCCTGGTTGTCGAGCGCCGGGTTCGCTTCATGCGCTCTCGGGTTTTCGGCGGCTGTCGGAAGAACACTTGGGGACGTTGTTTCTAATTATGCGTTACACAGACCTGTCACTTGCGACAGAAATGAGAATATTGCACAATAAGTACAGGCGGGAAGCACGCAGTGCCTCTCAGTAAATTAAGCGAATTTACAGCAACGATAAGGAGCAAAAAAATCGATGCCGACAATATCGATGTTCTATGGAATTCTTGTTTCCATTTTCTATGGAGACACCGAACAACACCATACGCCGCACATTCATGTGCGGTACCAAGGTAAAAAGGCTTCCATAGCGATTGACGACGGACGACTTCTTGCCGGTGATTTTCCGCCACGCCAACTTCGGATGGTGCAGGTCTGGATTGACATTCACAGGGATGAACTCATGGCAGACTGGGAACTCGCGGTTGCCGGTGATGAGCCTTTTCGTATCGCGCCGCTTCAATAAGGAGGAAATAATGGAAATACTTATTGATGTCATCAGCGTAAAAACTCGGGGCGACTATACCTTAGAGCTCATTTTTGAAAATGGGGCGAAACGAATTTTTGACATGAAACCCTTTTTCGATCAAAAACCTTTTGTCAAACTCCTTAATTCTCCGCTATTTTTCAAGGCGTCTGTCCGATATGGTACTGTGGTTTGGCCAGGAAATATCGATATTGCACCCGAGACACTCTGGACCCGATCAGTGCAGGCCTAACTATAAGAGCGCTTCTAACCAGTTGTTCAAGGAGGTCACTCTTTATCGGGCCGTAACACGCCGAACCCTGCGCGCTATTTTTTCTCGTAGCCATGCCCTTCCACAAACAGTGATAGCCAACGCCGCCAAATCGCGGTTAAAGCCCGTTTGCGGGATGAGGAGCTGTCTTTTGCCCCATTGGGTTTTATGCTATTATACCTGCGAAGCAACCCGGCACAGGGGGCGGTGCATATGCCAGAAATCAAACCGTTGGCGAAGAAATTGGAGAAATTGCCGGCCGAGCCGGGCGTTTACATATTTCGTAATGACCGGGGCGAAGTCCTATACATCGGCAAGGCCAAACTGCTCAAGATGCGCGTGCGCTCCTATTTTCAGGATTCCCGTCCTTGCGATAGTAAGACCGAGCGCCTCCTCGAACAGGTTGCCGATCTGGAGTACATCGTCACCGACAACGAGATCGAAGCGCTGATCCTGGAAAGTAACCTCATCAAACAGAATCAACCTCCGTTTAACGTGCTGCTCAAAGGCGGCAACGGTTATCCTTACATCAAACTGACGATTTCGGAACCTTATCCGCGTGCCCTCATCACTCGACGCATCGAACGCGACGGCGCCTTGTACTTTGGCCCTTTCCTGCCGCCCGGGTTGGCCTACGATACGATCCGGCTTATCGAAAAATATTTTCTTATTCGAAATTGTGATTTGGAGATTGACGGCCGGCTCGACCGGCCTTGTTTGGATTATTTCATCAAGCGCTGCATGGGCCCTTGTGTAAATGGATTATGCACCAAGGAGAATTATGATCAGGCCGTTAAGGATGTCCGGCTATTTCTTGAAGGCAAAAGCGATGAGCTGATCAAGCGCCTGACGCAGCGTATGAGCGACGCGGCGCAGCGAGAACACTATGAGCTGGCGACCTACTACCGAGATGCACTCAGCAAGATCAGGGCCGCCGGCGAAAAGCAAAAAATGATCTTGCAATCCGTCGAAGAAGCCGACATTTTTGGTTATCATCAAGAAGGTCGGCGTCTGGCGCTGCAGGCCTTTACCATGCGCGGCAATAAAGTGGTAGGCCGCCGTGAATTTTATTGGGAGAACCTGGATGAATTCACAGCCCAGGAATTTTTCAGCAGCACGCTCCGGCAATATTATCTCAATGACACATATGTGCCGACGCAGATTATTGTTCCGGTGGAATTGGAAGATCAAACACTGATTGAGCAGTGGTTGAGCGAACGACGGGGTCGCCGAGTCAAGATTCTGCAGCCGATGCGTGGTGAAAAAGCTAAACTGCTCGAGCTGGTCCAAAAGAATGCGCAAGCGGCGTTTGCCATGCGTTTCCGCATCTTGAAGGCCAAGAACGACGAGATCCTATCGGGCCTGCAGGCCGCGCTCGGCTTGGAAAGCGCGCCGCGCAGAATCGAGTGCTTTGACATATCGAATATTCAGGGCCGCGACTCGGTAGCTTCGCTGGTGGTTTGTGAAAACGGCGTGATGAAAAAGAGCGCCTATCGCAAGTTTAAGATTGCAACGGTCGATGGGCCTGATGATTTTGCCTCTATTTGTGAGGCCGTTCATCGTCGCTATCTACGCGTGCTTAAGGAGACTCCCGAAGCCATGCCGGATCTGGTGCTGGTTGACGGCGGCGTTGGACAACTGCATGCCGCCGCCCGCGCCCTTGCGGAGCTGGGATTGGAGCGACAGCCGTTGGCGGCGATCGCCAAACGTGAAGAGGTGCTCTATGTCAAAGGGCGCGAGGGGTTACCGGTTCGTCTTGATAAAACGACGGCGCCGCTGCACCTGGTGCAGCGCATTCGCGACGAAGCGCATCGCTTTGCGGTGACCTATCATCGCAAGCGCCGCGCCATGCGGGACTTTAGTTCCGATCTCCTGGAGATCCCCGGCGTGGGCGCCAAACGCAAGACTGAGCTGCTCCGGTATTTTGGAAGTTTGGAACGGATCAAAACTGCGACCATACAGGAATTGCGCGTGCGGGTCGGTCAAAAATTAGCGCAGGAGATTGTGTATTATTTCAATAAGCAATCGCCGTTAGCCCAATAACTAACGTGGTCCATCTCAGGCCGCCGCGGCGTGGCTTCGCATGGAGTGAGCCGGGACGAACATTTCGGCCTAAAGGGGAACGCCGCATGTCCGTCGTCCACAATCAGTCGTTCGTCATTACGTGGAAAGAGGAAGTTGCAACTGGGCAAAGTCAGCCGGTAACGAGAAGAGTATTAGATTTCCATCCCGGATTCCGGCGGCCGTTAGCCTTTTATTTCGATGAGTTGGCATGAGAATATTTAAATATTACGTTTTGATTGGCTTGCTTGCTGTTTTGTCCGTGGTGGCCATATCGACACCGAAAAGCAAGCCAAAGGAAATTAGAACTGCTACGACCACCGCGGCGACGCCGAAAAGTAAGCTGAAGGAAATTAGAACAGCCGCCGCGGCCTGGCTGGATGCCCTCGATCCCGATCCTATCCGTATCCGAAAAGAGAAAGAGATGAAAGGCAAGAAGCATTTCGTCGAAGCGCTGCACGGGTATCTGTACTTGCATACGCTGGCCGAAAATGCCCACGAACGGAGGGGCTACAAGAAAAGGGTCATTCAACTTTCCCAGGCGACCAAGCGGCCGGAGTATCATAATCTTGCCGGCATACCCCTGGCCGAGTTCCGTGAGGAAAGCACGTCCTATCTGAATGCCTGTTACGTGATGCAGATATTTGGTCTGGATACCGCGCCCTATAAGGCGGAGATCGAGAAAGTCTTGCCGCGCATATTGGAGGACATGCCCAAGCGCGGCATCAATCAGCAACTGGCCTTCCGCTACCTGCTAAACAAGCTTGGTTTCGCCGCAATGTTTCGCGTCGATGATCTCATGCCGCGCAGCGTAATTCGCCAGCATCGCCCGCTAAAGCAACTGAACGTCAGCGAGCAATATGACGTCACCCACGAAATTTTTCCTTTGGGCGAGTTTGGCAGAAAGAAGATTTCGGAGTTCAGCAAGGAAGACATGGATTACTTGCGCAAATTGATGGCCGCCATGGTCCAAAGCTACACCGCCGCCGATAATATCGATCTTCTGGCCGAGGTCATTGTGTGCATGCGCTTTCTCGACTTCGACGCCTTGCCCGAGTACCGCAAAGGATTGGATTATATACTGACGCAGCAAAACTCCAACGGCAGCTTCGGTCACTATGAAACGCAACGACAACAAATGCGAACCACGCGGCCCAAGTACGACGTCGATATCGGAGGCTATTTGCACACGACCGAAGTTTGTTTATGGGCGTTGGCGGAGGCCTTTATGAAGGGAGCCTCCAAGGGTTAGCATGATTGAGAAGATCACCATACAGGGCGCACGTCAACACAACCTCAAGAATATCAATCTAGAGATCCCGCGCGAAAAACTCACGGTGATCACCGGCTTGAGCGGTTCGGGAAAGTCCAGTCTGGCTTTCGATACGATTTATGCCGAAGGCGAGCGTCGCTACATTGAATCGCTTTCAACCTACGCCCGCCAGTTTCTCGAGCAGATGGAAAAGCCGGATGTGGACAGCATCGAGGGCTTGTCCCCGGCGATTGCCATTGAACAAAAGACTACCAGCCATAGCGCCCGTTCCACCGTAGGGACCGTGACCGAGGTTTACGACTACCTGCGACTTCTGTTCTCCTCCATCGGCCGACCCCACTGTTATCAGTGCGGCAAGCCCTTTGCCCACCAATCCATCGACCGCATCGTGGACAGCATTCTGGAGCGGCCCGCCGGCGACCGTATAATGATTCTCGCCCCGGTCACCCGTGAGCGCAAGGGCGAATTCAAGAAGCCGCTTGATCAGTATCTGCGAAAAGGGTTCACCAAGGTTCGCATTGACGGAGAGATGAGGAACTTGGAAGAACGAATTACGCTCGCAAAACAGAAGAAGCATACTATCGAGGTTGTCATCGATCGCCTGCTGGTAAAGGCGGGCATACGAAGCCGGCTGGAAACGGCTATCCGTAAAGCCACGCAATTGGCGGACGGGCTGGCGACCGTGGCGGTCATCGACAACGGCGAGACGCTCTACTCGGAGAAACAGGCCTGCATCGATTGCGGCACCAACATGCCGGCGCTGGAACCTCGTTCCTTCTCCTTTAACAGCAAATTCGGGGCTTGTCCCGCTTGCCAAGGGCTCGGGGTCAAGCCGGCGCTGCACCCGGATCGATTGATTCCCAATCCAGACCAGCCGATTCACGAAATTGAATTTGATCTCGAGAGCCCGCGGTTGAATCATCGCTTACGAGAATTTCTCGTTACGGTCGCCAGGAATTTTGGCTATTCTGCCCAGTCACGATTTTGCGACCTTCCGGAAAAGGCCAAGGCGATTTATTTCTTGGGGAGTCCTGAGCCGATCAAGCTGTACTATGGCACCTTTCCTTACGATGGGAAATTCCACGGCGTTAGTCGCTGGTTGGAAGAACGTTTCGAAAAGGAGAGCGAGAGTACGAAATATCGGCTCTCCCGACTGTTTGTCGATAAACCCTGCCCGGATTGTCACGGCCGGCGTTTACGACCGGAAAGCCTGGCCGTGCGGGTTGGTGAGAAGACTATCGACGAGTATACTACTTTGTCGCTCGTGGAGGTCCTGACCGCATTGGATGCCCTTTCCCTGACCGAGCGGGAAATGCGCATCGCCAACCAAGTGATTAAGGAGATTCGCTCACGCACCAAATTCCTTATAGACGTCGGCGTGGGCTATTTATCGTTGACTCGGTCTATCGGCTCGCTATCTGGAGGTGAAAGCCAGCGGGTAAGGCTGGCGACCCAAATAGGCTCGCAGTTACGTGGCGTTCTCTATGTACTGGACGAGCCTTCCGTCGGCCTGCATGCGCGCGACCACCGCCGGTTGCTCCATACATTGAGGCAACTGCGGGATCTCGGCAATACTATTATCGTCGTCGAGCATGACGAAGAGACGATTCGATCGGCGGATTTTGTGGTCGACCTCGGACCGGGCGCCGGAACGCAAGGCGGCTATGTCGTAGCGGCCGGTTCACTGGAAACGATCTTTCATTCTCCTGAATCGCTGACCGGCCGTTATCTCAGCGGAAAGCTGGCCGTGGAGGCGCCGAAGCTTCGGCGACCGGGCAACCGCAAAGCCGTTACGGTATGCGGCGCGACGCATAACAATCTGAAGAATATTACAGTGCGTTTTCCACTAGGCGCCTTCATTGCCGTGACCGGCGTTTCCGGTTCCGGCAAATCTTCGCTGGTCGACGAGATCTTGTACCGGGCGCTCGCCCGGCATATTTACGGCTCCGTGGAGACGCCCGGCGCGCACCAGGCCATCAAAGGGTTGGACAACATTGATAAGGTCATTGAAATCGACCAGTCGCCGATTGGGCGCACCCCGCGCTCCAATCCGGCCACCTACACCGGCCTGTTCACGCCTATTCGCGATTTGTTTTCGATGCTGCCGGAATCGCGACAGCGCGGCTATAAACCGGGGCGATATAGTTTTAATGTCAAGGGCGGCCGCTGCGAGGTCTGTTTGGGCCAGGGGCTACGCCGGATCGAAATGAATTTCTTGCCGAACGTTTACGTGACCTGCGAGACGTGTCGCGCCACGCGCTATAACCGGGAAACTCTGCTGGTAAAGTATAAGGGGTATTCGATTGCAGAGGTGCTCGATATGACGATTGGCGATGCGCTGCCCGTCTTGGAAAACATTCCAACCATCCGCAATAAATTACAAACCTTGCTGGACGTAGGTCTCGGTTACATTAAGCTGGGCCAATCGGCCACGACGCTCTCCGGCGGAGAGGCGCAACGTGTAAAGCTCTCACGCGAATTGAGCAAGCGGTCTACGGGAAAAACTCTATACATCTTGGATGAGCCCACTACCGGTCTCCATTTTGATGACGTAAAAAAACTCCTGGATATTCTCCATCGTTTGGTTAATCTCGGGAACACCGTAGTCGTCATCGAGCATAACCTGGACGTTATCAAGGTCGCCGATTGGATTATCGATCTGGGACCTGAAGGCGGCGAGGCCGGCGGGTACGTCATAGCTGAGGGCACGCCGGAGAGCGTAGCTGAAGTGTCAGGCTCACATACCGGTCGCGCGCTAATCCCCCTGCTGAATGGTCACGCTCACGGTGTAGTCAGCCAGGCGCCATCCCAATCATAGATTTTAACTCAAGACGTCATAGTTCGGAATGCATGGCTTATTGCGAAGGAATAAAGGAGTGTCGCCCCAAGGCAGCCTCTTCCTCTCTTATAGCCAAAATAGTTGGGCGATTCATTAACAAAACGTAGGCTGTAGCTCGCCCCGTGCCGGTGATACCCACCAAATAAACAGCGTCCCATCGAAAATGTTGGCTCCAAATATCCCGGCGCGGATTGTAAAGAGGGACTTCATTACCGGTAACAGGGTCAACCCAGACTTGTCGTGCGGCTTTGTGGAGGGAACATTACACACACGCAAGCGCCAGATTCTCCGAGACGGTCTCGCCGCCAGCCGTCGCCGGAATCACATGATCTACATGGAACGTAGCTTCTTGCCCAACTTGAGAGCGCGTACAATACTCGCAACGGTCCGAGGCTCTGTTTACCACCCGTTCTCTCAGCTCCCTGGGGGTATAATCTTTGCTCACGACAAGTCGTCCTGTGCAACTCTCTGGGCTCGTAGTTTTATAAGAGAAAGCATCTCCGCTAGCGTCACCAGACCTTCGGCTTCTTTTCTCTCTTCGGGTGTCAGATCCTTTCCTTGATCCTGTCGATCAAGCAAATACTGAAGCCGTTGGTGGACACCCTCCGGCAACGTTAGCTTTACCAGGTCGGAGGTCACATCGAGTTCTATGATAACATGCTGCAATCCAGGCACCTCCTTGTTTTGCTAAGTATAGCATGCCGGCTTGCGGGGCAGGAAAAACTTGCTACTCGGCATTTAGTTTTATGCCGGGAGGCCTATGTGCATCAGCAGATCGCCAAACTGTTTGCTGATGTTCTACCGCACGTCAGAGCTTGGAAAAGAATAACGGCTAGCGGAGCCGCGCTGTATCCTAGGACCGTACGCGACACAGAACCGATTGCGGTGGCGACCGGGTATTGCCGGGCTTTCCGGTCTGGATCGCCGTACGGGTTTGGGGCCGTGCAAACCATGAAGATTCGTGAAGAGGTAAAGGGGGGCGGCCGATCAAGGATGGTTGCGGAACGCTAGAAGAAGGAGAAAATAACCAGCGGTGGCGAGCATTAAAATAATACTGAGCACTTGGCCGATATAGGTTTTCTTGACAATTAACCGGTCGGAGCTTTCCCGACGGGCGCGTAGGGCTCGCCGTAGAATGATCGGGCAAAGCACAAAGGCGTTAAGCGCTAAAGGTACGATCAAGAACCAAGACACCCCGAGCCACGCTCCTCGCTGTAGAAGATGACCCAGTGCCGGCTCTAGTTTTCCGAAACCAGTTAAGGTTGGATACTTGTCCATCGCTTGCAACCACAGCTCCAGTCCGCGCATGAAGAACAGTAGTAGAGCGCCGAGCAGCGCCAGCCACGCACCGATAAACGTTGTATGCGCATCATGCCAAGCCGGACGATCCTCAGAATCCCGCCCGGTTAGGCGGCTGTGGACGGCGCCGTAACCGACATAGATCACAAAGCCCGCATTCAGCCAAGCCGTAAAGCGCAGCCATGAGTTGGAAGGTAGATAGGAAATCAGATAAAGACACGATAGAATGCCGAGGACCGGAAAGATGTGATTCCGACTCAGCGCAAAAATCATGGCGCTGATCACCGACACCCATGCCTTCAGCGCGGTCGGCAAGGGCAGTACTGTCCAGACAAAGGCCGTCAATACTATATATAGGAGAATTGTCCAGAACCAGCCACTGGGGACGCGGAAAGGCCGCGGCCGCAACGGGTCTTTGATCCGCAGGATGATGATGCCGGCGCACACTAGTATAAACGCGAACAGCGTTCCGATGTTGGTAAGGTCGACCATCTCATCGATGCTGGCGACCGCGGCGACGCCGGCCACGAAGACGCCGGTCAATATCGTTGAAATGTGCGGCGTGCGAAAGCGTGGATGAACTCGACAGAAGATGCGGGGCAGCAAGCCGTCTCGCGCCATCGAGAAAAAAATACGTGGCTGGCCGAGCTGGTAAACCAGTAAGACGGCCGTATGGGCGATTACGGAGCCAAAGGCCACGATGCCCACGGCCCATCCTAAGTTGGCGCTGACATGCTCCAGCGCCATGGTCAGCGGCTCGGCCTGCTCGGTGGCCAACTTGGCCTTCAGGTCAGGATAGGAGATCAAGCCGGTAAAGATCACCGACACGACAATATAAAACAATGTGCAAATGACCAGTGAGGCAATGATTCCAATCGGCAAATTGCGCTGCGGGTTTCGGGTTTCTTCGGCCACCGTTGAAACGGCATCGAAGCCGATATAGGCAAAGAAGACAATCGCCGCGCCGGCGCTGATGCCGGCCCAGCCATTAGGCGCAAAGGGGCTCCAGTTTTCCGGCTTCACCCATCGCAATCCGACGACAATAAAAAAGCACAAGACTACGATCTTAATCCCAACCATCAAGACGTTGGCCCGGGCACTCTCCCGCACACCCCAAATCAATACAACGGTAATTAAAGCTACAATACCCACAGCCAGTAAGTTAAAAATGATCGGGACGCCGAAGAGGTGAGGCGCCTCCCGATAAACCGTGGGCACGCCGATGGCGTCGACAACTTTGGCCGCCGTGCGATAGTCCATCGAGAGCCAATCAGGAATAATTATGTGAAAGCCTTTGAGGAAAGTCTTGAAATAATTGGCCCAGCTTATGGCGACACCAACATTGCCGACGGCATATTCGATGATCAAATCCCAACCGATGATCCAGGCCAGCACTTCACCCAGCGTGGCGTAAGAGTACGTGTAGGCCGAGCCGGAGATGGGAACCATCGAGGCGAATTCGGCATAGCACAACGCGGCAAAGCCGCAGGCTATCGCCGTAATGGCAAATGAAAGTGTCAGGGCCGGGCCCGCCCCGGGGCGCGCGGCATCCCCTGCGGCCGCGGTGCCGATCGTTGCAAAAATTCCCGCGCCGATAATGGCGCCGATGCCAAATAGCGTCAGTTGCCATGGACCCAACACTCGCCGCAACTGGTACTCCGGCTTATCGGCGTCCTGCAGAATTGAATCTAATGACTTTGTACGGCAGAGGTTCCCCAAGTACTTTGCGCGGAGCGTATCGATGGGTTTCGTCTCCATTAGGCGGGGTTCCCGTTAGCGGTCCGGCATAAGACTATGGTTACGTCTCGCCTACTCGCCGTCTACCCAGCGGCGGTTTGACGAGAGGCCATACGGTCTGCGCGTGTGTCTCCCCTCTCGGTAATTAGCAGAAGGCCGGCGAGCGGTTAGCCTGATCGAAGGCCGGTCTGCGGCGGCGCCGCGCTAGGAATTCAACTCAGTAATTTTTTTCTTGAAATACTCGATGGTAGTTTTTAACCCGATATCCAATTTGACGCGTGGTGTCCAGCCCAGAACCTGATGCGCCCGCTTAATAACGGGACACCGTTGTATAGGATCGTCCGAGGGCAACGGCTTGTAAACTATGACGGATTTGGTGCCGGTCATCGCAATGGCTTTCTCCGCCAACTCGAGGATTTTGTATTCGTCCGGATTCCCCAGGTTGACCGGCCCGGTAAAATCGACCGGCGAATTCATCATGCGAATGAGTCCATCCACCATATCGTCCACGTAACAGAAAGAGCGTGTTTGCGTGCCTTGCCCGTACACGGTGATGTCCCGCCCTTGCAAGGCCTGTACGATAAAATTACTAACCACACGGCCGTCATTGACGGCCATCTTCGGACCATAGGTATTGAAAATGCGAACAATTTTGATGTCCACTTTGTTCTGGCGATGGTAATCCATCATGAGAGTCTCGGCCACCCGCTTGCCCTCATCGTAGCAACTGCGCAGGCCGACGGGATTTACATTGCCCCAGTATTCCTCCGTCTGCGGATGCACCTTGGGATCTCCATAGACCTCCGAGGTCGAGGCTTGCAAAATGCGAGCCCGCACGCGCTTGGCCAGGCCAAGCATATTGATAGTGCCAATGACATTGGCTTTTATGGTCTTAATCGCGTTGTATTGATAATGGACCGGCGAGGCGGGCGAGGCCAAATTATAAATCTGGTCTACTTCCAGAAAAATCGGATTCACAATGTCATGCCGTACCATCTCGAAATAAGGATTGCCGAGCAGGTGCTTGATGTTTTCTTTCGAGCCGGTAAAAAAATTATCCAAGCAGATAACGTCGTTGCCTTCCTTGTGTAATCGCTCGCAAAGGTGCGATCCGATGAACCCGGCTCCGCCGGTAATCAATATTCTTTTCATAGGCCCCTTCCGGAATGAGTGGTGGTGATTACCGCAACCAGCGGCTTCACAAGGCGAAGTCTACGGCTGATCGCTGCGCGCCTGACTAGACCATATCGACAGGATACATAAGATAATTTTTTTCACATAGCCTGAGTCTAGCTATACGGAATCGATCTTTCCCAATAGGCTACGACGTAGTTCCTAAACGTAAACTACTACAATTTCATGGCCGGCCAATGGAGAGATATTCAAACCCGCCGGCGCGCATTTTTTTAGGGTTGAATATATTACGGCCATCAAAGATAACCGGGGCCTTCATCAGCTCTTTCATCTTGTCAAAGTCCGGTTCGCGGAACTGGTTCCATTCGGTAATGATGAGCAGCGCATCGGCCCCGGCGAGCGCGTCGTAACTGGTAGCGGCATATTTGATGCGCTTGCCAAAGACCCGCTCGGCCGCACCGTTGGCCTGCGGATCATGGGCTTTGACTTTGGCGCCCTTCTTTAACAGATGATTGATCACGGTTATCGACGGCGCTTCCCGCATGTCATCCGTGCGCGGCTTGAAGGAGAGTCCCCATACGGCAAAAGTCTTGCCGCGCAATTTCCCGCCATAGTATTGGTTAACCTTTTGATAAAGAACTTCCTTCTGGTCACGATTAACATCGTCAACGCACTTTAAAATACGCAGCGGATATTCATATTTTCGCCCGAGCTCAACCAACGCGCGAATGTCTTTCGGAAAGCAAGATCCGCCGTACCCGATCCCGGGAAACAGGAACGAGCTGCCGATGCGCGAATCCGTGCCCATGCCCTGCCGCACCATATCGATATTCACGTTCAGCCGATCGCACAAGTTGGCGATCTCGTTCATGAAGGAAATGCGCGTGGCCAGCATGGAGTTGGCGGCATACTTAGTCATTTCGGCGCTCCGTGGATCCATGAGCAGGATGGGTGCGCCGGTGCGACAGAAAGGCGAATAGAGCTCTTTCATGATCTCGGCGACGCGCACGTCATCGGTGCCGATGACCACACGATCCGGCTTCATGAAATCGTCGATGGCCGCGCCTTCTTTCAAAAACTCAGGATTGGACACGACGTCAAATTGGAACTTGGTGGTTTGCCCAAGAATCTTATGGATCTTATCGGCGGTGCCTACCGGAACCGTGCTCTTAGTTACCACAATCTTATAGGAATCCATGGCTTCGCCGATGCCCTTGGCCACTTCGAGAACGCCGCGCAAGTCTGCCGAGCCATCTTCACGCGGCGGCGTGCCTACTGCGATATAAATGACCAGAGAGCGTTTAATCGCCTTGTCGGCATCCGAGGTGAATTCCAAACGTCCTTCCTCGACGTTGCGTTGGACCAGCTCCGCCAAGCCGGGCTCATAGATCGGCATCTTGCCGCGCTTCAGCATAGCAATTCTTTCCGTGTCGATGTCCACACAAATGACATCATTTCCGCTTTCAGCAAAGCAGGCGCCGGTAACCAATCCCACATACCCGGCTCCCATCATACAAATCCTCATTGAACGTAACTCCTCTTAAAATAATTTGGTCGGAAATTACTTAAGCCGAATCCGTAGGCGCGATTTTCATAACTTGACGACATGCGAAACATCCAGGCCCCGTACGACGCTTGTGGCGTTCCTGGTATCCACAATGAGCTGCGCGTTCTCCACAATCGCCTTGTAGTCGTAGGACGAATGATCCGTCCCAATGACGACACAATCATAGGCCGCCAACTGTGCGGCGGTCGGATTGGCGGTTGAATTTTGGCTCGTCAATTGGCCATGCTCGACGACCAACTCATGAATGTAGGGATCATGATACTCCACACAGGCCCCGTGCTTGCGCAGCAGATTTATCACGTGGATAATCGGAGACTCGCGAATATCGACCACATCTTTCTTATAAGTCACTCCCAGAACTAGAATCCTCGACCCGTTGAGGCATTTTTTCTGATTATTTAAGGCGAAGGCGACTTTCTCGACCACAAAGTCCGGCATATGGGAATTGACTTCGCTGGCCAGCTCGATAAAGCGCGCCGTGTAGTTGAGCATTTTCAATTTCCAAGAGAGATAATGCGGATCCACTGGAATGCACTCGCCGCCTAATCCCGGTCCCGGCGTGAATTTCATGAAGCCAAACGGTTTGGTGGCGGCCGCCTCGATGATTTCCCAAGTATCGAGACCCAGCTTATTGCACATAATCGCCATTTCGTTGACCAGCCCGATATTGACCGCGCGAAAAGTGTTTTCCAGCAACTTCACCATTTCCGCAATGCGGGGCGAGCTGACCGGAATTACCTTATCAACGGCCGCCTCGTAGAGCAGCTTGGCCATTTGCGTGCAGGTCGGCGTTACGCCGCCCATTACTTTAGGAATGGTCTTGGTCACGAACTGTTTATTTCCCGGGTCAATGCGCTCCGGGGAAAAGGCCAGGCAGAAATCCTTACCGACCTTGAGCCCGGTGCTCTCCAACTCCGGCAGCGCCAATTCATTGGTCGTGCCGGGATAGGTCGTGCTCTCTAAGACGATGAGCATTCCGGGGTGCAGCACCGACTTGACTACGTCCAAGGCTTTAAGCACAAAGGAAATATCCGGATCCTTGGTTTTGCGTAATGGGGTTGGAACGCAAATACTGATCGTATCGACGGCGCGCAGGGCCTCCCGGTCGCCGGTCGCTCTAAGACGTCTGTCCTTCACTAGCGCCCGCAGGTCGTCAGCGGGAACATCTGTAATGTAAGATTCCCCGCGATTGATTCGGTCTACCTTAGATTCGTCCACGTCGAAGCCGACGGTGCGAAACCCTGACCGGGCAAATTCCGTAATTAAAGGCAGCCCGACATAACCGAGACCGATAACGGATACCACCGCTGTTTTCGTCCGCAGCTTTTTCTCCAACTCGTGCATTAACTATACTCCATAGTCAGAAATATTCTAACGCGGCGTCCCGTCCTCGTGAAAGCACTTCACGAGGTTAAGATTATAGCATTTTTCCGATATGAACTGAAAGCGGCAGATTTCACACTTGTGGCCGCACAGCCGCTCACGCTCAAGGCTCTGTTGGAACGGACGCTTGTCATGACTTCTTGGTTCGAGGATACACCGATGCCACATCGCCATTCAAATTAGGACATTACCAAAAACTGAACCAGCGCTTTTTGACCTCTGGTGTCCGGCACTGATAAGTAGCTAGATAGAAACGTTTGGCCTTCAATCAGGTTAAGATGCCACGATCAAACGGCTAATTCTTCACGGAGCAGAATGGTCAATTTGGCTACGCGCTGAGGGGTAGCTACGGCTTCCAAATAGTAATATTGGGCAATCTTTCTAAATCCGTGTTATTGGTAGCTATATTTGTGAGTCCGAGGCTGTGCATGAGCGCCGCGGTGAGGGAGTCGTTAGTGAGCAATCCGTGCTGAGCGCTCAGTTGCTGACCGATTATCAAATGGTTGAAGGCCACGGGTTCAATGTGCACATTAAAGTCTGAAATTTTATTCGCTGCAGAGACATATTTCGAAAGCTGCTTGACCAAGTCCGGTTTTTCTTTCAACTTTTTTACCGTAGTTTTACTCGGAAATTGAAATCGATCTATAGCTTCTAGAACCATTAAACGATGGGAAACTTCCGCGAGAATCACACTCGAAGTTACTCCATGGAGTTCGTTGGTTTCTATGCGTTCAAGGAAGGAAGTACAAATAGCCGTAAAAAGGCTGGTCGTAAAATGATATATGAAAATGTTCGCATCGATAAAAACTCGAGTACCGGGGTCAATATCCTTCAAGTTATGGGTTGAAGATGGAGAACTCATCGCCTTCGGCCACCTCGCGTACTAGGTCCGTATCCAGACCGCTTATGATACCTTGAGAACTAAGCACCGCGCTGTGTTTGATAACTTTTACCAACACATGCTCGTTCTCCTGCAGATCGACAGGCTCAAGCAGCCTGAGATTTCCATTCTGATAGACGGCTTCTACTGTTTTTGTCTCCACTTTTTAAAATGCCTCCTTTAATTCAGATCATAGAAAACGGGTCCCACCTAGACTTTGCGGAATGCAGAGTGGCGCGCTTTTTTTGTCGGGCGATTAGGCGATCTCTTTTTGAACTCTCCCCGTTCATCAAATAGTTCCGGATTACGAAACCGGGCAAAGACCCTCGCGTTTTCTATCGGGAGCCGTTGAATGCCTGCTAATAGCCGTAAATACTCTTCGTACTCCTTCTCCGTTAATTCGCCCTCGTTACACTTCTCAGCCAGCGCATCCATTTGATGCTGATGGTCCGGTGAGACGTGGTAGAGCGTAAATGTTTCCGGTTTATACTTCAGAGCGTTAAGTTGGTTCATATCGCCATCTCGCCTTAATATGTGGCATTTTGTTAGCCATGGCAATCCAGCCGGAGGTGTCCACAAAAACGGTTCTCATTTTTTCGGCAGCCCATAAAGATAGTGGTCAATATTCTGAGCTAGATCTGTAATGCCGGTCTCTTCCGCAATATCTTCCAGGTTATAAGCCGGGTCGTTCTTAAGGTTATTGCTGGGTATTGAGGTTTCCTCTAAAACGGTAACCAGTAAACGCGCATTTTCCGGTAGGACAATTTCTTCCAGAGGCTTGATCTGACCATTTTGGTAAACAGCTTCTATAACTTTACTCATAGTAGTATTCCTTAGATGGGAGAGGTATTCGGAAATAACCGCGTGACCTTCTCCCGGGCATCGGGTATCTTCACGGATCACGCCTTAACTGTATTTCGCGGGGCTCATCGGCCTCGTGCCGCGTGCGTGACACCCATTTCTGCGCATACTCTCCGCACATCGGATAGGTCACCATCCCACGTATCACGCGCCAGCGGCGGCGCTTGGGCGATGCTGCTTCAGCGTGTTGGTCTGTTAAATGATGGACGAATATCTCCACCAGCCGCCGCCGTTCGTTAGCGGGCAGTAGATTTACGATTCGCTCATAGAATTGCTTTGCCGGTGTTAATTCCATCAGTTCACCTTATCGTGTTTGGATTGTAGCATATAGCTATAATTACTGCAAAATTCCTAGACGAATTTTGAAGGGGTGCCAAGCAACCAGCCCCACCGTCCCACTTCTATAGGACATTTCTAATGAGTTTCAGATAGGTCATTATCATAGAGTTAAACAACGCCAATATTTTTATTGCCTCCGCCTAAGATCCGGTGTATACTAAGCCTCAAATAGCAGAGGCCTATATTAAACTTTATTTAGAGTTCCGCGATCGGGGCTTTGTAGAGCCAAAAAGGGAGACAAGTTTTGCAACAGCCGGGGTATGACACAGAATTCATTCTGTGGGATTCATCCTTTGATTTATTCGGAGCCATCGCGCTCCAGGCTCGGCCGAGGACAGCTTAAACGGGTCTACCGTACTTGCCGCGTTTTTGGATTGCGATTTCATTGTTTCAGATGCCAAGCCGGATGGTATACTGGATCTTCTGGACATGGTCACCTCCTTTGTCAAGGAGCTTATCACTTATCATTTACTAAGTGGAATTATCCGTGAAAAATTTGGCAAATGGGTTGATGTATGGAATTCAAACTTTTTGATCGGAGGAGCTATGTCGATTTCTCGAAATAAAGTTTGGTATGGCGCATTCTGCGCATTGGCTTTGCTATGGATTACCGGTGGAACCGTGTCGGCCGAAAACGAATATGTATGCGCGCCGGAGAAGACTGTTGGCGCGCATGATCCAAGCGTTATCGGAGTGTCGCGGCCTGCCAAAGCACCGGTTTACTTCGTGGAGCCTCTCGATGTGGCCGTGGGCCCCAATGTTTTGGTTAACGACCGGCAACTCTGTCCCAATGGGCGCGGCTTGCAGCAGAACGAAACATCCATTGCCGTAGCTGGCGATGTCGTGGTCGTCGCGTTTAACGATGCGCGCGGCGGACAGAGTGGTTGTCCAACCCTTCATGCGGCGATTGGCTGGGGCTACTCGCTGGATGGCGGCGCCACTTTTACCGACGGAGGCACTTTGCCACAGAGCACTCATTTCAATAACGGCGACCCATGGCTCGGCGTTAGTCCGGATGGCCAGACATTCTATCTATCGGGCCTATGGGACTCCTATCGTGGATTCGGATTTTATCGCGGCACAGCGACTGCCGATGATTTCGTCTGGCAAGAGCCCGTGGTGATTTCATTCGGATCAGGCTTACATGACAAGGAAGCCTTTGTGGTGGATCCGAACAGCGGCACGATATACATGTCCTACACGTTGCTTGGCAGCGGTGGCGGCATCAAGTTGACGCGCTCCTATGACGGAGGCGATACTTGGGCCAGCCCGGTTACTATCGGGACCGGCGGACAAGGATCCTTCCCCGCGGTTGATAATAGCGGAACCTTATACGTGGCCTATAACGCCGGGTCTTCCGTAAGGGTTGCGCGATCCTGGGATGGCGGCGATACTTTCCAAAACGTAGGCAATTTTTCAATCAGGGTGCAGAGTGTGACGTACATGGACCGTTCTCCCTCCTTCCCACAGGTGGCCGTAGACATGTCGGGCGGACCACGCGACGGCGCCGTTTATGTGGTATGGCAATCGCTGAGCGCACAGAATGTGCTTCGACCTTACCTTACAGCATCCACGGATAATGGCGACACCTGGAGCGCGCCCGTCCCGGTTAATGACGATACGACCAGCGCCTTCCACTGGTGGCCGTCGGTGAGTGTGGATAGTAACGGCAATGTGAACGTCATATGGCTGGATCGCCGTCTGAACCCAGGCACCGGCTTGACCGATGTTTATTTTGGGCAATCAACGGATGGCGGCGGCGCCTTCCTTAACGTGCGAGTCACGGACGTCTCTGGTAACTGGCAGGGCGTCGCACGGGATCCGGGATTCTGTTACGTGTGCGATTACATTCGCGCCGTGAGTTACGGCACGGATGTTTATGCCACATGGTCTGATCCACGCAATGGCGATCCGGATATTTATTTCTCGCGCATTGATGCCGCGGCTATGGCGGCCCGTCCCCGGAACTAAACGGGTGGTTTTCTTTAAGGGAGAGCAGTTCCCTGCTCTCCCTTCTCACGTAATCGCAGGATCGACGGAAGCCGGTCCACCTTTACGACATTTTGAATTTATCAATATACCTTAGATACTACTTCGTAATGGCGCGTCTGGGTAAATCCAGCCTAGGTCCCGTGTTGGTATACTGCGAGCGGGCATAAACTATCATTTTCCTGCTTCTACAGAACCGGCAGCGGTAGCGACTGGGTGCGCACGATTTCGCAACGGGTCGACCCGGTCGCTACCGCTCCCGGTTCTGTTATTTTATGACCGTTCAAATTATAGAAAGCCTTGTTTTAAAAACCGTCCCTTCCGTACAAATCCAAATCATCCCCTTCCTCGTATAAAGTTAAGAACGAAGATGTAATAGTGTAGCTGAGTCTGACTTTCGGCAAGACTGCTCAGAGCCGCGCTGACGCGCCAGGCTTCAGCGGAATGAAGTCAACTCAAAGAATCCATAATCCAAATGAAAGGACAAATCGATATGCGTAAAAACTACCGCACCTTTATTGCCGGCCTTACGGCGCTTACTCTCTTATTAACTATGGCCTCGGCCACCGTCGCGCTGGGCGATGAGAAGATGAAGAAGATGGGCTCCCGTAAGGACACAAATAAGGCCGCGTCCCTATATACACGTCTGGGCGGAAAGAAGGGCATTACCACGGTCGTCAACACTTTCGTGGGAAATTGCGCCGGCGATTCGCGTATTAACGCCTTCTTTGCCGCGACTGCGGCCGATCCCAAGCGGTTGGCTGAATTCAAGAGCCTGCTCGTAGACCAAATTTGCGAGGCCAGTGGCGGCCCTTGCAAGTACAAAGGGAAAGACATGAAAACGGCCCATATGGGTATGGGCGTCAAAGACGCAGACTTTGCAGCCCTGGTTGAGGATCTGGTAAAGGCCCTCGACTCGAACAAAGTGGGACAAAAAGAAAAAGACGAATTGCTCGGGGCGCTCGGACCTATGAAAAGTGACATCGTCGGGTAGTTTCGTGAGGTATCTTGGCATGCGGTTCGAAAGGCATGAAAGGGGCGTATGATCTGCGGCGACAGCGATGGGCTGTGGAGTGGCGTGGTCGAAAAGAGGTCGTCGGAAGCTGATCGATCACTCGACTTCGCCGGGGATTGACGGTGGCTTGGCGTTGGTGGACCCGGCGGTCTCGGCAATCCGGCTGAACAGTTCCGGTTGACTCTTGATGTTCTCCAGCGCCAAGCGAGCGGCTTCCTGCTGCGCTTCCTTCTTAGTGCGCCCCTCGGCCCGCGCAATTATCACACGATGGATGGAAACTTCCACAACAAAGGTTTTGCGATGATCGGGGCCGAGCTCATCCACCGTGTGATAATGCGGTTCCGGTAAATGCAAGATGTGAAGGCGTTCCTGTAAAGTGGATTTATAATCGGTGTAAGTCACTTCTTCCAGATTAAACATGGACGTAATGGAAAAGAATTCGCGGCGAACGAAGACTTCCGCCTGGTGAATCCCCCCATCCAGATAAATGGCGGCCACCAAAGCCTCGTACGTATCCACGAGAATGGCGCGCTTCTCACGCCCGCCGCTTTTCTCTTCGCCATAGCCCAGTCGTATATACTTACCCACCTGCAACGCTTGCGACCGCTTGACCAGGCTGGCCGAGCTTACCAGGAAAGCCTTCACCTTTGAAAGCTTTCCCTCGCTCATGTCCGGATACCTGATAAATAATTCGGCGCTGCTGATGAAGCCCATCACCGCGTCGCCTAAAAACTCGAGCGATTCGTTGTCATGATAAACCGAGGTATCGTTCTCGTAAACAAATGACTTGTGCGTCAGGGCCTGATCCAACAGGCCAATGTTACGGAATTTATAATCGATGTCGCTCTCCAACTCATACAAGAGCTTGAGACGTTCCGGATCAATTTCGTAGTTATGCATAGGATACTACTTTGCTTCTTTGCGCCACCGTGGTATGGATCTAACCCGTCCACCCAATGGGGCGCGGTTTGGTGTGGCTGGCCGGCACGACGACTCGGCACACGTAAGCGTCGCCATCGATCTCCGCCGGCTCATAACTCTCCGACAAACTTGGGCCGGCGTCCGTCGCAGCACTACCAAGGGCTGCCGGCCATTCAGACACTATGGGCCTGGCCTCAGACAAAAGTCGTGAGAACACCGACAAAGATCCGTCGGCCGTCTGAAATCCGGGGTCCGACTTTAGAGCGTAGCTACTTCGCGCCCAACTCCTCGGTCGCTTTTTTAATGACGTCTGCCAAGCCTTCGGTGGAGTTCTTGTGCAGCTTCTTGTAAATATCCTCCAGCGTCGTTTGCGCGAAGGACTTGACCGGACCGTTGATAGCAACCGCTTTGGCCAGCGATTTCACCGCGTCCTCGCCCTTGTTTTGCTCGATATAGGCCAGGCCGAGCCGGTACCAAGACAAATCGTCGGCCTTATTCAGCTCCAACGCTTTTTGCAGCCAGTCCACCGATTTGGTAAGGTGCTTATTTTTTTCTTCCTTATCTTTGGTGTCCATGCCGTAGTTTAGAAATACCAAACCTTCCGTTGAATAATTCATGGTGAGCAACTGCTTTTTCGCGCGCTCCCAGTCAGCATCGGTGACGGCCGCCGGCTTGACCATGCTGCCCAATTGATCTATAGCTTTTTGGGCCGATTGCAGCGCTTTTTCCCTGAATGATTTATCCATGGACGGGCGCTCCGAGTAAACATAGGCCATCAAGCTGAGGACCTGTACGTCCGTAGGGGATTGCTTCAGGACCAATTCGCCATGTTCAATAATCTTCTCCGCTTTATTCAACTGTTGATAGGCACTCAACGCCTCACGATGGGCATAGCCGGCGAGAGAAGAATTCGGATACTTCTTCAAGAACTCTTCAACCGCCTCGGCCTTAGCCTTGGGATCGGTCATCGGCCCGATTTTTTGCAGGCCGTCATACTCCTCCTTGGTGTAATTGGCCGTCGGCGCCTGTCCGGATTGAGTCTGCGCGCCGGACTGGGACGGTGTTTGCTCGGCGACCGCTAAATTCTTGAAGGGAGCCGCGGCAACGGCGTGCCACTCCCACGCAACCAAACCTAAGCAGAGCGTCCCCGCCCAGGCCATACTTATTAACTTAGGGGAAAATACCTTCATAGATTCCTCCTCGTCCAGCCGGTAGAATATGATCCGCTGGACGGCTTCTGGCTATTGATAATATGCGCGCATGGACTCTTCGACTTCGGCCGCATGACACGGAAGGTCGGCGCGTTCTTTAGAGCGCCTGAGTAAGATACCGGTAAAAAATAGGCCGCGTTTTCCGAACCGGATCATGCGAAGCCACTGATCCTCGCCCTATAAGAATGGGAGAGGCGCGCCGGGATCTTATGAGCACTCTCTACTAGAGACCCAAGTTGTCTGGCTTTGGATTACGGAAGTCGAATGTGGTCCCCATCGGTCGAGGACGACATTTGAATCCCCATCCTGGCGAAATCTCCACCCTCCTAACGCCGAGGGCGTAAAATATTACGAAAATTAGTAACTATTCAGGCATGCCTTCGACCAAGCCTCCGGGTTTCCGCGCGATTCCTGATTTCAAATTTCGTATTTGTTCGACCACCCACACATTAGGCTACCCAGCCGATACGAAACCGCCGTCATGGGCTGAGCAGTTACAAGAAAATTATTCAGCCACAAAGAACTCACGTATTGTCGTGAAACTTAGTGCTTTGTCTTCGTGGCTAGAATACTTCACTCGTTTGCTCCGATCTTGAACTTATCTGACGTCTCCTACTACTTTTCTGACCGCCGTTCGCTGAGCTTGTCTTTTTCAGCGGCCTTTTCTTTTTCTCCATGTTGACCATTAAGCTTTTCCTCAGGGGCGCCCAAATGCTTTAGCCCCAGCGCCTCGCGTATCTTGCTATCGACTTTCTTAAGGATAAGCGGATTGGCTTTTAAGAATAGCTTGGCGTTTTCCCGGCCCTGCCCCATGCGCTCACCCTCATAGGCATACCAGGCGCCGCTCTTCTCAACGACCTTCTTTTCCACAGCCAGATCCAGAAGGTCGCCTTCGCGCGAGATGCCCTCGCCATAGAGTATATCAAACTCCGCCTCGCGAAAAGGAGGGGCCATTTTATTTTTTACCACTTTAACTTTGGTGCGGTTACCTATCATCGTTTCGCCATCCTTCAACGAAGCGATGCGACGAATATCCATACGGATCGAGGCATAGAACTTAAGGGCGCGGCCGCCGGGTGTGGTCTCGGGACTGCCGAACATGACGCCGATTTTTTCCCGAATCTGGTTGGTAAATACCATGCACGTGTTGGATTTGGAAACCATTCCGGTCAATTTGCGCAGCGCCTGTGACATGAGTCGGGCCTGAAGGCCGGGCTGTTGATCGCCCATTTCGCCCTCCAGCTCCACGCGGGGAACCAAGGCCGCCACCGAATCCAGCACGATAATATCAACCGCGCCGCTGCGCACCAGAACGTCGGCGATCTCCAGGGCCTGTTCGCCGTTATCCGGCTGAGAGATGAGCAATTCATCGACGTTGACACCCAGACGGCGGGAATATTCCACGTCGAGCGCGTGCTCGACATCGATGAAGGCCGCCGTGCCGCCGGCCTTCTGGGCTTCGGCAATAATGTGAAGAGTGAGTGTCGTCTTACCGCTGGATTCCGGCCCGTAAATTTCAATAAGTCGCCCGCGCGGCACGCCGCCAATGCCGAGAGCCGCATCGACCGACAGTGTGCCTGTGGAAATAGTCGGCACATCCAGTACGCGCGGGCGGTCGCCCAGCCGCATTATCGATCCTTTGCCCCACTGCTTTTCAATTTGGCTGACCGCGTTTTCCAGCGCCCGTTCCTTAGATTTCTTGTCTTCAATCATCAAATTGTCTCCTTGATAATAACTCCAGCGCAACAGTACCAGTTGCATAGGCCGCTTTCCTAGTACCGGTAAAATCCCTGCCCAGACTTTTTCCCCAGGTATCCGGCATCTACCATCTTCTTAAGTAGCGGGCACGGACGATATTTCGGATCGTTAAATCCATCGTACAGGACATCCATAATGCTGAGGCACACATCCAGACCGATAAAATCGGCCAGTGCCAGCGGTCCCATGGGGTGGTTCATTCCCAGCTTCATCACCGCGTCAATGGCTTCGGGCGAGCCCACGCCTTCCATGACGGCAAAAATCGACTCATTGATCATAGGGATCAGTATGCGATTAGAAATGAAACCCGGAAAATCATTGGCTTCAACCGGGGTCTTGCCCAGCGCTTTGGCCAGGGCGTGCACTTGCGCCGAGGTGTCGGTCGACGTCGCCAGCCCGCGCACGACCTCAACCAGCTTCATCAGCGGCACAGGATTAAAAAAATGCATGCCGATGAAGCGATCCGGTCTACGGGTCTGGGCGGCCAGCCGCGTAATCGAAATGGAAGAGGTGTTGCTGGCAAAGATCACGTCCGTACGGCAAAGCTGATCCAGGGTCTGCCACAAAGTCCGTTTCACTTCAAAGGCTTCGGTTACCGCCTCGATGACGATGTCCGCCTTAACGACCGCTTCCAGGTTGGTCGTGGTGAATATACGACTCAGTATCTCGCGTTTTTGGTCGGCGGTGATCACGCTTTTGGCCACAAATTTTTCCAAGCTATTTTGAATGGACTTTAGCCCGCGCTCGACCAAATCCTCTCGAATATCTTGCAGAATTACCGACATTCCGGTTTGCGCGGCCACTTGCGCAATGCCGTTTCCCATCGTCCCGGCGCCGATGACGGCTACTTTTTTGATCTCCACTGTAACTCCTCCGCGCGGGCTGCGACGTCCGTCAGCCCGCTGGCTAAAAGCGGCCTACGATGTCTATAGGGTTTCCAGGCGCCAGCCGTGCCCCACCCAAACCAACACGGCAGGATTAAATTCGTTCCACAGCCATGGCTACGGCATTGCCGCCGCCCAAGCACAGGGCGGCTACCCCGCGAGTTTGATTGCGACTCTTCAAGGCGTGCAGCAAGGTTACCAACACGCGTGCCCCGCTGGCGCCAATCGGGTGGCCCAGCGCCACGGCTCCGCCATGCACGTTGACTATATCCGGATTGAGCCCGAGCTCGCGGCTCACGGCCACGGCCTGCACGGAAAACGCTTCGTTGAGTTCGACCAAATGCACATCGGAGGCTTGCCATCCGGCTTTTTGCAATACCTTGCGTACCGCGTCGACCGGCGCCATCATTACCCACAGCGGATCCAGGCCGCTGGTGGCCTGCGCCACGATTCGCGCCAATGGCTTTTTCCGCATGGCTTCGGCGCGCCCGCGCCCCATGACAACGACGGCGGCCGCGCCGTCATTGACGCCCGGCGCGTTGCCGGCGGTTACCGTTCCGCCTTCTTTGAACGCCGGCTTCAGCTTTCCCAACACGTCCAGCGTAGTATCGGCGCGCGGGCCTTCGTCCACATCGACCCTAAGGCTCGCCCCCTTCTTCTGTGGAATTTCCACGGCAACGATCTCTTCTTTAAAAAGCTCGGCCTTGATGGCGACGAGGGCTTTCTGATGGCTGTTGAGCGCGTAAGCATCCTGCTCGCCGCGGCTGATCCGGTATTTCTCGGCAACGGCTTCGCCAGTGCAGCCCATGTGACAGTTCTCAAACGCGTCCCAGAGTCCGTCCTGGATCATGCTATCGAGGATCTCGCCATGGCCCAAGCGATAGCCCTCGCGCGCTTTGGACATTAGGTACGGCGCGTTGCTCATGCTCTCCATTCCGCCGGCCACTATAATCTCGGCATCGCCGGTCTTGATGGCCTGTTCGGCCAACATCACCGCTTTCAGGCCCGAGCCGCAGACCTTGTTAAGAGTAAGCGCCGCCACCTTGGTGGGGAGGCCGCCGCGCAGCGCTGCTTGCCGCGCCGGGTTCTGTCCCAGTCCCGCCGACAGGACGTTGCCCATGATGACCTCATCAATTTGATCAGGATCGAGGCCGGCGCGGCGAACCGCTTCGCGGACGACCAGCGCGCCGAGTTGAGTGGCTGAGAATGATTTTAAATTTCCTAAGAATTTTCCGATAGGAGTGCGCGTAGCGCTTATTATGACCGCTTCTTTTTCGCTCATAGACAAACTCCAAAAAAGGGTATTCGAATATTACTCACGCATGCTTATTTTAGGCTTGCCCTTCGTACGGTTGCCAATTATACCAGAAAAGATTTCCTTGTTAAAGGTCTACTTTAACGGCGCGTAGAGGGTCGGAAATTTCACCCTGTTCTCGCGCGATACGGCGCAGGCCCCGAACACCGTAACAAGGGAGACGGTTGCACTGACACTGAAGGGCAGGTCTATCTTGCTACCCTCTCTTATTAATAACCAGCTCTGGACTTTTTTTGCGAAGTTTTTTCGTATCAGGTTATCCACCCACGCCTTAGTACAGCCAGCCGATCCCGTAGCGGGAGGGGTAATAACTGGGCCTGCGCTTCATACGACGGTCACCCGGTCGCTACCGCTCCCGGTTCTGGTTCGCCGAATTTTCGAGGGAGTTGTTCAGGCCCCGTTCAAGGCGCCGCGATGGATGAAAACAGAACCGCCTGCGGTAGCGGGCGGGTGGCCGAGACGGGTAAGCCTGGGCAAGACATACCCGGTCGCTACCGCTCACGGTTCTGGTTCGCCAGAGAGATGACACCTATATTTTATTTAAACACCAAGAAAGGCATCTCACGAAGGACGACGCTGAGGGAAAGGTTTCAGGGAGAGATCTGAAGCCGCCTAGCGTGGGGAGCACCAAGGCTCGAAGGCTCTGGAGCCCATGAGGGATAGGGCCAATTGGAGGGTTTATTTAGGGACTAAAACCCTGATAGCATCCACTCACGCTAGGCGAAATATTCGACGATCAACCCTTGAACTTTGCAGGCTGGCCGCCGATGTAGGGGTACGAAACTTAGATCATTAATTAAGGCTCCCGTTGGTCTCTAGCAAACTTAAGATGACCGCAGCGCTCAACTTGACTGCCCGTGGGCCCCCTCAAGATGGCTCGGACATGAAAAGCCAAGACACTGCGGTCCGGTAGAGAAACTTACTATCAAATGGGATAAGATTGGCCATATTCTTACGTGACGACTACTGAAAGAATAAATAAGTTCGGCCTTTATCTTGAGAGTGACGAGTTCTCAGCTACTTTGACCAGCCTTTTTCCCAGCGGCCATTTTCAATCGTGACAATTCGATAGACAGTTTAATCAACCGGTCGAACAGCTTTCGGTATCGTTTGAAATTGGCCGTCTCGATCTTCA
>JACOSC010000093.1 GCA_016179055.1 Acidobacteriota bacterium
ATGCAACGGCGCGTCAATCCTCGACGAGGTGAACCATCAACTGGAGAGCCGGATGCGGGAGATCCGCCAGTCCGGTTCGGAGGGAGGGGGAGCCGAAACCAATCGGTTCTCCCTACCCCTATAATTCAAGCAGCCGCGACGTGTGGGGGCTGAGTAGTTACGAAATAAGATCGTAACGGTTCACGGGGTTCACTGAGAGCACACAAGAGACCCCCAGCGGAAGCTGGGGGAATCAACCACCCGTGAACGGTTACATAAGATCAACAGTTCACGTCATTAAAGGAGTTTTCGTGACGAGGGAAACGGTTTTTATCACCGGCGGGGCCGGCTTCTTCGGGATTAACTTGGCCCGCCATCTGCTGCGCCGCGGCTACAATATTATTTCGTATGATATCGCTGATTATGATTACCCCGAACAGCAAACCGTGACGGTTGCCAAAGGAGACATTCGCCATTATCCACAGCTAAGCCAAGCGATGGCCGGCGCTGATTACGTTGTTCATACGGCCGCCGCATTGCCTCTGTACTCGCCCAAGGACATATATACTACGGATGTCGAAGGCACGCGCAACGTTTTGGAAGCGGCTCGTACGCACAAGATCAAACGTGTAGTTCATATTTCATCGACGGCGGTTTACGGTATTCCCGACCATCATCCGCTTTACGAGGACGACCGCTTGGACGGCGTCGGCCCTTATGGTGAAGCTAAGATATTAGCCGAGTATGAATGTCTCAAGTATCGCGGAAAGGGTATGTGTGTCTCCATTATCCGCCCAAAGTCGTTTGTCGGCCCTGAGCGGCTTGGCGTCTTTGCGCTTTTTTACGACTGGGCGCGGAGCGGTCATGGTTTTCCTATGATTGGCAACGGCGCCAATCGCTACCAACTGTTGGACGTCGAAGACCTCTGTGAAGCCGTCAGTCTTTGTTTAACGCATGCGGAGAGTGTCGTTAACGACACCTTCAATATCGGCGCTAAGGAATTCACCACTATGCGGGAAGATTACCAAGCGGTGCTCGACGCGGCCGGATACGGAAAAAAAATACGTAGTTTGCCGGCGGGGCCGATTATCGCGGTCCTGCGCACCTTGGAAAAGCTGCGCCTCTCACCGCTCTACAAGTGGGTTTATGAAACCGCCTCTAAAGACTCATTTGTGTCGATCGAAAGAGCCGAGCGGGTTCTCGGCTTTAAACCGAAGTATTCCAACAAAGAAGCCTTGGTGCGCAACTACCGTTGGTACTTGGAAAACTATGACAAATTCGCCCACGCTTCGGGCGTCTCGCATCGCGTGCCGTGGGATCAAGGGATTTTGAAGTTTTGTAAATATTTCTTTTAGCCGGTGTGAATCGCGCGGCCGAGCGCGCGCGGGTTGCGCGCGAAGAACCTTCGAGTCGCCGACCCTTTCGAGTGCGCCAGTCTGGGGGGAGAATAACGCTGTGATCTCTGTCGCCAATAAATATTAGTTGAGGTCCGTGCGCAGTATTTATGAGCTACGAGATTGGAAATGGTGGGCGGTAGAGGTTTTGAACCTCTGACCCCCGGCTTGTAAGACCGATGCTCTACCGCTGAGCTAACCGCCCACAGGAATGATTCTACCGTACTTGTAACGTGATGCCCATCTCAAGCTCCAAAATTTGTCTAATTTTTTTGTCCACTTGCGAGAGCGTCCAAAGTTTCTTGACTGCTCTCTTCGCTCACTACCAAGAAGTGCTCGGTCGTCGAAACGGTGCTGTGGCCAAGAATCGTCTGTGCGGCACGAACATCACCTGTGGGCTCATATAGCGCAGTGGATCCCGTCCTTCGGATGTCATGGAACCACAATCCCTCAACAGCGGCTTTCTTTAAGAGTTTCTTTCGCCATTGCTTGGCAGATCGGCTCGGCACGTCACCCGAGCGGTCGAACTTTAACACAGGCTCGCTGGCGCTTTCAAGTATCAGCTTACGTATCTGAGATTCGATCATAAGCCTATCAGACGGTAGCGGAGCCAGCCCTGCACGGGGGTTCTAGCGTTTGGACATGGGCCACAGCCCCGCGCGATCCTTTCGTCCCCACTACTTCGAGCGAGCGCCCCGCCAGAGCCCGAAGC
>JACOSC010000170.1 GCA_016179055.1 Acidobacteriota bacterium
AAGGCCATCACCCCCGGCCGGACCCTGTAAGGGTCCACGTAAGGTCCGGTGTGGGCGGACGACCGCGACCCTTTCAGGGTCGGCCCGCGCGGGGGTTACGGTCCGGGGGTGGCGAAACGCCACCCCCGGCTATTAACAGTGTCCCCTTCGGGGACCGGGCTCCGTAGGGTCACCTTTTGTCGAAAGGCTCATCCGCGGATTCCCTTGAACAGTTACAATTGTTTTAACTAAGACCAACATGTTGGTCTTAGTTGTTGGGTAAGGGGCTAAAGGGATCGGCATGAGATGGTGTGATGTTTGAGTATACACGGCTGGGGCTTGAGAGAAAGCTGGTTTGCTCTGGGCAAGTAAGAATTGTCGGGATCGCATGCACGCGGAAAGGAGTGAAGAGGAAGAAGAAGAGACCAGCCCAAGGCTGGTCTCTTTAATTCAAAGGCAGTTACTGAATATTAGATGTTGTATTTTCACGTACCTGTGGCTGAACATCACCCGTTGGGTTAGGGCCGATACCGAAAGCGATGGCATCGGAACGAACCTGAGCAAAGCCAAAGCCCTGGGCGCCAGGATCAGCGGTAATGTCTGCGGAGGCAATGACTGCGTCATCACAGGCCACTGCGAAGAGCCGGGCTCCCGAGCGTCCGAGCACATCACGCGTAACCGAAGCGACCTCATTTCCATCCGAGTCCTTAAAGCTTACGGTCACCGGCATGGCAGGTTCGAACGTGTTATTTTCAATTTCCGTGCCCGCCGTGCTAGCCAAGTCAGCATAGGTCAGGGTTAAGTTAGTGCCACCAAAGAAGCCAAGGACTGGTGAAGATTCCTCAGCGTCGGGAGGTGAAGACCAGGTAGCCCAATCGATACCGACCTGGCGCACACCAACCGGGGAGCTGAAGGTTACCACCGGGTTGCCATCGGCGTCTTTACAATCGGATGTGGTTGATCCGCGCGGACCTAAAGAGCATTTTCCGGTAGCGCCCGTGTAATCCGCGCCGGGTTGGTCAATAGGCGTACAGTCCGCAGATACGTTGTAAGTTAACACGACCATCAACAAGGCCGCGCAAACAATACTTGCAAATTTTTTCATGTTTATCCTCCATTAGTTTCTTATTGTTTCTCTACAATTTGATCGAGTTAGTGTTATTGAATGTATGCCAGGGTCATAGGTAGCCACTTCCAGCAGGGTGATGGATAATAGCTATGGCGGCTGTAAAACAATTTCTCAGCTTTCCGAGAACAACAACCTTTCACAGCTAGATCTGCCTCAGAAAATCGATGACCAGATAGCGCCCTTGCCTATACTTTAGTATTGCACAACCTTTGATAGCATTTATCGAAGCGCGCTCGATTGTACCTTTGTTTGCCTTAAGGGCATGTATGAAACTTTATAGCCAAGAATATATTTCATTACGTGACGTTTCGGCCCCTGATACCCAACGCTTCAAATCTCCTGCTCCATCATTCTATAAGAAGTTCGGAAGCATGTAAAGAACTTTTTTGAAAAAAATGATCGCCTTCAGAACGGAGCCCTGCTTCGGGTAAGCGCCGCGGGCCACGTGGTCCGTATCCCGTCTGCCGAATGGGCTGGAATAATATGCCGTAACTGTTCATGGGGGGTCTGCACTGACACAGAACCGGGAGCGGTAGCGACCGGGTCTATGTGCCATTCGGCGCTTACCCGGTCGCTACCGCTCCCGGTTCTGTATCGGCTGGGTGCCCTAAGGCGTGTTCAGCAAGACATCGACCCCGTCCATGGTGCCGTCAGAACACACTTTGCCGACCAAAAGCGGCGCCTCTCTAGTAATTTCTGGACTATGGCAGGGTCCTATGATAGCATTATCATGGATCAGACGGAGGAGGTGGGTCCCGATGAAACTTAACTATCAGGAAGTACTGAAAAACGTTGAAGCCCTTCCATCCAAAGAAGATAAGCTATCCACACTGGATGAATACGCCGGCGTTTTCTGCGAGCGCGAGAAATACCTGGAAGCCATTGAACTCTACTGTCGGGCTCTCAAGTACGAAAGAACTCCCAATCTCCTAGGTTACGTCCATGGACAGATCGGAATATGTTATTACCATCTTCACGACGACGTCAATGCGGAAAAATATCTGACCAAAGCCCACAAATTATTTGATCCGGAGAAGCCAAAATTTATGGCGGAGGCTTTTACCTTGATCAATTTTTACCTGGGATCGCTTTATGAATATCAAGGGAAATCCAATAAGGCCCTGCTAGCCCGCAAGGCGTGCCTCCCATATATCGAGTCGCAGCCTAGAGAGACGCAGCTTATACTTTTCTCAGGAATTAGTCGCAACCTGCAAGAATTGGGCAGGAAAGCCGATGCTATACAGTTTTATCAGCGCGCCATCGGTATTATCAGCGGGGGAGATCCGGGCTTAATTGCCTTGTATCAGGGAGTGGCGCACAACCATTTTGAGTTGGGCCAATACACGGAGGCTCTTCAGAATTTTCAAAAAATCCTCGAGCTTGATCCCAATAATGAGCGACGAGAAGATATCTTTACATACATCGCGGAATGCTATCGGCGTCTTACCAATTATCGCCAAGCCTTGGAAACCTATCTAAAAGTGCTTGAGGTACGGGAAATCACAGACGGAAAAAAAGGCTTAGCGCACATCCTTCTTGAAATTGCCCTCTGCTATCTGCAACTGCGGGAATTTGAGCGGTCGATAGAGTACTGCCAGCGCGCCCTCAAAGAAAGAATCAAAGACCGGAAGCAACTGGCGGCAATCCGGGCTTTCCTGGCGGATAATTACTATGAAATGCAGCGCTACCCGGAAGCGATTGCCGCCGGTCAACAATCGTTAAAGCTGGCCAAGGTATTTCGCCATTCCGACATGTTGGTTCGCAATCTGGCGTTGAGTCATTATAAGCTTGGCGATTACAAGAACTTTCGAAAATACCGAGATTGGTATCGTAAGAGCTCCCCAGATGATGGTTGGAACAAGTACTTGGATAGTTTGGTTTCACCCTAAGGGCGTGGCGAGTTTGAGCGCTGAAATGGCGAGTAGCTTTCGCGACCCGCTCGCCTCCGAAAACTCGGTCTCATACGTGTTCTTGAAGGTTCGAAGTTCAGAAGCGATCACGAGACTCCGTGCGTGTGTGGCCATCGTATTTGAAGTCTTACTGGGATCGCCTGAAAATTGTTCTTGACTTCCGACCAAATCGATAAAGGCGAGTTGCTAAGGCGCCTGTGCTTCATCGGCGGCAGATCCGCATGACATTAGGTTGGTTTTGAACCGTTTCCCTTGTATTTGCTTTTTTTTCTTTGTAAAATAATGACGATCATCCCACGTTGGGAACAATACTTGAAAATGGTGCGTGATTAGGAAATGACCAGGACGAAGCACAGGTCTTCGCGCCTGGGTTTTCAGAGAGGGAAACTATGAGTGTAAACAAAGCAATCTTAATCGGCCGTCTTGGGAAGGATCCTGAGGTCCGGCGCACCAACAGCGGCCAAGCCGTGGCTCGATTCAGTTTGGCGACCGACGAGCAATGGAACGATAAGAACGGCGAGCGCCAGAAACGCACCGAATGGCACAATATTGTCTTGTGGGGAAAGCTTGCGGAAATCTCCGAACAGTATCTGAACAAGGGCAAGCTGGTTTATATCGAAGGCCGTATACAGACGCGGGAGTATGATGATCGCGATGGCAATAAGCGCCGCATCACCGAAGTTGTAGCCGGCGAAATGCGCATGCTCGGTAGCCGCGAGGATCGCGATAGCTCAGCTTCCAATGCACCGTCCTACGGCAGCAGCGCCAACACACGCGAAACTGTGGAAACTACCCCGCCGAGCAGTCCACCCGCCATTACCGACGACGATATTCCGTTTTAGCCAGGTGCGCATTTAAAATGTAAACATTTCAGAAGTATATCTTAGTAATTGGTTATCGGTTGGAGCGTTACCGGAAAATCGGCGCCGTAATGGCGCCGATTTTTTTAGTAACTGCTCAGGATGAAGCCCGCTTTAACAGCAACGGGAGCGGTAGCGACCGGACTTTGTGCCATACGGCGCTCCCATTGATAATGATCCAAAAAATCATGATTGAATGGCCGGGCTGGACGGCTTGTGCTGGCACCCCTCACGGGGTGCGCCGGTTTTCATGGCGTACGTTCCGGTGGTGTCTCTCCGCTCAACCACCGGCTAATGGCTGGAAACCCTCCGGGTTTCCACATTGAGGGTGAATGTTAATTGGCTTGGCTCTTCAACGAAATCGACCATCATGCGGCTCCAATGCGCGATTATGTTGAAATTAAATTACCGGCTGTGTCAAACGGCAGCGCGTGTGGCGGTCCAACGATCGTAAGATCGTGGCGCTCGCGCAGTTCAGTAGCAAAGGCTTCCGAGACCAGTAGATCATCAAGGACGAGCGTATTCTTGATGCGCAGCACACGTGCCGCAACGCTCTGATAGGGGAGGGCGGCGGTGACGGCGGCTTCTACAGCTTGCCGGTCGGTACCGAAAATGATGGGCAAGCGAGCATTAGCCGTTGCCAAGGCCGTCAGACAATTAGTGTAAGTGGCTTCAAAATCGATCTTATCAACGAGACGCTTGGTTGTGAAGTCGGCCAGCCCGATCCCGACAGCATTGCCAAGGCTTTCGGGCGTTAAGTCCCGTACCAAAATCCGCCGCACCACCGGCTTGGTTTGCTCAATCAGAGCTCCGTTCATGCAGCGACCGGTAATATTGGGGTCGATTCCCGTGCCGCTGATATTCTTGCCCATTTCGTCAATGATCAGCAAGTCAACCGGATCAAAAGGCAGTCTAGGCATCAGCCGCCGCGCCTCTTCCAGCAAGGTCATCTCAACATCCTCAATTTCGCCGGCCGGTAGGCAAACGACGCGTGCCAACTCGTGATAAGCATTTTCCACTAATCCAATCCCGGCGCAAATATGGCCGGTCGCCAGTGTAAAACGCGCGATAGTGCGTATGGTGTGTTCGTGGCCATAGCGCGTAGCGGCGGCGTGACATTCGGCGGCGCCGCGCGGCTTGCCCAAGCCAATAGTCATCATTTTCATTAACCCGCTTCCGATCTTTCCTTGAAAGTCGGTGTGGGGTTTGATGCGGTTAATGAGCAACACGGCGTCGGCTTCAAAAGCATTTTTATCAATATAGACAGGAATTCCTTCTGGAGTAACTCCCAGTTGAGTCGTCTCTATCGAGGAGTGAATCGGCACGCCCATAGTTCGCTCAGTTATTCCAAGGCTCGAAAGGATTTGGGCCTGCCCGTGGGCAGTGGCGTTTCCATGACTGCCCATGGCGGGCACTATGAAAGGCCGTGTTCCCATGTCACTAAGATAACCGCACACGATCTTGGTGACTTTGTCGATGTCGAGTATAGCTCGACTGCCAACGGCGACGGCCACACGGGCGCCGGCTTTCATAGCCGTAAGGGCACGTAGGCGAGCCAGCTCGCCATTCATAGTTGAAGCTAGGTCAGGAATAGTCGGTCTTGGGAATTCTTGCCGGATGCGAATCATTCTAGGCAAACTTGCCATGCAGCCTCCCTATTTGGTGGCAGAAGTGGGAACGCCACAGGCCCAAAGGGCCGGCGCGATCGCAATGGCGGCCGCGACGAGGGAATCGATCAAGATACCATCCCGACAAGGTCGGGACGCGTACTAAGGGGTATGAGGAACTCGCTCGAATCAACCGACTACCTATTATAACAAAGGTCCGTTGTGTCGTGTATGCCGAGTATGGGCAGAGGAACTCGATCCGGGCGATGCCCCCTTTGAGTGGCTCTAGCCGGAGAAGGAGAGGCTGATCAGTGTCTCGGACACATCCATAGTCTTTGAGCTACCGCGAAATCTCATTTATCAAGAATTCCAAATGGAAATCTCTTTGTCTTTGGAAATATAAAGATCCTCGAATTGCGTGACGTCGTGTCCCGCGAAAAAATGCCCAAGAAAGTTCATATAGAAATAATAGTATTTCAATAAGTTAAGGTGAATAGCATTCGTCTTCGAAGTTTTTTTCTTGGTGGCGCCGCATTTGGTAAACCTGTTGCAGTAGACCATAGCGCTCACAACGGAGAGACTGGCAACACCGGCAACGAACGAGAGCAATTCAGATGGCACTTCAGCCTCTCGCATGGGAAGGATGGTAGAAAATCATGGACAAGATTCTATTCGTTGATGTAATCAAGAGGGACGCCAGCAATACAATTTTTGAGCATCTGGGCATCATGTATCTGCAAGCGGCCCTGCAACGAAGCGGCTATGAGTCTGAGATGATTTCCACACGGTTCGATAGTGAGCGAACCCTTTACCAAAAGGTCAAGACCGGCACTTATGGAATGGTCGCCTTATCGGTGATGCAGATTGACGCGCCGCGTGCGATCCACATCGCACAAGAATTACGTAGGCGCGGGTTCAAAGGGTACATATTGCTCGGCGGGCATTGGGCCACTTTCCATCCTGAAGAGATCTTGCGAAATCATCCTGAGGTTGATTTTGTACTGACCGGAGAATCAGACTTTGCCATCGTTCAACTGGTTGAAGCCTTGAGCATGGGATCGACGACGCGGTTGGATCAAGTGTCAGGGCTAGGTTACCGGAGTGATAAAGGCTATCGTCTGAACCCTCACACGGCGGTTCCCAACGACTTGAATCTGTTACCCTTCCCTCTCCGCAATCAATATAGTGACTTGCTGCGCCAACAGGGCCATGCGCTATCGGTCAGCGGGTCGCGCGGCTGTTTTGCGCATTGCACTTTCTGCGACATAGTTACCTTTCACCGGAAGATAAGAGTGAAACCCTATCGGTCGCGCACCAATGAGAACATCTGTGACGAGATTGAACAATTAGGCGTCGACAAGATTGAATTTGTCGACGATCAATTTATTGATTTTGGTGAGGCCGGTAAAGAGCGAGCTTACGCCTTTGCCGATGAGATCGAGCGCCGCAAGCTGAAAATCACATTTGCTGTACTGGCGCGGGTCGACACCATTGACCGCGACGTGATGAAGCGTCTCCATCAAGTTGGTTTACGGCATTGCCTGCTGGGCATTGAGGCCATCAGCCGGGATGACTTGAAAGTCCTCGGCAAGCACATCACGCCGGAGGCCAGCCGTGAAGCGATTAAAATCCTTGACGAGGTGGGCGTAGAAGGCATCATCAGCATGCTCATAGTTAATCCCTATTCGACTTTTGAAACTGTCCGAGAGAATCTTGAGTTCCTGGCTGAAGTGAGGCCGTACCTAAAGGAGAACAAACATACGGTTTCCATAAACACCATGAAGATCTTCAGCGGCACGCCTATACATACCCGATTGGCCCATGAAAAGCGCTTAACCGGCAACTACTTGGGATTTAATTATAAGCGAAACAATGGCTATGCGGTTTTGGTCGAGTTGTATGTTGATTTGTGGCTGAATGGCCTTCGTTTAACCTGGGGCCATTTCGTGGAGTGGGCCAAGAAGGGAATCCATGCGCTCAAGCCTATTAATGCGATGGGTGGCCCGCCGGCAACGGCTGGTCAATTCCCCAATACACATTAAGCGAACGTTAGGCCATTTTGCGAAGCCTGCGTCAGATCGATGTTGTGGGTAAAATCAAACCCACTCCTGGCAATTCACTGTAACGTATTTGGATGAGGAAAGGCATCCGTCAAAGCCTCCCTATCGCTGGGCGGTTTTGTAAATCGATAATTATATGAAAAAGATCGTCACACTCGTAAAACTTATGTTGAAGACCAACTACAAAGTGGAAGAAGTTGACTATTCGTTGCCGTTTACCGCTCGCTATAAAGACAAATAGCGCGCCGGTTAACGGGATTACCTCAACGCACCGAAAATATGCACCCTTAAGGCTAAAATATAACGTATCGATTTCTGCGATTCAGCTCAG
>JACOSC010000155.1 GCA_016179055.1 Acidobacteriota bacterium
CGACGTACCATCGGGCTTGCGCCTCATTTAGCGTCTCAAGCACTTTGAGCATCAGCTTGTCGGCCACGTCGATTGCCATGCGGTAGAGTGTAGCATATGCGACCTTAAAAGTTAAACTTTATTTTGTGGAGAGCCCTAACGTAGTAAAAACACAACACGAGCCATCTGCTCGTCCTTAACTCTACAAAAAGGAGATCTATGAGAACTCGCGCATGGCTTTTCTTGACTTTGGGGGTGGTTTTCTCTAGTGTCAATGCCTTCGCGCAATATCTATCACCATGCGTTAGCGTCTCTGGTAGTTGGCTAGATGATGCCGGCTTAAGATGGAATCTAACGCAATCCGATACGAGCATCAGCGGCACCAATACCGGCAATGACGGCTGTCCCTTTCCTACGTGGAACGTATACGGCACCTACAATGGCAGTGGTAACTTCAGGGTCGTCGCGTATAATCCGAGTGGTGGCGACTTTTTTTGTGCCGCCTGGCTCCTATACGATGGGCACACCAATCAGCCCGGTTGCCATACAGGCCAGGGAGGCTGGCTTAGCCAAGCAGGTTATTTCGGAGACTTTTTTTGGGCTAAGTCGTGTGATATTCCCACGGGCGAAAGTACAATATTCAATAACTGGTATGGGCCTTACGCGGGATTCAGACAAACGCTAGCACCTGGAAGTATCAACTTTGAAGGAAGGCGTGTGACAGAATATGACGCGGGCGGAGGAGGACCTGATACGTGTTGGTTTGCTGGATCTACGTATGACCCATTTATAGCTATTGGATCACCTTTCGGCAACTCCTGGGACGTCGCCTGGCTTGATGGCATGTTCTATGTCGGCAACAACCAGTACGGCAATGATTACGTGGGATACGGCGATAACCGCATAACCTATTATCGCGGGCAAGGGAGAGCGCCATGCGAAACGACCTTCCCACAACGATTAACAATTGACTGCGCTCTTGGTAGCCCCACTTATAGGAGTAGTGTCCCACTCGGCGCAGCAATTGGTATCTTCACGGTCTCAGGCTCCCGAGATGGCCAGACACAAACCACGACTTATCCGTAAATACCTTTTATTGGGCCATTAGAGGACGATTCTCTATTTGGAGCTTGACAGAATTGTAACCGCGTGAAACCATCACATTAGGAGGAATAATTATGTACACAAATCGCTCGCACTCCCGCAACGTCTTTGCCAGAACCCATCTTCCAGCCTTCCGCTGGGTTCTTGTAGCAGTGCTAGCCATGATGGCATACCCCGTAGTACTTGGAGACAACAGCCAGGCCGATCAGGTTGTAAAACTGTCTGTAGATGATCCACGCCCGGTGGCAAAAGCGATTGAAACGCTGCAAGCCAAATACGGCGTAGTTATCACCTACGAGGATCCGCGCTACCTTCATGAGGGTGATATTAAAGATGTCACTGAGCAGGTCCGTAAAGACCTTGCTCGGTATGAAAAAGGTAAAGCACCACGAGTTCTCATTCCTAAGGGCGGAAAGATCGACATTGCTTATAGCGTGTCGCCTACAACAGGCAAGCCAGAGAATCTTGCGGCACTACTTCAGATGCTTCTCGATGCACACGCCGCTAACGATAACCCAGGAGTATTCCGCGTTGAACAATCCGGTGAGATACTTCATGTGGTTCCAGCACAGGCCAAGAACACTGAGGGCCAATGGGTAGAACAAAGTTCTATACTGGATGCCAGGATCACTCTACCGGAACAAGAACGGAACCTTGAAGAAACACTGCAAGCCATTACTAGGGCCGTTGGTCAAGCCACACAAGCAGATATTGGCATTGCCGGCCCCCCCAATCTACTTATCCACTCTCGTACGCGCCTGGGCGCTACCCATGAGCGGGCCAGAGATGTGCTGGTTCGTGCCTTAGAAAACAGCCCTAGAAAGATCTCCTGGCGTTTATTCTATGGCCCCGACTTGAAGCACTATGCTCTAAACATCTATCTTCTTCCAGAACAACCATCCCCGGAGGCAACAGACCCGCCCCCCTTGCCTGTTGATCCCTCAGGATCCAGGCGGCGCCGGCAAAATAACTAGTTCCTGTAAGGGGGATAACCAGGCAATGGTCCTGGTTAGCACTTCCCCCACACTATCGACTCCAACTACAAGGTTGAAGAAGTTGACTATTCGTTGCCGTTTACCGCTCGCTATAAAGACAAATAGCGCGCCGGTTAACGGGATTACCTCAACGCACCGAAAATATGCACCCTTAAGGCTAAAATATAACGTATCGATTTCTGCGATTCAGCTCAG
>JACOSC010000156.1 GCA_016179055.1 Acidobacteriota bacterium
ATGACTGTGCGTTATGAGCTAATCAGCGTAAAACAACGCTGAAGCCTTGTTTCCAGACGATCCTGGTGATTCTCGTGCAAAATTCAGGTACTATAAACAGGCCGCTCCTACGGAGCTAAAGGCACTGGCTGAGTAGTTACGAGAATTTTAAGACGCCTAACCAAAGCGGCGGCCTTGGCCTTGCGTGGCTCAGCGGCGCGCGCTGACCCTGGTTATCACGCGCAGTGCATGCGGCGGCGCCAAATTCTAAGAGAGAGCACTGGCAGACTATTTCGTGTTCTCCAGGACTACGTTCAGAAAGGCTTGGCAAAGGGGTGAGGCAGAGCGACGTTTGTCGCGTACGATAAAAAAGTCCCGCGTCCAACGCTTGATGCCCATAATAGGTATCGTTCTGATTAAGCCACAATTCAGCTCGTTCTTAACGGCAAGCGAGGAGATCAGCGCAATCCCGATGCCGGTCTTGACCGATTCTTTAAGCGCGGTCGTGCTTCCCACTTCCGCCACAATATTCAAGTCGCTAAGTTTCTTCTTAATACCGCTCAATTTTTTTTCAATCGCCTGGCGAGTGCCGGATCCCAGCTCTCTTATAATAAACGGGTACTTAAAAATGTCCCCGGATTGGAGACGGCCTACAGATGCCCAGGCATCGGTATTGGGTGCAATAAGGATGAGTTCATCGCCGGCAAAGCGCTGGAACTCGAGACCGCTTTCATCGTTGCGGCCGCCGGAGAAACCCAGCTCCACACCTCCTTCCCTTACCGCCTCGATGACGGCTGCGGTATCCAATATTCGCTCAATAACCTTCAAGGCAGGAAATCGCCGGTTAACCTGGCTGATGACGCTGGGAAGAAGGTATTCGCCTGGAATGGAGCTAGCGCCGATTACCAACTCGCCTTCCAGGCGATCAGACAGCGTCCTCATGGCCACAATGGTTGATTTCTTGATGTCGAGGATGCCGCGTCCGCTACGAAAAAGGAGTTCGCCGGCCCGTGTCGGCGTCGCCTGCCGTCCCATTCGATCAAAGAGCTTGGCGCCAAAATAATCCTCCAAGGTTTTTATATGTTGACTAATGGTAGGCTGCGCCAAGTATAGTTTTTCAGCGGCGCGCGAGAAGCTTCGCTGCTCGTAAACAACGCAAAATATTTCAAACAATCTTAGATCCATACGTCATATAGAATTCAAATTTACTTGTAACTGCTTATCCACGCCTTCGATCAAGCCGGAGGCTTGACAGCTATTAGCCGGTGGTTGAGCGCAGCGATACCACCGGTCAATGAACGAAAAACGGAGGCACCCTGAAGGGGTGCAAGCAAGGGCCAGACGGCTCGTGCTTGCACCCCGCTGGGGTGCGCCGGTTTTTTATGTCGTGCGTTCCGGTGGTATCGCTGCGCTCAACCACCGGCTAATAGCTGGAAACCCTCCGGGTTTCCGTGCGATTCCTGATTTCATATTTCGTAATTGGTCAACCACCCACGTATTAGGCTACCCAGTCGATACGGAACCGCCGCCATGGGTTGAACAGTTACATTTTACTTTTGCTTGGCGGCAATGCCACGCTCGGTCATTTGCCAGGGATCGAGCACTTTGGCCAAGCGCTCCTCCGACAGCACCTTCTGCTCGCGGGCGACTTCACGAACGGTCTTTCCGGTCTTGAAGGCTTCTTTAGCGATGGCGGCGGCGCGATCATAGCCGATTTCCGGCGCCAGCGCGGTGCACATGGATTGACTTTGTTCCACCATGGCTCGACAACGCTCTTCATTGACCTGTAGGCCGGCGATGCATTGATCGGCAAAGTTGGCCGAAGCGTTGGCGAGAATCTCGATGGACTCGAGCAGGTTATGCGCCATGACCGGCATCATCGTGTTAAGCTCAAAGAAGCCCCATTGCCCACCGAGTGTGATCGTTAGATCGTTGCCAATGACTTGCGCGGCTACCTGAATTACGGACTCGGCAATGACGGGGTTGACCTTGCCCGGCATAATCGAAGATCCCGGTTGTACCTCAGGCAAAGCCAACTCACCCAATCCGCACCTTGGTCCGGAGGCCAGCCAGCGAATGTCATTGGCAATTTTCATCAGGCTTACGGCTACGGTTTTCAGCGCGCCGCTGGCCTCGACAACCGCATCCTGGGCGCCTTGCGCCTCAAAGTGATTGAGGGCTTCGCGCAATTCAAGGCGCATGGCATCACTCAGCGCCTGTATGACGAGGCCGGGGAATTCCGGCTGAGTATTGATGCCGGTGCCCACCGCCGTGCCGCCGAGCGCCAGTTCGGCCAACGATTCGCTCGCCTGCTTCACGCGCTTGATTCCCAGCTCTACCTGTCGAGCATAACCGCCGAACTCCTGTCCAACGCGAACCGGCGTCGCATCCTGCAAGTGCGTGCGTCCGATCTTGATTACGCGATCGAACATCGCCGCTTTGTCGAGCAAAGCCCTTTGAAGCTTAGTCAGCGCCGGCAAAAGGTGGGTCGCCATTGCTTCGACGCCCGCCACATGAATGGCCGTCGGGATAACGTCGTTCGATGATTGCCCGATATTAACATGGTCATTAGGATGTACGAGCTTGCTGCCGCGGGCGCCGCCTAAAAACTCGGTGGCGCGCTTGGCGATAACCTCGTTGGCATTCATATTCGTGGAGGTCCCAGACCCGGTCTGGAAAATATCAATGACGAATTGCTCGTCCCAGCGTCCGTCAATAACTTCCTGCGCGGCGCGCTGTATGGCGCCGGCGATCTTTTCGTCCAGCAGACCCAGTTGTACGTTTACCTGCGCGGCGGTGCGCTTGATCATGCCGATGGCGCGCACGAAACCCCGCGAGAAACGCAAACGGCTAATCGGGAAATTCTGTACGGCGCGCTGCGTCTGCGCTCCATAATAGGCCTCTTGAGGGACGCGTATTTCGCCCATTGAATCTTTTTCAATCCGAAACGTGTTTTCTGTGTTTGACATAGCTTACTCCTCGATATAACCGGTTATCAATAATAGTGCACATCAGATCAAACCGCAGACATGGCGGACGGCCGTATGACAGCGAGTCGCAACGCGCGCCCGGAACCGATCGTCTCGTGATATTAGCGCGCCGGTAAGATGCCATGCGGCCTTCTACCAAGCGCATTTGGGGTAATCCTTCGCTGCCACACGCCGAGCCACAACCGCTATACACCGTATCAATGCCTGCTCATCCATAGAAAACTTCGAGAAATTTTCTCCATGGCGGCATGATAACAGGATTGCCGTTTCGTATTTTACCAGATCGCGCTTGTATTTTTTCTGGAAAAAATTTTGCTCATCGGCAGGGAGGTTCCATGGAAAGAGCATGACAATGAGGAGGACCGCCGGCGGTAGCGGGCGGGTAGGCCGAGGTATGTAGGCCGCGGCGCGCACGGTCGATACCGCAACCGGTGCTGTTGTGCCGGAGTTATTTTCAGAGGAGTCGTTCATGCGCTCTGTGGGCGCACCACGACGGATGAAAATAGCAACGGCATCCCTGGGAGCGCCCCGATTACCGTCGGGGCAAGCGTGGACGCCGTCCGCAACGGGACTCGCCGGCTGGAAGCCGGCGCCACTATGTATTTTCAGGGAGAATGGCTGTGGCCTGATATAAAATCCAAGACCTCGGGGAGAGGAGAATCCGAGGTCTTGGACTGGTGAACGAACGAAAAGGGTGGGCTGGTTAGATCCTGTTAAGGGGTCTTATGAAGTTTCGATCTGGTATCGATCATCGTCCCGAGCAGAGTAACAGCACGATCTGTGCCGAAAAAGTCTGTGTCGATTTTGCAAGGGGTTAACCAAATGACGACTTTCTTGCGTCTCGGACATCGGTCATTTTGACCGACCGATGATGACCGGTGTGACCGAAGATGACCGATATTGAAATGATGCGTTAGTTTTTAGGCCTGACGGCTGCGCGAAGATTTGACGCGAGGCCGCCGCAATGCCTCAGGTCGGAGAAGGACGGGACCGTGTTGTGATACTACTCGGCTGGAGATCGAATGATCGTTTGCTGCAACCATTCACATCGGTTGGTGAGACCAGACAAACGCTTCGTGGGGATTATCGGCTCTTAGCCCAGTGGATGGGTCATGGCCAAATCCTCGTACGCGGCAAGTCCATTCTTTTTGAGTCGGTGGATAAACATCTGCGGATCGATACAGCCTTCCGGGGCATACACGCCCGGCTCACGAGTAATCAACTCCTTGCGGCCCAGCATACAGGCGCCCACGGCCAGAGACAAGCCGGTGACTTTCCGCATTTGACCGGTGCCGCAGAGCATACGATGAACCTCTTGACCGTCCTGCTCTCCCCATACGTCGATGCGCACGGCGCCCTCTGACGGCAATTTCCCCGATCCTTGCCGCTCAAGCTTCAACACAAAGCGCACAGCCCAATCGACTAGGCCTTGACGCTTCCACCATCCCATTTGCGCCGGCTTGATGAACCAGCCTGAGCCGCGCCCAAAGCCCATGAAGAAGTTGACCTTTTCAATTTCCGTAATGAAGCGCGGAAGGGTGACCGGCTCGCTGTGGCCCATATTCCAGGTTTGAACGGAGCCAAAGCGCGGGAAGTCCACTAGGCGCGACTCGATGCACGCCGGCAAAGTCACCCGTCGACCGTCTCGCCACACGGCGATGTTTCCCGAAATGATGTGCAGCATGTGCCTTACCAAGGCCTCGCCGCCGCCGGCGTCCAAGGGTTGGTAAACGTATATGTCGGCGCCGCGCACTCGGCTCATGCCATCCGCCAGATACCGCACACCAACATTGGTTAATCCGGGACTAGTGCCCAGCCCGGTTAGTATGATCCGTCCTTTCTGCCGGGCCTCCTCCGAGAATTCCACAAAAACCGCTTCAGCGGCTTCCCACTCGTCGCAGACGCTGGCGTAATCAACGCCGGCGTCTATGGCCGCGCGTACCAGCTTGGCCTCAAAGCGATGGAAGGGTCCGAGTGTGGAAGCGGCTACATCATAGCCGCGCATGGCGCTTACGAGGTCGTTATGGTCATTGGCATCGATACGCCGCACATCCACGGCGGCCTTTTGCTCTTTCAGTCGACCGGCAATCCGCTCGCCCGCCTCGGCGTTCCGATCAGCGATCGTGATCTGGCGCACGCCTTCCATGCTAGCCAAATCTTCAACGGCGCGGCTGCCCATGTCCCCGGCGCCCCCCAGCAAGATGATCCTCATAGCCTCATCACCCTTCCATGAACGTGCGGAATGTGTTCCTGCTTCTACAGAACCGGGAGCGGTAGCGACCGGGTGCGCACTCTTTCGCAACGGGCCGACCCGGTCGCTACCGCTCCCGGTTCTGTTATTTTATGACCGTTCAAAGTATAGGAGCTTAACCTGTGCGCCCTGAAACTCCTAAATCCCGGAGGCATTCGGATAGCCCGTTCCAGCGCCTTCCACAGATCAAAAGCTATGTTTGGGCGAGTGCTGCAGGAAACGGCGGCCACTGCGCGCCGTTCCGTGCAACGGCTGGAAAAACAGACGCCGGTACGAGACTATTTCATTCTGATCGCTTTACCGGAATCTTATCATTTCAAGGGCTGAGCGCTTTTAGCCCTATGAGGGCCAAACGAATGATGCACTGCCAGGGCAATCTGATCAAACCGACCCGCAATTTTCTGATTAAGTTCCTTGATGCGATCGTTGGGATCGGTCTGCAGGTTGGCTTTTTGGGCGTCCTTAACACAGCGCATGCCAAGGCCAAAGAGTGCTTTGGGTAGGTAAGCCGTCCGAGCCCATAAAGAGAACATTTTCCCGATGTGCGACGAGGTACCGCCCCGCGCGCAACGAAGAACTTCGCCGTATTCCTTCTCCTTCTTGGGATTTCCCGGGTAGGCTTTATACCAATCTGCTACCCATTCTTGAACGTTGCCGAGCATATCCATCACCTTGAAAGGACTTTCATCGCCGGGATAGGATCCGATCTCGCGGGGTTGCCTAAATCCCGTCTCTGCCGTGTTGGATCGCCCGGCGACCCATTCGTTCCCCCAAGGATAGCGCCAGCCGTCGGTGCCGCGCGCCGCTTTTTCCCACTCCGCTTCCGTGGGCAGACGTTTACCGGCCCATTTAGCGTAAGCATTGGCATCGTTCCAGGTCAAATTGACCGCAGGATAGTTCACGCGCTCTGGAGAAAAGAAGAGACGCCAGCTTTTGTTCTCGGCTTCCGCCTCGCTCGTGTAGCCGGTATCTGCGGTAAATTTTAAGAACTCCCCGTTGGTCACTTCATACTTGTCGATATAGTAAGCCGGTAAGTCCACGTCTCGCTCGGGGTAGGCCGGCGTTGGTTTACCATCTTCTCCCTTTTGGTTGCTGCCCATCTTAAATGCCCCGGCCGGAATCAGAACCATCTCTCCCGGCTTGATGGTTGGAGCCGGCGGCGTTTCTTCCGATTTCGCGGATTTTTCTTCTTTGGAACTACATCCGACCCAGCCACCGATCAATCCTAAAATAATGAATGCAAGGAGCGCGCGCTTAAGCATAGATTACCTCCCTAGATAAGGTTTGGTTCTCATCCCCCCATGACACCTATTGAATCGTGCAATCGTATTGCATTATAAACACGCCCACAGGCAGAGTCAATCTAAGGCAGCAATTCCCGCTTGGTGGCGCAGCCGCTGCGCGCTGGGAGATTGGCGAATCGCAACCGACACGACTAGTGCTTAGTTGCATAAGTTAACGATAGTATTTCTGAGCTGGGATCCCCTTACTTCTCGTTTGCGCCAAACGAAGGGTTTCGCCTTGGGGCCATACGCCGCGACAAACGCCTCGATCGCCTGTCGCAATTCGCTGAC
>JACOSC010000202.1 GCA_016179055.1 Acidobacteriota bacterium
AAGAATCCATGCGCGAGTTCGAACAAGCCCCGTAGGGGCGGCCTGTGTAAGGTTGATTTCGGCGACGCACGCGTACGGACATGTTGCTCCTACGGAGCTTTAGGACCTACCATAGGAATCGCTACTATAAACAGGCCGCCCCTACGGGGCTGAGACGCATTGCCTGAGCAGTTACAAATTCTCTTAAATTGTTCACAGGGGTCGGGGATCGGGCGATATTGTTTGGATTTCTTTTCCAAAGACTTCCGCAGTCCTTTAAGCATCCGCCCTACTTCCCAATCTCTGAATCACGATAATTCCTAACAGTCATCTGTACCACTTGGCCCTTGGACCCTGATCCCTGACCCCCGATCCCCGTGAACAGTTACAAATTCCCCTCCATTTTAGCGGTCGATACTTAGACTTGACATTATAGGGCTCAGGTGGTATCGTACTCTTCGTTGTTAAGAGTATTAAATGAGCATATCCTACAGAATAAGCTTCATTACTTTCTCGCCTAATTGATTTGACCTAAATTCAAGGTGCGTTAGTGATTTGTTCTGCAGCTTTGATCATTCAGCCGAGACAACGTATTCAAAATTTAAAGGAGATTCAACATGTTTGAAACAGGAACCGTAAAATGGTTTAATGAGACAAAAGGGTTTGGGTTTATTACCAGTGATAAGGGTTCGGATGTGTTTGTGCATCATTCCGCCGTAGAAGGTGATGGATTTAAGACTCTACAGGAAGGCCAACGCGTGAAGTTTGTGGTCGTCGAGGGTAAGAAAGGCCAAGCGGCCGGCAGCGTCAGCGGTCTCTAATCTTGTTAAGGACCAAGGGCTCTGAAGGATCCACGAGAACCGTCGAGCCCTTCTTTGCGTGTGGAGACTATTTTATTGACCTTAAGATGGCATCTGTGATAGATGTCATCGCATGAAAAGGAAAAATCTATGTCGAATGTAAAACTGTACGTTGGAAATCTTTCTTTCGAAACCTCACAAACAGACTTGGAAGAATTGTTCGCGCAACATGCCGGCGCGATTGAGGACGTAAAAATCATACGAGACCTGGACAGTGGCCGCTCACGTGGCTTTGCTTTTGTAGAGGTGGGCTCGCCGGAAGAAGCGCAAAAAGCGATCACCGCGCTTAACGGCTTTACGCTAAAGGACCGGGCCCTCGTAGTCAATGAAGCCCGCCCGAAGACAGAGAAGCCCCGAGGGGGAAAGCGAGATTACCAAAACCGCGGCGGAGGCGGACGAGATCGTTGGTAGGCGACAGGACTTAGTAGCCCCAAGGATTGGTAATTGGTTCCCAACATAGGGAGCAAGTATTATGAAAAAAGAAAGTTTGACCGGTCGTGCTATCGACAGTTACTGCACGGCCTGTGAATCGATGCGGCCGCATACGATCATGACGATGAGAGGCGAAAACGTGCTCAAGGTCACCTGCCAGACCTGTGCCGGAACACATAAGTTCCTAGCCGCTAAGCCGCTCGGTAAGGCGGAGCAGGCTAAGGCGAGGGAAGCGGCCGCAGCCACCCGGCGCGCCGAGATGCGCAAAGCTAGTTTCGACGAGGCCCTTGCGCAGTTGAATACGAACAAGGCGCGTGAATATAACTTGGCCGAAGGCGGGTACAAGATCAATGACTTAATCAAACATAACGTGTTTGGCTATGGAATTGTCGATGAGGTTGAGGGCCGCAGCAAGATGATCGTCCGCTTCCGTGAGGGCAGCCGTCGCCTCGTTTTCAATTATCCCGTCTAAGCCTGTCGCAACGTTTGAAAACTTCGCTCCGGAGAAATCCGTTCTGTTACGTTTGCCGTCAGGTTCATTCTACGCTTCGGGGCTAAATCATACGAATTTTACTGGCGCGCAGGGAAGAATAACCGTCTTACCTGGACAATCGAATATTCTAATTTCCGATTCTTTCATGATCAGCAGTAACTAATCCAAGGTTGCCGAGTTAGTGGGATAAGTCGAGCCCTCCTGTATCGGCCCTGCAGGTTGTCGTCGCTAGCCGGTATGACCACGGACGACAAATTAGGCGTTTAAGATCCAGTCGACGGAAAGCGTGCAGGTTCGCTTTTCGATAGCTACCGGAAAGCCTAGCAATTGTGCGTGGCTCGCCCTAAGCGGCGAATTCTGTGTGGAATCCTGCCGTGTGCGGTTATGCCGTGACCGAATGGATAGGCAGGCGCCGTCATGAGAAATGGAGTTCTATTAGGATGAAGCCTACGGAGGTCATGCTGGCCTGGGGGAAGATACTGACGGGCCGTTTTCCTTCGCTCTCTATTGAAATCACGCGCGAGTGCCCGCTGCGCTGCGCGGGATGTTATGCCTATGATGCGGAGCATTTAGGCGGCGAATTTACGCTGCGGCAGCTTTCTGATCGCAAAGGCGAAGATTTAGTTAATGGCGTAATGGACCTCGTCGGGCGGTATCAGCCGATTCATCTATCCCTGGTCGGCGGCGAGCCGTTGGTCCGGCTGAATGAGTTGAATGTGTTGCTGCCTAAGCTGTCCCGGCAAGGCGTATTTGTTCAGGTCGTTACCAGCGCCTATCGGCGAATCCCCGCCGCCTGGGCGACGCTGCCCCGCCTAAACTTGGTAGTTTCCATTGACGGTCTTCAGCCGGAACATGACGCGCGCAGAAAACCGGCCACTTACGAGAGGATTCTTGAAAACATCGTCGGGCACAGCATAACCGTGCACATGACTGTTACCGGGCCATTGATGAAACGTCCCGGCTACCTGGAAGAGTTTCTGCGCTTCTGGTCTCCGCGTCCGGAGATTGAGAAAATTTGGGTGAGCTCGTTTACACCCCAACAGGGGGATCATTCGCCGGAATGCCTCTCGGTCACCGAGCGGGATCAGCTTGTCGAGGACTTGCTCTATTTGCGCCCGAGCTTCCCCAAATTGGACATGAACGACGCGATCATTCGAGAGTTTGCCAAACCTCCGGAATCTCCAAATGAATGTGTTTTTGCGCGGACTACCTACAATATCTCCGCAGATCTTACGACAAGGATCACGCCCTGCCAGTTTGGCGGCAAGCCGGACTGCTCGCGTTGCGGCTGCATCGCGTCGATGGGCCTGGCGGCCTTGGGACACCATAAGCTGGCGAGAGTAATCCCGTTAAACACAATTTTCCACACGTCGCTGAACATCGGTAAAATCGTCGCCAAGCTCGGTGGGGACAACTCCGGCGCGTAGTAGTCCATGGCTTCTCGCATTATCCAATGCGAGATTCGCACGCAGACCTTCTCCATGCGGACTATCCATCAACGCTCCAGATCTTGAAAATCCTGTTGATAAAAACTTGTCGTATATGAGTCAGGTTTTTGAGCCGACTACTATATACAGTTCACCTGTCCACGGACAACCGGCCGCGTGGCGGCGCGCCACACGGCCTTTATCGTTCTACAGTGGCCTTTTTTTACAACGCCGCCCGGCCGGCCCACGGCCGAGCCGTGCTGGTGTTACGGCAAAATGTCCTCCGCCCTACGGCACTCGGCGCCGATACACCGGCGAAGCGTTCCCAGCCATGCCGACAACCATTGCAGAAGCTCTGGTTCGGACGTATCGGCAAGACTGATTTGCTGGTAAACATCCTCGGCCAAGTTATAGAGTTCTCGTTCGCCCGTGGGCACGTACTCGACGTACACATGATTGGCGATGTGTAGGCCTTGAAATGGCTGGGGCAACAGGGGTCCTGCCAAACCATACGGACGTTGTGCTTCGGCGGCGGAGCGCGCGTCCGCCGACGTGCGGCCGGCATCTGCGGTCTGAATATACCCGTGCTCCAGCAGGAAGCCCTGGCGCCAGTCGGCCAAGGGAGTCGGTGTCTCGCGTAGCAAAGGCCGCAGCGAACGTCCATCCACATTGGCGGGTATGGGTATTCCGGCGAGTTCCGCAAAAGTGGGAGCGAGATCGATGTTGACCGTCATGTGCTCCAACACGCGGCCCGAGGGCACACCGGGCCCGCGCACTATCAGAGGCACGTGCAGGTCTTCTTCGAACTCGGTGTTTTTGCCGGGAGGCAGACGATGCTGTCCCAGGTGGAAGCCGTTGTCCGAGCTGAAAAATATGTACGTGTTATCAAGCTGCCCAGTCTCACGGAGGGTATTGATGATGTCATCGATCGTTTCCACGACCGCCACCATAGACTTCAGTCGCTTCTGGTGGAGCGCATCAATGGTGCGGATTTGGGCGGCGCCCAATAAGGGCCGGTTTTGCACCCATGAGGGCATGTGGCTGACGTCCGGCTGATTAAAAGTGGGTGGCCGCGGCGCCCGCGCATTAGGAAACCTATCGGCGTGCCGCGGCGCGAACGTTGCCGGTTGATGCGGCGAGTACGTCGTCATCCACATCATGAAGGGTCGACCTTCATTGGCCGTGCGCCGTATGAAGTCGGTGGCCTTGCCTCGTATCACGTCCTGCAAGTAGTCTTCGGGAGCGCTGCCATAGCTGACAATCTTCCCGTTCTCATTCATGTCGTAGTTGAACTGTTGATATTGATTTCTCTGGCCGCTATACCATTCGTCCCAGCCGGGCGGCACGTAGGACCTTCCCAAGTTTCCGGGATAGCCGTTCAGGTATTTTCCCAAGAGGACGGTCTTGTAGCCGGCCTCTTGCAACCACGTTGCAAAGGTCGAGTCTTCCAGGCCCAAGTCATGAGCCTTTTGGAACCCGCCCCCGGGACTCGCATTGGTGAAGATCTGAGTGTTATGGGCATACTGACCGCGCAGGATCGATGTGCGTGACGGGCAGCATAGCGAAAGAGTAACGAAGTTGTTTTTAAATGTTGTGCCCTGGTCGGACAGGATCGTGCGTAGGCGGGGGAATCGATTGACCCATGTCCCTTCAGGATATCGAGTGTCTAGGTCGTCGGTGAGAATGAAGACGATGTTGGGACGGGGTGGGGACCCGTTGGGCGCCGCCTTCAGCGCGGGTCCGGAGGCGATGTTGGCCAAAACGGCCGCCATAAGCAGACCAAAAAGTAGTCTAATTTTTCGCATGATTTTCTCCCTAAATTGGATCGTTGAGTGAACAATGCGCATTCTTGGTACGAGATACTATGGGTCGTCCCTATTTCTCTTGGTTTCCCTCTTAAAGCCCTATGTGCCTAGCTTACTCAGAGACGGCGACAAAGTATGTGACCCATGGTACAACCCTGGGCGCTTCATCCGGCGAATAATTCGTAAGCTTTGCAGTATTTACGCGCATGGCCCGGATCAAGGTCTCCCTCAGCCATTCCGTGGCGTCTGGGACCGCCGGTGCGCTGCGACCTCCTCATGCGAAGCGCCTTCCTCACCATGAAGCCTTGTTTACTATAGACAATCCGAACCGTGTGAAGTTGCAGGAGACTCTCCTAACTCGTACGAACCGGAACCAGTAACACACCAAAAATCTATCCTGCGTCGGCATAGCCCCCAAGCCGATACAGAACCGGGAGCGGTAGCGGCCCTGTCTATGCTGAATGCGTGGCAAGAAAATCAACTCGTACTCCACCGCGTAGCGGCCTTCGGCCGCCCGCGCGGCGCTAATGGGCTTGGCCGAGACGCCGCCTATGTTTCATACGATCCGCCGCGTCGGTGCACGTTCTCCATATCCGCCGCGACGGTCCGTGCGCCTAAGAAAAGGACCAAAGCTAAGGGTGCACATAGCACAGGGATTATCCACATAGCGTGATGCAGCCCTATGGCTTTAGCGGTTTCGCTGATCGTCACAGAACCCATACGGGTCGCCGCCCGCCGGGCGAGCACATCACTGATGCGGCCCGTGCCGATCGTTCCTAGCGCGCCGCCCAGCAAGTACATCGCAAAGAAATACAGCGCCATGCCGGTACCGCGCATTTCCGGTGCAACGACGTCTTGTATCGTTGCGTATACCGAGGCGTAGTAAACATACATGGACAAGACGGCGAGCCATAAGCCAAGGAAAAAAACCGTAACCGATCCTTGCGGCTGCAGCAGCGCCAGCGCCAGGCAGGGTATGGTGAAAACGCTGGCTGTCGCCGCCACTCGCATGCGACCATTCGGTGCGGTCCGTACGGCGCGATCGCTAAGCAGGCCGCCCAGAAACATCCCCGCCGCACCGGCCCCCCCGAAGGCCAGCGCTGCTAAGAAATTGGCTTGTGGTAGTGAAATACCGTGGTACCGTATCAGAAAGGCTGGAAGAAACAGGCTCAAACTATACAGATTGAAATTGTGCAAAGCGCCGGACGCAATAACCCACCACATCGTCGGTATTCGCATGACTTGGGCCATCGGAGAAGCCCGATCGGCCGCATTCAAATCGGCAACGCCATCCAGTTCACCCCGCGCCGGTTCCTGCACAAGATAAAACAGCGCGGCCAACAAGAACCCCGGCCAGGCCGCGGCCAGAAAACTCATACGCCATCCGTACCTCTGGGCAATCATCCCCCCGAGCGCCGAGCTAAGCGACAAGCCGATGGGAAGTCCCAGCATAAAGATTGCAAGCGCCCGACCGCGCCGGCGGGCCATGTAGGCATCGCCAATCAGCGAAGCGGCGCAGGGCGCGCAGACGGCTTCGCCGACGCCCACTCCCAAACGTGCGGCCAATAGTGTCCAGTAGCTACCGGCCAGCCCGGAAAGCATGGTCATTAAGCTCCAGGTTAATACGCCCAGACTGAGCAAGCGAACGCGGCTCCATTGATCCGCCAGTCGTCCTAACGGCACACCCACCGCGGCATAGAGTATCACGAACGCCGTACCGAGCCCGCCCAGCGCTGTGTCGTTCAAGCTCCACTCCTTGCGGACGGATTCGGCAACGACGCCGAGTAATTGGCGATCAAAAAAATTCAACGTATTGGCGGCCAGCAGTAGGCTAAGAAGCCAAGCGGCCTTCACCTTGCGTGGTCTCATTGGCTCTCGCTGATTTGAGGTGAACTGTCGACGCGCCTCCCAAAATCCTTCCCGGGAGCGGCGCCAGGGCTTAAGCGCTCATGACAAGATCGATTATTATACAAGGGCCCGCGTCGTTCCGGCCAGTGTGAGCATGTTCTGAAGTTCGATCATAAGAAACGCGCCGATGCCAAACTCCAGTCCCGCGGGGTCCCGGAGCTTGGACAATTGTAGGGAGTGGCGTGCCGTTTACAATCCAAAGCTCTGAAAGAGCGCGCCAACATAGCCAGGGGCAAGCGATGCGCAGCCCCCGGAAAGCAAGCGTCCCCAGCACGCCAGCCCTGAAAGGGCACACTAATGAAGCTCAATTCCTAGGCCGCCGGAGTCAGAAAATTTAGTATTTACATTTGAAGCCAAATATACTAGAGTTTATTGGTTACTTTGGTTGGTTAAGTAATGGGTGTAGAATTAATTCGATTGGCTGAAATCGGACGATAAGATACTGTGAAACATCAAAGACGGCTCCTCATTTGGAGCCTAGCGGGGTTGGGCATTCTTCTGTGGGGGTTTAACAAGCCTCAGGTTTCTACTTTCGACCTGAAGCGGCCCATCAAGCCACTCCTCCAGCAAAATTCGGTTCCCCAATCTTCAGGGCACGCACAAAAAGCTTCCGCGCGGAGCGCACCTACAGTACAGCCTTATCAAGAATTCGCGGTCGCGGCCTCTAATAACATTTATGGCTTCAACAGGCTCAGCAACCGTGAGGCAGCGGGCCTTTCTCAATATTATCGCCGGTTGTTGAGTCTAACGCCAAATGGCGATCGCAGCCGCGTTCAAATTACAACCGCAGGGGTTGCCTCTGGTCCCAAAGAAAAGCCGGCGCGTCCGAAAATGATCCTGGACTCCGAGGAATTGGAATTTCTTAATAGCCCAATCTCTGCCTTGTTAGGGCTCCGCAACGGCACTTCCGGCGTCTATCTTGAAGAACCGGGTAACCCCTTCAGTAAGGCGGACCATAAGGGGGAAGAAAAAGGGACGGAAGCCGACCATGCGCAGACCCCCGTCAATCCGCCCACCGATACGGAGTCGCATGATCGTGATCCGCGTCGACTCAGCGATGGCCCCGTCGTTAGATTTTTCGGGTCTTTCGAAGATGAAAACGCCGCCCGATTCGTAGAGGCGCGCCCTTTAGGACAAGAACGATTTGGAATCCCACAAATGGGCATTGGCATTTTTAGCTTGGCGGTTCAGCCGGGGTTCCTAGCCTCCAGGTTCACCACGACCCTGGGAGATTTAAATAACGATGGCCTAAACGATCTCGTCATCGCCGACCGCGTGTCGAACTTCATCACCGTTTTTCTTGGACTTGGCAACAACACGTATCAAGAAGTCCGACGGTTTCAGTCGGGATTCGGTGTAATGGCTCTGGCGACCGGCGACTTTAATGGCGATAATCATTTGGATCTTGCCGTTGCCACCAAAGGGGGCAATAACATTTCAATCTTGCTCGGTGATGGGTTCGGCGGGTTTCGATATGTCAGCTCGTTCAAGAGCGTTGCCCATCCCGACGGAATTATCGTGGCTGACCTTGATGGCGACGGTACCTTGGATTTGGCTGTATTGGACCTTGGCCTCCGCGAGATACAGGCCTTCGTGGGGAATGGAACGGGCCATTTTGCCAAGGCCGCCGGCTTGGAAGCCGGCATCGAAGCCAATTCAATACCAACCCAGGATTGGCTCCCCGGCGACCGTATCCGCTCCATTGAATTTGTTCGATGGGGTCGGAGCGTTTCTCTCAGCGTAACGTACGTGGGTGGGATCATTGAAAGTATTGCCAACTTTGACGCCGGCCTTCACCAATTTATAGGTTTGGGCAATTTTCTCGATACCGGCAAAGTCGACTTGGCTGTAGGCACTTTTGTTGGACTCATCCACCAGTAGAACCGCACGACATTGTCATACCCACTTGAGATGAAATACAACGCTTGGTACCAACAAACTCCACGTCAAAACTAACGCATCGTTTCATCTTGTTGGCCATTGGAATAATGGTAGCCATTACTCCGTTTGCCTCCAGCCCGACGGTTTATAACCAATTTCGGCTGGTTAAAGAGATTACTGTCCAAATTTTAATTGTTCTCATCTTGACCGCGTGGGTTATCGGCAAACTATGGCAGCCCGCCGGATTGTCGATTCCTTGGAAGAACTGGCTGCGCGCCCCGCGGCTCTTCCCCTTTGGCCTGCTTATAACTTGGTGCCTGTTCAGTATTCTTTTCTCCCCTCTCTCGGCCATCGGCTGGTACCCCTTCATAAATCTTTTGCTTTATTTTGCCCTCTATCTGATTCTCGCTGAAGCGGGAAACCAACGTTTTCTAAGAGTAATCCTGTGGATTGCACTAGCTGCCGGCTCTATCAACGCCACCTATGCGATAGCGCAGTACTATGGCCATGACCCCATCTTCCATATGGATCTAAGCGGTGCCTCCAAAGTCGCCGGACGTCTCGGCGCGGCCGGGTTTTTAGATAACCCAAATCTGGCCGGCGCCTATCTTTCTTTGACCTTCGTAGCGGCCCTCGGCCTGTTGTTTCAAGAAAGCTCCGGCAAAAAGCAAGCACTGATCGCCGTGGGATTGGCTTTGATATTATTGGGCATCCTTTACACTCAGACCCTTGCCGCGCTGGCCGGGCTGTTCGCCGGCCTAGCCACGTGGGCTTTGTACGTAGGCCGCTACGAGAAATCGGCGCGCAAGTATCTTATGACTTTCGGGGTCCTTGTGCTTTTGGGTATCACTATGGTTGTCGTGGTTAATCGAAACTTCCGTGCACGCTTGCAAAATGCCGCCGGCGCCATCAAGACAAGCGATTGGGATACGGCGCTCAGCCGCAGGCCGACGATTTGGCGGGCGACGGTGGGCATGATCAAGGATCGCCCATTAGTCGGTCATGGCTTGGGAACGTATGCCGCCCTTTTTTTTGACTACCACAGCCAAGCCATAAAAGGTCGGCGAGTGGCGCCGCTAGCCGACCTTGCCGCGGAAGCGCACAATGAATATCTACAGATTTGGACCGAATTGGGCTTGCTGGGGCTTATGTTGTTTCTTGCCTCTGTTGGAGTTTATGTCGGAGTCCATATGCGAACCTTGGCCGGAAATAACCGCCCGCCCCCGCGGCTCGGCTCTTCCGCAGCCGAGAGAAAATCAACAAAAAAATATCTGGCGCCGACCAAGGTTGCCGTCAGGGATTTCCGGATTTGTGCCATGATCTCGCTGACCGCGCTCATGACGGTCCTCGTCAACAGCCTCGCCAATTTTCCGTTTCACCAGGCAGCCATGATGTCGCTTCTGGTAGTTATATTGGCGCTGAGCTTGAGCTCGCCCAGGCCGGAGATTGCGGCCAGCCTGGCCAGGTCACCCCGTGGGCCGGAAGAACTTTTGCTAAAGTGGGGCGCCTCCCTGGCAGCGCTCGTCACTTGTTTCTGGGCCGTACAATATTTGTGTTGCCCTTACACTTCCAGCAAGCTTGAATTGTGGTCTTATCTGACTCTGCATCGAATTCAGGAAAAAGGTCTCAGCCCGGACGAGGATTTAACGTCAACGCTTAGACGAGTGGACGCGTGGCTGGAAAGGGCCAAGAGTTTGGTTCCAACCAATCAAGATCTCTACATGATGCGCGGCGCCACTTACCGCTGGGAGGGCTTGTACCAAAACGCGCTTAAGGAATATGAAATGGCGGCCGGCTATCGGCGCACTCCGGAAGTTTTTATTGCCACGGGCAGTCTGTATCTGGAGATGAAGGACCCAGATCGCGCGCGCAGCGCTTATCAAAAATCCATCGATTTCAATCCTGCCTCACTAGTCGCTCAAGACGGATTAGCGCGAGCCGAACGACTAAAAACGAGTATGGCACACCCCCTGCCGCGGAACGCGGCCGTGAGCCCATGACCCGAGGATGCTTTCCCCGACCTGTGATCGCTTGTATACTCGCTATTGATTTAGTTCGATGGGGGTTGTTGTTCAGGCGTCCTGAGGTTGAAAAGCGTGGCGCCGGTGATCACACAGAGCGCGCCAAGACCTTGCCCGGGTGATACGGCCGCGTGGACGATCAAGGCCGAGAAGAAAATAGCCAACACCGGCTCGACATTGGCCGTCACAATGGCCGGCAAAGATCCGGACCACTTCAGACCAAGAAAATAGAAGCCATACGGCAACAGCACCGAGAGAATAGCGAATCCTACCAGCGAAAGAACGAGCGATCCCTGTGACAGGCGGGCGGCCAGTGTGGCGGGTGATTGTATTAATAACCAAAACACGGTCGAAAAAAAGAGCGCATTGAAAAGCTTGGCCGGCAGTGGCAAGTTCTTGAGCTTTCGTTCATAAATATTAAAAAAAGCCCAGCAACAGGCCGATGCCATACCGGCGAGCCAGCCGGTCATAGCGATTTTAGGAGCCGCCCAACCTCCGCCCGGATTCATCGGGGACACGGTCAGGTAACAGCCAAAAAGCACCAGTAAAATAATGAGCCCATCAGAAATCGAGAGTGGTTTTTTTTCAAAGGCCATCTGATACAAGGCTACCAGAACCGGGGCCGTGTACTGTAGGATAATCGCCGTAGCGACCGTAGTTTTGGCGACCGCGTAGTAATACATAAAGTTCGAGCCGGCAATTCCAATCACACCGAGGGGTAAGATTCGCAAGAAGGAACGGAGGTCCCAAATCACCATCTTCTTTTGAATGAGCGCCACCGGCACGAGCAAAAGGAAAGCAAAGGTAGACCGCGTTTGCACGACCATCAACGTGTCGATATTACTTTCGAACAGAAATTTGGCCACTGCCGCCGACAGTCCCCAAAAGGCTGCGGCAATGCCAATGCAAATTGGACCTCGTAGGCGTGTAATCATAGCAAGAAATAACGTAACTGTTCACGGGGATCGGGGGTCAGGGATCAGAGGCTGAGGGCCCGAGGGTGACGATGACTGTAAGGAATTATCGCGACATAGAGATTGGGTAGTGGTGCGGATGCCTAACGGATTGCGGACAGTTTGGAAAAGAAATCCAACCAGTATCGCCTGACCACTGACCCCTGTGAACAATTACGTAAATCTTTGGTCCCAATTTTTGCCCTACTGGTCATCCTACTCTCTTTCGGCTTCCGGTCCCGGCAGTAAAATCAAAATAGTTCAGTCTGGCCGGGCATGGCGACTGGCGGCACGGGAAGCGGGCCCCACGCCAGCTTCGGCGGCATCAAGGTCTCCTTCGAATTAGCGGCCTGCTCCCATGTGACTACTTTACCGCTGTAGGCCGACATGCGTCCCATGATGCCTATCAACGAGCTCTCGGCGACATTCTTCAGCCCGTTGATCGGCTTTCCGGCGCGAATGCTTGCAATAAGATTGGCGTGTTCCTGAACATAAGGATCATTGTCGGGGCCGGCAAAACGCCAATTGGTTTCGCCTTTAATGCTGTACTGCGTGTAATTATCGATTCGGCAAGTGCCTTTGCTGCCGATGAAGGCTTCGCCGATGAAACGATCGCAGGCGGCCATCTGCCGGCACATGCTCGTCACATGAACATCGTTTTCGTACTCATAATCTACAGTGAAATGATCATAAATGTGGCCGTAGGCAGGGTCCGTCCGCACTTGTCGTCCACCCATGCCTGTCGCGCGTAGCGGATGGCTGCGTAACGCCCAGTGGACGGCATCCAGATTATGCACATGCTGTTCGACGATATGATCGCCGGCCAGCCACGTAAAATAGAGCCAGTTTCGCAACTGCCACTCCAAGTCGCTCCATTCCGGTTGCCGCGGTTTCATCCATAGTGCGCCTGTGTTGTAGTAACAACGACCCGCCAGAATCGTGCCGATGGCGCCGTCATGAACGCGTCGTATGGTCTCGAGGTATCCGGTCTTGTGGCGATTCTGAGTGCCGGCGCCGATGCCCAGCCCTTGGGCTTTCGCTTCCTCATAGACTTTCAAACAGGCGCGGAATCCAGGACCATCGACGGCCACGGGTTTTTCTGTAAAGATATGCTTGCCGGCGGTCACGGCCGCCTGCAGATGCTGCGGCCGAAAACCGGGCGGTGTGGCCAGTATGACATAATTTACCTCGGAGAGCGCCAAGACTTTTTCATAGGCATCGAGGCCCACAAAACAGCGATCGTCCGGGACTTCCATTTTGTCGGCGTATTTCTTGCGGAGACGGGATCGGCTATCATCGAGCCGGTCCTTGAAAACATCCGCCATGGCGACGAGTTTAACCCCTTGAGCGGCATTGAAGACATTCTGAGTGGCGCCGGTACCGCGCCCGCCGCAGCCAATCAACCCAACTTTAATCATGTCGCTACCCGCCGCATAAGCGCCCGGAACCGTTCGCACCGGCGATGCCAGCGTGGATCCAATGGCTGCCGCCGCCGAGGTCTTTAGAAAGTCCCGGCGAGTTGGAATGTTTTTTGATAGTGTTTGTTTTTCGCTCATGTCCGTGCCTCCGGTCTACGATTAGGCGATTACTGACTTTTCTGAATCAAGCTCATTCCTGATCTTACCCACTAAGGTCAAGGAGCGTCGTGGACAACGCCCGAATTGAGTGTGATTTCGGTGCGATGTAAGCTCCGTAGGAGCGACATGTTTATAGCAGGGGCTGCTAGCTTTAAGACCCAAGCCCCGTGGGGGCGGCATGTGAACCATCACGACCGACCACATGTCGCTCCTTAGAAACTTCGTATCCGTTCACGGGTGGTGGATACCCCCGGCGGAAGCCGGGGGAGCTTTAAGATCCAGCCTACATCACGAGCCCCTCTCCCCCTGGCCCCCTCTCCCCGCCTGGCGGGGAGAGGGGGTGGGGGGAGTGGGGCGTCGCCGGAGTAGGCTGGGCCTGAGTCTCCCCCAGCTTCCGCTGGGGGTCTCTTGTGTGCTCTCAGTGAGCCCCGCGAACAGTTACGAAACTCCCTTAGTTTCATCTTGGTATCTGCTTGCCGTCTTCGCAAGCTGGGGGACTCCTACGGAGCTTGAAGCCTCCTTCTGGGTATGCTTGGCTATAAACATGCCGCCCCTACGGGGCTAATACTTATCCTGATCGGATGATAATTTCCATCTAGTCGAGTACATCGTACGGAAATCACACCCCTCGAATTGAGATCGGGAGATACATTTAAATGCTCCGGTGAACAGCCTTGCGGCTAAGTCTTCCCTGCCGCCATGACGGTAGGCTGTCCGGGTATGGGAACGGGAGGAACCGTCAGCGGACCCCACTCCAACTTGGCCGGCCTTAGACTCTCCTTTGAATTTAAAGCCTCCTCCCAAGTAACAACTTTTCCAGTGTACGCCGACATGCGACCCATAATGGCCGTGAGCGTGGTTTCAGTCACAGTCTGGAGTTCGTTAATCGGATTTCCCGCGCGAATGCTTTCGATCAAATCCGCGTGTTCCTGCCTGTAGGGCTGGTTGTCCGGGCCTGCAAACTTCCAGCTTTGGCCACCGGTGATCGTATACTTGTCGACCCGGCAGGCGCCCTCGGTTCCGACCAACGCTTCAGAAACGTTGCGATCGGTCCCACTAATTTGCCGGCACATGCTCATTTCATGAACGCCATTCTCAAATTCGTAATCGACGGTGAAGTGATCATAAACATGACCGTAAACCGGATCCGTGCGGGCTTGTCGGCCGCCCATGCCAACGGCCCTTATGGGATGAGCTCTCATCGCCCAGTTAACCACATCGATGTTATGGATGTGTTGCTCCACGATAAGATCGCCGGACAGCCAAGTGAAGTACAACCAATTGCGCACTTGCCACTCCAGATCGCTCCAGCCGCCTTGCCGATCTTTTCTCCATAGCCCTCCCTGATTCCAATAGGCGCGGGCCGCAGCGATCCGGCCAATGGCGCCGTCGTGTATCCGTTTCATAGTTTCCACGTAGCCTTTCTGATGGCGGCGTTGAGTGCCGGCGACAATCGCCAGCCCTTTGGCCTTGGCTTGTTCATAAAGTTCTAAACAGAGGCGAATGCCCGGTCCATCGACCGCTACCGGTTTTTCCGTAAAGATGTGCTTTCCGGCGGTCACCGCGGCTTGCAAGTGTTCCGGACGAAAACCCGGCGGCGCCGCCATGATGACATAGTTGATGTCGCTGGCCAGAACTTTTTTGTAAGCATCGAATCCAACAAAGCTGCGCTCGGCCGGAACGTCCATTTTATCGGCATATCTTCTCATTAGAGTCGCGCGGCTGCTGTCGAGCTGATCTTTAAACACATCCCCCATGGCCACGAGCTTTACACCCGGCGCCGCATCCATAGCATTCTGGGCGGCCCCCGTCCCGCGCCCGCCGCAGCCGATGAGACCTACTCTGATGGTGTCATTGCCGGCCGCGTAGGCGCCGGGGATTGTTGGTATATGCAACGCCAACGCCGCCCCCGTCGCCGCCGCCCCGTAAGCGCGAATAAAATCACGCCGCGAAGGCTGTTCTTTAGGATCAGAATCTACAGGGTTCATGTTAATACCTCCTTTTCAGAATCTAGACCTAACCCGGACGAGCCGGGGCCAAACAGGTTAAATATGAACCGGCCGCGTAGCGGCCCGTTGACTTTAGCCGTGCCCTTTAGGGCACGGGTCCCATGGCCCGCCGCAGGCCCCGTCGCGTCAGCGACGATTGATTCCGCTGATCATGGCATTCTAGCGGCACCCTAGTAAAGTCAGCCCCATAAATAACGCTCGACGATGCGGTAGTGGAGTGAAGTGCAAGTATTAGCCATAATTTCTATCCCGTGGCTGCGGTTCAATCGTCCCGACAGCGTCGGGACGGAAGGAATTTCCGCCGCCGGATCTACCGAGCCTTGAAAGGCACGGCTAAACTCATTAGGCCGCTACGCGGCCGGTATAACCAGCCTTCGGTTTAGCGTCAATGTTTGGGTAATGACCTGCCCTAACCCGGACGAGCCGGAACCAAATTCGTCCTGCCTCATGGGCTTTCTCTCGTCACCTTGGACTTCAATCCTTTTAAGTTTTCCTGTTCTTCCAACGGGCGCACGACGCGGAATCCGACGAACGTGGCTTCGGTATGCCACCAAATGCTTTGCGGACTTTGCGGGTCGCGCAAACTCCAGTCGGGGTTGGAGGCGCGGCGAGCCGCACTGCGCAGACGCGGCGTCTCATCATCCCAGGATCCGCCTCGAACCACGTGGGCGTAACGCTGCTCCGTCGGCAGCCACACGGGGCCGATCGCCGGCGCCTCCTGTTTCGAGCGACGATAGAAATCCTTGTCGTAATCATCCACGCACCACTCGGCCACATTGCCGTGCATATCGTGCAATCCCCAAGCGTTGGGTTTTTTGAGACCGACAATGTGCGGCATGTTATCGGAATTCCCGTTAAACCAAGCATAGTCTCCGAGCTGAGATGGGCTAGCGCCGAAGGAATACGCCGTTTTCGATCCGGCGCGGCAGGCGTACTCCCACTCCGCTTCGGTGGGCAGTCGATAGGTTTTTCCCGTCTTGGTGGAAAGCCAACGACAATATTCCATCGCGGCGTGGTGGGTCATGCTGATGGACGGCCGCTTCCCCTTACCGTAACCAAAAGATTCATCGGCATAGGGCGGCGTCGGGCGGGTGACCGCATCGACCCCCTTCAAGAGCTTACCGACCGTCGCTCCTGGCGCTTGCTTTTTCTCAAGCTCCTGGCTGAAGGCAAAGACATCGTATTCATCCCAAGTTACTTCAGTCTTGCCCATCCATAGCGGCCGTATGCGAACCGTGTGCAACGGACTTTCGTCGTCCGATCGCCCAGCTTCACCGGCAGGACTCCCCATGGCAAACTCGCCGCCGGGAATTGGCAACATGTCGAATTTAACCGAGGAGCCGGGAATGGTTTCCGTATAGGATTTCATGGCCGGCGACTCGGCCACCGCATAGGGCGCGGTAACGGGATGAACTCGCAGGCTACTAATGAATAACATAAGGACTGAAAGTGGTAGTACGATCCAGACCCAACCGTGTCTTGCCATTGATCAAGCTCCTCGCCACGCGTATGCGGTTTTAGTCGCTGCTTGCTATAATGCTTAAATTGGGATAGGTAGTCAAGCGCTTGCCGGTTGGTCGGTGCGTACCGGCGCGCTACTGGCCGGTGCCGGTGACCCGGTAAAATGGACGACACCGTGACTCCGGTTTATTGAGAAGCAGTGTTCCATCTTAAACGCCGGCGCAAAAATTTCCTACAAGCCCTAGCCGTGGATAACTATTTTATGATAAAGTTAGGGTTTGTCTTTGGAAAAGTGGGCCCGTAGCTCAAGTGGATAGAGCGCCGGTCTACGAAACCGTAGGTTGGGTGTTCAAGTCACCCCGGGCCCACCATAGAACTCGTAGTTCCGGTTCAGACACTATACTCTAGGTGTCCAGACTTCAGACTCAAGCGACGCACAGGGCAAGGGATTCAACGAAAATGCAGGCGAAGCCGTTTGATTTCTTCCACAGAAAAATATTGGGGCTGAAGTCCAGTGTTTGATGTTCACAATGAATTGAAGTAGCATTGAAGTTGGCGGTCTAGGAGCCTGTCGGAGATAACCTATTTGAGCGTTCGGCGATTCCCTATTTTGACAAAATAGCCGGGGGAAAAATGGCCATCGCACTCTCCCCGGAGGACGATTCTTGAATTCTCCGACACACGCCTAGGAAAGTTGTTTGTGATATTCCATTCCGCGGTCTCTTAGTGAAAAGGGAATGGCAGGACTTGTCGGTACGATGGACCAGAAGTACATGCGGGCCGCGCTTCGGGAAGCCGCCAAAGCCGCGCTCCGAGCAGAGGTGCCCATCGGCGCTGTAATAGTTCAAGATGAACGTATCATTGGCCGTGGCCATAATCAACCCATCGAAAGAAACGATCCCACGGCCCATGCTGAAGTAGTTGCTTTGCGGCAAGCCGCGCGGAAGCTCGGCAACTATCGGCTAACCCAAGCCACGCTGTATGTGACCGTAGAACCCTGTGCCATGTGCGCCGGCGCCATGGTGCTGGCACGCATGAAAAGGCTTGTATACGGGGCCAACGACGCCAAAGCCGGCGGAGTGGTCTCCATTTTCCGTATCGCCGATAGCCCGCGTTTGAATCACCGCGTGCAGATAGAGGGCGGAATGCTGGAAGCCGAGTGCCGAGAAATACTGCAGCGGTTCTTTCGAACAAAACGCGGCCGCTCCGGGCCATTGCGAATCGCCAAGCGCACGGGCCTGATGTCGTATGATCGCTGAACCGGCCGAACAACGGAATCGAACGAGCAGTCGGCGCGCGCGTGATGCGGCTTTCGCTGCTCATCTCGTGCGATATGTCTTTGATAGTTGGCTTAGACGGAGGGATAGCCTAACTGGTAAGGCACCAGCCTCGAAAGTTGGCGACGGGCAACTGTCTTGAGAGTTCGAGTCTCTCTCCCTCCGCCATCCTGTTCTCTCGAAAATAACCCCCGGCAAAACAGAACCGGGAGCGGTAGCGACCGGGTGAGACTCGCCTAGTCCGCCCGACCAACCGCAGGTGGTTCTTTTTTCATTCGTCGCGGCGCCCCAAAAGGGGCATGAACAACGCCCTTTCAAATGCGGAGAGGTGCGAGAGTGGACGATTCGGCACGATTGGAAATCGTGTGTGGGGGAAACTCCACCGTGGGTTCGAATCCCACCCTCTCCGCCAGTTTGTACTCTGTGAAGACTGCCGTTCAATCGTCCCGACAGCGTCGGGACGGAAATAATTTCCGCCGCCGGACCTACGGCGCCTTGAAAGGCACGGCGAGATTCATTAGTCCGCTACGCGGCCGAGTTAACCACGCTTACTTGAACAAGGCCCCCTATTCCAAAGTTCCGTAATTAACCTATAGCCTGCGAGGCGAGGACCCCATAGCCCCTTACGCAACAACTAAGACCAACATGTTGGTCTTAGTTAAGACAGTTGTAACGCGCCAGGCTAGTCCGAGCGGCGAGTGGCTTTTGGTTGCTTTTGGCATCCAAGTTTGATAGACTCTTCACCTGGAGAGAATTAGTTTCGTATCTTTTTTTATGACAACAATAACTCTTGAAATCCCCGATGAATTGGCTGTGCAAATCAATGCGCTGCGCGATCGCCTGCCGGAACTCCTCTCCCGCGCGCTGGCGGGCGCGTCCGGGGCCGGTACGTCTCAGGCGCTTAAGGTAGCCACGACCCATCCTGTCTATCGTGAACTGATGGACTTTCTTGGCTCCGGTCCTGCCCCCCAGCAGATCATGAACTTCAAGATCTCCGCCGCCGCGCAGGATCGGCTCGCTGAACTATTGGAGAAAAATCACGAAGCGGGATTGACCGAAGCAGAATCCGCTGAACTCGACGTCTATGAACTGGTTCATCATTCGGTGATCCGGCTCAAGGCTCACGCTCGCCTGGCGAAGTCCTGAGACCGGATGATATCCCTATGCCCCGCACGCCAATTCCCGTAGCGATCCGTCAGTTAGTGGCACATCGCGCACACGAGTGCTGCGAATATTGCCGGCTACACCAGGACGACGCCGACTCTACACACCAAATTGACCACCTGATGGCTATTAAACACGGGGGGCTTACAGCCAGTGAGAACCTGGCGCTGGCCTGCCCGCTTTGCAACCGTTATAAAGGTTCTGACTTGGCGGCGATTGACCCGGTAGGCGGGATGGCTGTTCCCATCTTCAACCCAAGAACCCAGATCTGGAGCGAACATTTTACGTTCGCCGGAGCCGCAATTATAGGGCTGACTCCGACCGGCCGTGCCACCGTTGAATTGCTGCGGATAAATGATGCAGCTCGCTTGATTGACCGTCAGTCGTTGATGACGGCCGGTCGCTATCCACCGTCACATGCGCGCTCTTCGTAAAACCAACAGCGGAGGTTGGCCAAACCGTACCAGGCGCCCTTCGTGGAGCCAAGCCGATGGCCAAGGCGCACAGACGATGGGAAAGAGTGTAAAACAAGTCCGTCGATTACATGGCACCCGTTAGCACAAACGAGGCCCAGAAATAGGGATGATGATAAAGAGAGTTATCGGTGCGTGTGGTACGGTAGCGCTGTTATTAGAATAAAGTTGGGGTGAGAGGGTAGCCTCGTAGCCATGTTTGATGTCTATTTTTATCGAGCAGCAAATAGATTTCAACGGCAGGGAACGACCGAATAGAAAATAACGAATACCCTTTATTCATGCAGATATTTACAAACTATTTGGTCATACCAGAACTTGGCGAAAACGGCTGGATGCGAATCCCACCCTCTCCGCCAGTTTGTACTCTGTGAAGACTGCCGTTCAATCGTCCCGACAGCGTCGGGACGGAAAGAATTTCCGCCGCCTGTTCTACCGTGCCTTGAGTAAAAGCGGCATCCTTTCGCTTTTCTTGCGTTATGCGGCTGGAAGCCGCATCTACGCCCAGTCCAGTTTGACTCGATCCGTCGTGCAAGAAGCATCCCCCGTTGACCCGTGCAGCGCTTGCCATTCCGGCTGTTCAAAGGCTTCCACTCAGTCAAGAAACAGCACCGAGTTCATTGTGTCGCCTTGACATATTTCGTACAATGTAGCCGGTATGGCTATGATTGAAGTTCATGAACTCACCAAACGCTATGGAATGGCGACCCTGGCGGTGGATCGCCTCTCCTTTTCCGTCGCCCGCGGCGAAATCCTTGGTTATTTGGGTCCCAACGGCGCCGGCAAAAGCACAACGGTTAAAATGCTCACGGGGATCATACGGCCTACCAGTGGCACAATCCACATTCACGGTCAGGATTTGGCCAAACATTCCATCAGCGCCAAAGCCTGTATGGGGTACGTTCCCGAATCCGGCGGTCTCTACGAGAGCTTAACGGCTCATGAATTTCTGCAACTGGTTGGCCGGCTCTACCAAATGGAGGACGCGTTGATCGATCGCAAGATTCGCGAGTTCCTCAAGCTTTTCAGCCTGGAGGAATATCAACGCCAACGGCTGGCCGGGTTTTCCAAAGGCATGAAACAAAAAGTGCTGATCGCCGCCGCGCTCATTCATAATCCGGAGATCATCTTTCTTGATGAGCCGCTGAGCGGACTCGACGCCAATACCATGCTGATGCTCAAAGAGATGCTTCGCGACCTGGCCAAGCAAGGCAAGACCATTGTTTACTGCTCGCATATTTTGGAGGTCGTCGAGCGTTTATGCCAACGCGTGATCATCATTAATGCCGGAAAGATCGTGGCCGATGCCAAAGTCGAGGACCTGAAATCAATCACTGCGCAACCGTCGCTCGAGGGTGTATTCAAGCAGCTCACCATGGCCGAAGACGCCGCCGCGCTCGGGCGCGCTTTTTCCAAGGTCGTCACAGAAAGGCCGTGAGGAAGAGAGCGTCGGGGCCTTGCACGGACGAACCGGAACCAAACCGGTTAGGTAATAATTTGATGATAATATGGGCAACCCTCGCCAAACATATGGGCATTGATTATCATCAGTACCGGCACTTGCTCATAGCTTCAATTCGTATGGATTTTCGCAGCAATAATTGGCAACCTGGCCATGGCCGGCCCTCCGCTATACCGCCGTTGCTCATCAATCTTAGCGCCTACAGTCTTTTTAGCCTGCTTATCTTATTCGTAATGATCGCTAATTTCCGCTTAGGCATACTGCTCTCTATATTGTTTACGATGGTAAGTCTTTCCTTGGTGATTATGATCGAGTTCGGCGCCACGATCATTAATCCGTATGACTTCCAAATCATCGGCGCACGCCCGGTTTCTTCACGAACCTACTTTGCCGTCAAGTTGTCAAACCTTATGTTCTTTGTTTCGCTTTATACGCTGGCGTTGAATATTCTTCCCGCCCTGGCGGGAGCGTTCTCGCCCGGCTCGGCGGTTTACTACCCGGCCATTCATATGGCAGCCACGCTGCTGGCCGCTTTTTTTACTGCCGGAAGCTTAGCCATGGTTTATGGCGTAATGTTGAAGTTGTTTAACCCGGAACGATTCAAGGACATCATCACCTATTGTCAAATCGTCTTGTCGATAATCATTTTTTCCGGTTATCAGCTTATCCCGCGATGGCTGTCCGATATCAGAGATATGGAAGCGTTTTCATCGTTCTGGCTAATGCTGGCGCCGCCCATTTGGTTTTTCCGAATTGTGGACTTGGGCCTAGGGAAGTACAGCGTGGGAAATGTCGCCGGTACGTTGATCGGCCTTACGGCGACGACGCTGGTCTGCACCGGCCTATTAAGCTCGCTCTCGCTCAACTATGCGGAACACATTGCGCGGCTAATGGTCACGCGGCGAGAGAAGCCGCCGAAGGAGCGCACGGGCTGGGCGATGCGACTGAAGGCTCGCCTTCAGCAGCGGCTTTTGCCCAACCCTCAGGAGCGGGCGATCTTTGGTCTGATTGTGCAGATGTTCCGCCGCAGTCGGTTTATCAAACAGCAATTCTATCCAAACATCGGAATGAATTTAGCCATTTTCGCGGTGAATTTGTTTGGGAATACGGGCGCCGACCCGTATGCGCCGGGCGCCGGGCGGTTTTCGTTTGCGTTATTTGTCCCGATGATCACTTTTATGATTCTTACGAATGCCGTGTTCTCCCTGATCCCCTACTCGGATGAATATTCCGGTCGATGGATCTTTGACGTCGCTCCGCTGGTCAACAAGCGGCAGATCGTGACTAGTGTCAAGAAAGCCATCCTGGTCTTCTTTTTTCCAGCCACCTTTCTACTCAACTTTTTATTGTTTGCCTATTATTGGCCCATAGGGGATGCGCTGTATCATGCCGGTTTTGGCCTAATTGTCGGATTAGTCTTTCTGCAAATCGGCGCTTTTTTCCTGCCCGCGTTGCCATTCACGCGGAGCGCCACCAAGGGCTCGACCTCGGCGAACGCTTTGCTGACCAGCTTAGTCATGGTTTTCTGCACGATCGTTTTTGTTGTTCTGCAAGTATTGTCGCTGAGGTGGCAAGGTCTCACGGGTTTCTTTGCGCTGTCGGCGGGCTTGCTGACGCTGGCCGCTATTCTCAACGCGCGCAGCAATGCCGCCTTCGCCCAGAAGTCCCTCTTTTCCTCTGAACGCGAAGGTGTTTTCTAAGTCGGTCCAGTTCTCGCGGAACGACGGGTCGCGAATGGCCTTCCGACAGTAAGCGCCAACGCACAGAAGTTAAAACCTGTTCGGATGGCTACCGCGGGATTAACCCCTGACAATGCAGGAGTGGGCAATTAAGAACCCTTCTGCACCGGGTCAAAGCTTGGCGCTCGGCCGGAACCCACTATTGTTTAGGGATTATACACTCTGCCATACTATCAATATTGGGTGAGCCCCTGTCTGCAGAAAGTAAGATTTCTAATTGAAGCAATTGGGGAGGAAATTATAGTTGACGTTGATCACCATGAAGATTTCCGTAATTATTCCAACCTTGAACGAGGAGGCGTGCCTCGGCGAAACCCTGACTAGTGTGACACGCCAAGTCGGCGATTATGAAATCATCGTGGTCGATGGCGGCAGCGTGGATAAAACGATGGAGCTGGCCGGACGTTCGGCGGTAGTCATCCGCAGTCCCTCGGGACGAGGCCGGCAAATGAATGCAGGCGCGCAGTTGGCCACAGGTCATGTCTTGTTGTTCTTGCACGCGGATTCGAGACTAGCGGCTGGCGCCTTTGCCGCCATAAGGGAAGCTATGACCGACGCACAATGTGTGGGAGGAACTTTTAGTCTACAATTTGATCAGCCTCGGCGGCTGCTCCGATTTTATGCATGGTTCACGCAGTTTCATTTTGCGCTTTTCCATTACGGCGATCAAGGTATATTCGTGCGCCGCGAGGTATTTGAGCAGATGGGCGGTTACCAGGAAATCCCGATCATGGAGGATCTGGAGTTCTTTAGGCGGTTGCGCCGTTGTGGCCGTATGGCGATTCTTTCGCACCCGATAACGACCTCGGCACGCCGATTTGTGAAACATGGCGTTGTCGCCCAGCAGATGATCAACACAGTTTTGGTTTTACTTTATTTGGTCGGTGCCTCACCGCGCACTCTCCGGCGGTGGTACGATGATGTACGTTAATCTCCGACAAGATGAAGTTGTACAGAAACGTGCCAAATATTTTTGGAGGTATCCTTTCACGCTTTATTCAAGCGGGTATTTGAATCTTACCGGTATGGTTCCGATTCGTACGGGTTAGATCTGGTCATTACCCAAACATTGGCGCTAAACCGAAGGCTGGATAAGCCGACTGCGTAGCGGCCTAATGACTCTAGCCGTGTCTTTCACAGAAACTAGTATATCGTTTCATTGAAACATATCCATTATGCTGAGAGGGCTTCGAACTTTTTCCAACGATGCACCACTGGAGCCTGGTTGATTTCAGCAATGCCTTGCAGGATACGGTTCCGCAGCTCCTCCCAAGATTGAAC
>JACOSC010000182.1 GCA_016179055.1 Acidobacteriota bacterium
AAGTTGCGAGGCACGGAAGCTATTCCGGCATTTCATCGATATGCCGGCAAAGATTGCGGTTACCAAGGACGAAATCCTGGTAAGATATCCCCTCAGAGCTCATAGCCCGGTCCTGCGGTCCGCCCATCTCGATAAGTGGGTGCCACCGATCTCGTGGTTGGGAAACAGAAAGTTAAAGTTCGAGTGGGGAGGTTCCGTTTAATCCTTAATTCTGAGACTTAGGCTTCAGCGAAAATCACTGATTGACAAAAATCTCCTTGCTGTTGACGCCGAACTTCATGCTGATTTGGAAGCGTTGCTCCTTGAGAACGGATCAAAACAGAAAAGTCTTTGGGGAATAAATCTTTATCCGGAAATGCAGGGCGATGATTATATCGAATTTGATTCCCTGATTAATATGCGCCCCTCTCAAGGAAATAGAAGCCGCGGCGTTGATAACGAAGAAATACGCAAGAAAATTATTGAGGTTATAACAAAGATAATTAAACGATGAATCAGCAGCATAAGGAACTTGCGGCAGGACGCTGGAAACAATTGTCGTTCTTCGAACAAATGGCTAATATCGGAGGCGAAGTGGAACGGGCGTTGAACTGGAAGGCAAGGCAAAATCATGAGTATAGCCAGAAAGCATTTGAGCGCACTCTTGAACTTATCGATTTAACCATAGATAGCGTTACTGGCATGGCTCGTTTCAAAGAACTTTCCCGTGTGCGTGAGGCTATTGTAGATTTTTTTGCAGGCTCAAACCAGTTTGGATCTACCGAAATTTCTTGGAAAAGATATTTTTTACCGTTTACCTATGCTGCACGCCGCCGTTATTAAATTGATAGAAAATGCCACGGACTTTAAGCGGCTTGACTAAGAAGGTCTATCAGGTTAGCGGAGGGATTTCGTATCACTCTTTATGAGAATCAGACGCAAAGAGTTGTGTAGGACAATCCAAGAATCGGTCTTTGGGGAAAGGCCGCGTTGGACTTTTTTACACCGGCCATTTTGTAGAAACAGGAGGTCGCCGGCAGGCACACCCTCAGAACATTCACTACTTGGGTTCGTATTCTTCTGCAATGTGAAGATCAAAAGGCTTATGGGCGGGGTTCCTGACGAAATGACGATATATGGAGTGGCAGCGGTAGCACACGGTCACTTCCGGAAGAATCCTGTGAAGGACAACGTCAATGACAACACAAACGGTGAGACCTAAGATCAAGGCCGCCATGTTAAAGCCGAACAGGAAATAGCTGATCGCCAGGCCCAGTCCGATAATTACAACGCCAAGAATTCGATTGAAATCCTTCTGCACATAGAAGCGGTCACCCTGGCATATGGAACAGCGGTCGATCTGCGCGGTCTTAATCAGCGAGGGCGCATGGGTCAAGCGTATCGTCCGCCGGCAATGCGGGCAGGCCGGAGCCTGATTTTCGGCGTTAACCGTCCAAGAAATTTCTTGGGCGCAATAAGGGCACAGGAATGCAATCTTCATACGGGAATATAGGAAACCGTCAGCAAATACTTGGCCAGCAGTTCGCCAAATAATACAAAAATTACGGCTACATAAAACAGCCCTGTCGCCGACAGGGTCGCGCGCAGGTTAACCGTGCGCGCGATAAAAAAAGTTAAGATCAGCGGACCGAGTAGACCGATCAGTACGCGAAACCACAGCATGATTCCCTCGCCCAAGGGATCGATGAGCCGCACGACGGCCTGTCGATCGTAAGACGCCTGCGCCCAGTAGTACACCAGGGCGCCGCCTGCCAACCCGAGACGCAACCACACGGCTACGGCAAACCAAGTGGATGCCTTCTTAAGATGCGCGATCGACATACTTGTATCCATCACATACCAGTGACCAATCAGCATGGCTACCATCGTAGAGCCCAATAACAGACTCGAAAAGAAAAAGCTTGTGTATAGGAGGATCGTCGAGGTGGCGAAGCCGGTCAATCGCTTCAGTGTACTCATGTCGAGACCCGATAGGAAAATTGCCGATGTGGATGCGATAAGCAGAAAGTTGCGTTCGAGCTTAGGATGATCTTTCAGAAGCGTCAAAAGGTAAGCGAGCGTTGCGCCCAAGCAAAGACACGACACGGTGAATGCGCGAGGATCATAGAAACGAGGCTGGTAGCGTACGGGCATCGTTACGACAATCAACGCGGCAGTCAACAGAGCACACAGGCGAAAGAATGACTTCTGGACAACGGGCGAAATCGTCAGCAATAGGAGCAGTATGCCGGCCGCCATATGCGTCGTCAGCAAAAGAAATGGCAGCGATATTCTCATAGCGGGAATGGCCGGCCGCCCGACGCCACAGGCCTCCAGGCGGTCCTTCCTAAGCAAAATTCGCATCAGCCGCTCTCGCCTGCGTTAGTAGCGGCGCCGCCCGATTACCGGTGCACTACAACGGCACTGAATCCAACCGGCAAGACGGCTGCGCGTGATTGGAGACTCTAACATAAAGCGTCGCTACCCTTCAAATACTAGGCCGCTGCCGTAGGAATTCCCGCGGCCCTGTGAACGTACTCGATTGTCGGTGATAGATTTTGTGATATTCCTTGCGCTTGGGCCTGTGGCGTTGCGACCGCCGCAAGGTTCCACCCCAACGTAGCAGTACAGAACGCGTAGGCCCGGCAAAAAATGTGTGTGGGAAAAAATCGAAGCATCACGCTAAAGCCGCCACGGTGGCCCTGCGTTCCAAACCGCAGACGGTCGTCCGCGCGCACGCCACCTCCATCACCCCAGCCAAACCATGCCTCACCGAGAATTGCTGGGATTCAAGGCCGACAGTTGACCCTCCGGTCATCCGACGGTAGAATAGGATGTTCAAAATTCGAGTTCCGGCTCGGCGGGCGAGTTTCATAATTAGTATCCGTTCACGGGGGGTGGATACCCCCGGCGGAAGCCGGGGGAGCTTCAAGATCCAGCCTAGATCAAGCCCCTCACCCCCCTGGCCCCCTCTCCCCGCCCGGCGGGGAGAGGGGGTTGGGGGAGTGGGGCGTCGCCGGAGTAGGCTGGGCCTGAGTCTCCCCCAGCTTCCGCTGGGGGTCTCTTGTGTGGTCTTAGTGAACCCTGTGAACAGTTACCGTAATTATAAGTACGGCTTTGCGCCCAGAGCGGGCGCTCTTGGGCTTCAAATAATAAAGTTTATGGCTCGGCAAAGGGGAAAAGAATGGTTCCTGAAGTAGCGGCAGAGGATCTCATCAGCGTCTTATCTGAGAACGGCATTGCCGACAAGGCGGTCGATCCCAACCTGAGCAATGCCGATCTGTTAAACCTCTATCGGCTGATGGTATTTAACCGGGTCCTCGATGAGCGAATGGTAAAGCTGCAGCGCCAGGGCCGTATCGGGTTTTACATTGGTTCGGTGGGCGAGGAAGCCACGGTGATGGGCAGCGCCTTTGCCTTGCAACCTCAAGATTGGATTTTCCCGAGTTATCGCGAAGCCGGGGCGGCCTTCCTGCGCGGTTTTCCACTGCGGGCTTTTCTTTGCCAGCTTATGGGCAACCGCGAGGATCTGACCAAGGGCCGCCAGATGCCCAATCATTTTTCCGCACGCCCGTACAATATTGTTTCGATCTCCAGCCCGGTCGGCACACAGTTGCCACAAGCCGTCGGGGCCGCCATGGCGGCTCGCTACCGCGGCGACGATAGCATTAGTCTGGCCTATTTTGGCGACGGAACGTCATCGGAAGGCGACTTTCACGTGGCGCTGAATTTTGCCGGCGTGTACAAGGCCCCCGTGATTTTTGTTTGTCGAAACAATCAGTGGGCGATTTCCGTGCCGCTGAACAAACAGACCGCTTCCGCAACCATCGCGATTAAAGCCAAAGCTTATGGCATTGACGGTGTGCGCGTCGATGGCAATGACTTGCCGGCGGTGTATCAGGTAACGGCCGCCGCCGCCGCCAAAGCCCGTAGCGGAGGCGGCGCCACGCTCATTGAAGCGGTGACCTACCGGCTGAGCGGGCACTCGACTTCCGATGATCCACGCGTGTATCGGCCAGAGGACGAAGTAGCCCAGTGGAAAGGCAAAGATCCCATACTGCGCTTCCGGCTGTACCTAGAAAAAAAGGGGATATGGACTACCGACGAAGATGCGGAGCTGTTTCGCCGTGTCGACGCCGACATTGTCACGACCTTGAAAGAGGTAGAAGCCATTCCATCCCCGCCGGCCGAATCCCTGTTTGACGACGTCTACGCCCAAGTGCCGCCCCATTTGGCGGAGCAACAAGCGTCCTTATGGGCCGCGCAGAAGGAGGACCATTAATCATGCCGACCCTGAATATGATTCAAGCGCTTAATGACGCTTTGAAAGTGGAGATGCGACGGGATGACCGCGTGGTAGTCATGGGCGAAGACGTGGGCGTCCTCGGCGGCGTCTTTCGAGTGACGGTCGACCTGCAGCAGGAATTCGGGTCCGAACGTGTGATGGACACGCCGCTCTCCGAAGGTGGAATCATCGGCACCGCCATCGGTATGGCGCTTTATGGCCTGCGACCGGTACCCGAAATTCAATTTGCCGATTTCATTTACCCGGCGTTCGATCAGATCGTCAACGAAATGGCCAAGTACCGATACCGGTCTGGAGGCCAATACACTTGCCCCATGGTCATACGCACACCTTATGGCGGCGGCATACGCGGCGGCCACTATCATTCGCAGAGCAATGAGGCGTATTTTATTCATACGCCCGGCTTAAAAGTGGTTATCCCATCGAATCCATACGATGCCAAAGGATTGCTGCTCTCTTCCATACGCGATGACGATCCCGTTATATTTATGGAGCCCAAGCGCATATACCGAGCGGTCAAGGGCGAGGTGCCCGAAGGCGACTACACGGTTCCGCTCGGCGCGGCCAAAATCGTGCAGGAGGGACGCCACGTGACCTTGATCGCTTATGGAGCCATGATGCAAGAGACGCTGCAAGCCGCGGCCAAGGCCGCTGAAGAGGGCCTGCAATGCGAAGTCATCGACCTACGAACGCTGCTTCCTCTCGATACGGATACGGTTGTGCAATCGGTAAAGAAAACCGGACGTTGTGTAGTAGTTCACGAAGCGGCGCGCACGGGCGGATTCGGCGCGGAGGTTTCGGCCATCCTCATGGAGAAGGCTTTTCTGGACCTCGAGGCGCCGGTGCGCCGTGTTACCGGATTCGATACGCCTTTTCCCTATTCGCTGGAGCACTACTACTTACCCGATGCCAATCGCATATTGTCCGCCATTCGCGAAACCGCGGCGTTTTAATGAGCTTTCGACAATTCAACGGCTGCCGGCGGAGAGCTTAAGACCGGCGAGGAGAAAATATGCCATTCGAGTTCAAGCTTCCGGATATCGGTGAAGGCGTGGTTGAGGGCGAGATTGTTAAATGGCTGATCAATACTGGCGACCGCGTGGAAGAGGACCAGCCGCTGGTCGAAGTTATGACCGACAAGGCTACGGTAACCATTCCATCCCCCAGAAAAGGCACGATTACACAAACGATCGGCAAAGAAGGCGAGATTGTCAAAGTCGGCGCCACTATGATTGTTATTGAGGAAGACGGTCAGGCGGTGGGATCGCCGATGAGAATTTCCGTGCCCGCTTCGGAAGAACCGCTTCCGAACGTTACGTCGGTCCCGCCGCCGGTGAGGATTGCGGAAATGCCGCCCACGGGGGAGGAGGAGAGGGCTAACGGCAAAGTGTCGGCCACTCCCGCCACGCGGCGGCTGGCACGCGAGCTGGGCGTCGATATTTCTCGCGTGACGGGCCGCGGGCCGCATGGCCGCGTTACGAAAGAGGATGTAATGCAATTTTCGGCGGGGACTGAGGCGGCGACGCCGTCACCGGCTTCCTCCATAAGTAAGGCCGCCCCGGTGAGATCTGATTTGGAAGAGCGCGTGCCGTTTGTCGGATTGCGGCGCCGCATTGCCGAAAAAATGTCAAAGTCCAAACTGACGGCGGCGCATTTTACCTTTGTGGATGAAGTAGACATGACGGCGCTCGTCGCTTTGCGCAAGAAGCTTTCCGCCGCCGGCGAAGAAAGCGGCGTAAAGATGACGTATCTTCCCTTCATTGTAAAAGCCGTGGTCGCCGCGCTGAAGAAATATCCGCTGCTCAATGCGACGCTGGAAGAGGTAAAGGGTGAGCTAATTCTCAAGAAATATTACAACATCGGCATCGCCGTGGCGGCGACTGCCGGTCTCATCGTGCCGGTGGTCAAGCACGCCGAAAACAAATCCCTGATCGAGATCGCCCGTGAAATTGAAGAACACGCCAGTCACGTGCGAAACGGAACTGTTAAATTGGACGATCTGCAAGGCGGCACTTTTACCATAACCAGTCTGGGAGCGCTCGGCGGGCTGTTCGCCACGCCGATCATTAATTACCCCGAGGTGGCGATTCTGGGGGTCAACCGGATTCAAGCGCGCCCGGTCGCGCGGGATGGACAGATACTGATTCGCGAAATTATGTATCTCAGTTTATCGTTTGATCACAGAATCGTGGATGGATCGGTCGGCGCCGAATTCACAAAATATCTCATCGGCCTGTTGGAAGAACCCAGCCTGTTGCTTATGCACACCCTTTGAACGGACTCGTTGAGTCGGCCGGCTTGATCGGCGAAGATGGGCGTGGTTGTGGCGGCCCGCGGGCCGCTTGCCGGCGGCTGGTCATCAGCATATGGCCGTGAATCGAGCGCTCGCCGACAATCAGCATACTGTATGGTATAGTTCACCTATGGCGAAAAGGAATTCCAAAACGTTCACGCCAAGCGCTCCGCTAACCGCTAACCCGTCATCCCAATTAAGTGAGAAAGATCTGCAAGCCTTGTACCGAGGGATGGTCTTGGTGCGTTTGCTTGACGAGAAGTTGACTCTGTTGCAACGACAAGGGCGCATCGGATTTTATGGGACCTGCACGGGTGAGGAGGCGGCGGTAATCGGCAGCGCTTTTGCTTTGCAGCCGCAAGACTGGATTTTTCCGGCTTTGCGGCAGGGCGGCGCCGCGCTGTGGCGCGGGGCGCCGTTACGCGACTATTTGGCCCAGCTCTTTGGCAACGCCGCCGATCCTCTGAAAGGCCGGCAAATGCCGGTGCACTTCAGTGACCGTCGCATCCATCAGGTGAGCTGGTCCAGTTGCATTGGGACCCAATTGCCGCAGGCCGTGGGAGCGGCTCGGGCCGCGCAGTTGCGCGGCGATCCGACGGTCGTACTCGCCTACTTGGGAGACGGCGCTTCCTCAGAAGCGGATTTTCATGTCGCGCTGAATTTTGCCGGAGTCTGGAAAGCGCCCGTCGTTTTCTTGTGTCAGAACAACCAGTGGGCGATATCCGTTCCGCTGTCGCGGCAAACCGCTTCGGCCGGAATAGCGATTAAGGCGGAGGCCTACGGGTTTGCGGGCATGGCGATTGACGGCAACGATGTATTGCAGGTCTATGAGGCCACACGAGCGGCCGTCGATAAGGCGCGTGTCGGTGGAGGTCCGACCCTTGTCGAAGCGGTCACCTATCGCATCAGTGCCCATTCGACCTCGGACGATCCGTCTCGCTATCGCGATGAGTCGATCACGGCCGAGTGGCGGCAGAAAGATCCCATTTTGCGTTTCCGCCGGATTCTGGAAGAGCGCCGTCTGTGGGATGCGTCGATCGAGCTTTCCCTAAACACGTCGATCAGCCAGGAGATTGCGGAAGCCTTGCGAAGCGTTGAGCGATTGCCGGCGCCGGCGCTGGACACGCTGGTTACCGATGTGTACGCGGCGGTTCCCGCGCATTTGCAGGAAGAGTATGCAGACCTGGAGCGGTTGATTAAAGAGAGGATTTAATGGAATGACGAACCGAAAAACGGAGGTTGTGGTTATTGGCGGCGGTCCGGGCGGGTATGTGGCCGCCATACGACTGGGCCAGCTCGGCAAGAAAGTGCTGTTGGTAGAAAAGGAAAACCTGGGTGGCGTTTGCCTCAATGTCGGTTGCATCCCATCGAAGGCTCTGATAACCGCGGCTAAGCGAGTAGCCAAGATTAAAGAGGCGTCGAAGATGGGGATCACGATTCAGGGGCTGCACATTGATTTCGGAAAAATGCTCCAGTGGAAAGGCGACATCGTAAAGAAGCTGACCAGCGGCGTTGCTCAGCTTTGCCAGGGCAATGGCGCGGAAATCCTATATGGAGTGGCCAAGTTTCGCACGGCAAATCAGATTGACGTGCAAACCAAGGATGGCTCCGAGGTCGTCGAAGCCGACCATTGCATTATTGCCACAGGGTCACTTCCCATTCAGATTCCCGGTTTTGCCTTTGATGGCGAGCGCGTAATTAGCTCAACCGAGGCGTTGTCGTTGCCGCGTATTCCGGAAAAGCTGGTGGTGATCGGCGGCGGCTATATTGGCCTGGAGCTGGGCATCATGTATGCGCATCTGGGGGCGCAGGTGACGATCGTGGAGATGATGGCGCAGCTCTTGCCGGGGTTCGACCCGGAGATTGTCAAAGTCATCAACCAAAGCTTGAAGAAGAAGGGGATTCCTTTCTTCGTGAACGCGCGCGCCACGCGTTATGAAAAAACGGATACTGGCGTTAGGGTATATGTCGAGAACGCAGGCAAGGAACAGGTTCTTGAGGGAGACCATGTCTTGGTTACGGTCGGACGGCGTCCCAATTCTGAGGGACTCAACCTGGCGGCCGCCGGCGTTGCCGTTGACTCCCACGGGTTCATTGCGGTCGATAAGCAGTTGCGCACCGGCACGCCTAATATTTTTGCGATTGGCGACGTGGCGGGCAACCCTATGCTGGCTCACAAGGCCTCCAAAGAAGGAGAGGTAGCCGCCGAGGTCATTGCCGGCCGCAATGCCACACGGGATTACAAAGCCATGCCGGCGGTAATTTTTACTGATCCCGAGGTGGCCACGGTCGGCCTTTCCGCCGCGGAAGCCACCGCCTCGGGGCGAGAGATCCGTACCGGAAAGTTTTGGTTCGCCGCCTCAGGCCGCGCCTTGACGACCGGCGACACCGACGGATTCATTAAAGTGATCGTCGATGCCAAGAGCCACGAGGTTCTTGGGTTGGCGATCGTCGGCCCCGAAGCGTCGGACTTAATCAGTGAGGCGACGCTGGCGCTCGAGATGGGCGCTTATGCGGAAGACATTGGTCTGACGGTGCATGCGCATCCGACGCTGGGGGAGAGCGTCATGGAAGCCGCGCGATTGGCCATTGGCGAGGCAATTCATGCGGTCAATCGTTAGGAAGCTCTCTACTGAGGAAAAATTCAATGCAACTGCTCAGCCCATGGCGGCGACACTGATACAGAACCGGGAGCGGTAGCGACCGGGTGTGCGCCCGGCGGCCACTGTCAGCGATACTGTATTCTCCCAAGCTCGGAATAATACATGAGCGATGACAACAACGTGCCGACCCGGTCGCTAGCGCTCCCGGTTCTGTAAAGGCGGGCTTTCGCCTGAGTAGTTACATTCAATTAATAGAAACCGGTCGACGGCCTCATCGCTTCCTCGTGTAGGAAGAGCAGGGGACGTGGACATCGCGCAATGGGCGTTCGATAGCTTATGTCGGACGCCGGTTACACAAGGAGACCTTATGGCCCCCCCAGACTTCATTCGAGAAAAAACTTCAAAGTATGACTTTACCCAACTTGTCCGGCAACTTGACAGCTCGTTGGATGCGGTAGGAGCCCACCTTAACGGCTTGACCCAAGCCCAGGCCGATTTCAAGCCCAGCGACTTGGAGTGGTCCGTAGGCGAGGTGATTTATCACGTTTGCGCGTCGGTTACGGGTATGCTGCGCATTACGTACAAGCTGAACCGGAACGAGCCGTTCAAACATGCAATGGAACGGTCGGCGATGGGACTGACCGTGCGCGATGTTCCCGTGGACAGGCTGCGTAACGAATGGGCCGCCATGCGTCAGGAGTTGCCAACCAAGCTGGCGGCGCTTACGCCTCCGCTCAATGAGCAAACGACGTTTGCCCATCCGGACTACGGTCCGCTGAATGCGCTCGAATGGCTTGCGCTTAATTACCTGCACAACTTTCGACATGCAGCACAGATTCAACGGATACAATCTTCGGCCGGCTATCCTCGCTAAGCGCGGATGGCGGCGCCCGGCGCTTTTGTTTGCCGCGGGCAGACGAAGACGGCGGTCGAGCATTTTTAGAGGTAGGCGCGTATGAAGGTTTTCAGTTGGCGGGCGGCCGGTGGGCGGCTCGCCGTACTTCCCATCTTGGTATGGGTTTTGGTTTTAGTGGGACTCGCGCGCTGGCCCACAGTCGCTCCGGCGCAAGTGGGTTCGAGCCCAAAGGGGGTTATCCGAACCGAAGTAAATTTGGTTAATATACTGTTCACGACCTCTGATAAGCAGGGCCGCTACTTAAACAACCTGGCTCGGAATGACTTTGAAGTTTTTGAAGACGGGGTAAAGCAGGAAATTCAACTCTTCGGCAACTATTCCACGGAAGATGCGCAGTCGTTGACCATCGCCCTGCTGGTGGACACCAGCGGCAGCGAACGCTTACGCATGGGTATCATCAAAGAAACCGCCATCGACTTCATTGAGAAAATCATGCGCCCGCGTAAGGACATAGTCTGTCTCATCCAATTTGATTCAGAGGTCAATCTCGTGCAAGACTTTACTTCCAATCCGAAAGAATTGGCCCGCGCCGTCGAGACGCTCAAGGCCGGCAACAGCACGGCTCTCTACGATGCTCTTTACCTGGCGGTAGAGGAGAAACTCCGGGGGGAAGCCGGTCGTAAAGTCGTGGTGATTTTGTCCGACGGCGAAGATACCAGTAGCAAGATCAAACGAGCAGAGGCCACGTTGGCCGCTCAAAAAGCCGACGTTACTGTTTATGCCATCGGCATACGAGACCCTCAATTCCGCTCAGACTTCGGCATATTAGAAAGCTTTACTAAGGACACCGGCGGTCGCTTCATTAAGGAGAACGCGCGCTTGGAAACCTTAAAGCGCGCCTTCCAGTTAATCGGCGAAGACATCAAGAACCAATATGGACTGGCCTATCTATCCACTAATCAAAAACACGATGGCACTTTTCGCCGCGTTGAAATCCGGCCCCGCCTCAGGGGCGCCAAGGTAACGCATCGCCGCGGCTATTATGCTCCCGCCAAATAACACATCATTCCGTGGCGATGAATTAAATCATGGCGCACGGCGGTATTGGCTCAAACGTTTTCATCTTTGTGTCTTCGTGTCTTAGTGGTTAAATGAATCCTACCATAAATATTCAAAACCATTACCAGAATATCCTCTTGTTGACTCAAACCACCAACAAATTTGAAGCACACCCATTGGCCCTTTACTTCGTCAACTTTTCACGCTAAGATAGCAATTGTCCTAGGCCAATCAACCATGGCGTCTGGGTCGGAGAGTTATGGAACTTGATGTGAAGATAAATAAGCAGAGCCACCTTCCGCTCTATCGCCAGATCAGCGACGCCATAAAACTTTCCATAACGGAGGGACGCCTTTCGATGGGTTTTCGGCTGCCGCCCATGCGCCTATTGGCCCGGCAATTGGCCGTGAACCGCAATACCGTGGCCAGCGCTTACGAAGAGTTAATTGCCGATGGGCTGATTGATTCGCACGTTGGGCGCGGCACCTATGTGACCGAAGCGCCCCGCGACGGCGACCTCCTGCAATCCGCCGACGCCGCGCCGGCCAAGATGCCTTGGGAAGGATTATTCGCCAAGAGTTTTGACGGACCGGCAGTGGCGACGCTGCAGGATCTTTTTCAAGTGGGAACCATGGAAGGCTACATATCCTTCGCCGGGTCCTATCCGGCCGACGCGTCCTTGCCGATCGCGGAATTTCGCAACTGCATTAATCACGCGTTGCGTCGCTATGGACGAAGCCTGCTGAAGTATGGTGCGACTTCGGGGTTTGCGCCTTTCCAGCAGTTCTTGGCGGAACGAATGAACAAAGCCGGTATGACGGTTCAGCCGGAGAATGTATTGGTGACCAACGGCTCGCAACAAGCGCTCTCTTTGGTGGCGCATCTTCTGCTGGACCCGCATGACGCCGTGATCGTGGAAAACCCAACGTATTCCGGAGCGATCAGTGTCTTCTCGTCCTTGCAGGCCAAATTGGTCGGGATGCCGGTGGACGGCCACGGCATGGAAGTGGCGGATCTGGAGCAAGCGGTGGCGCGCGCCAAACCCAAATTGATTTATTGCACGCCCAATTATCAGAATCCGACTTCGGGAACGATGAGCTTAGCGCGGCGGCGGCGTCTCTTGGAAATCAGCCGGCGTTATCAAGTTCCCATACTGGAAGACGATTACGGCGGCGAATTACGCTTTGCCGGTGAAACCCTTCCCTCGATCAAAGCCCTGGATCGCGCGGAGCAGGTCATTTATATGAGCACTCTTTCCAAGAGCTTGATTCCGGGAATTCGTCTCGGTTGGGTGGCGGGGCCGGTTGACCTCATCGGCCGGTTGATCGCGGTTAAGCAGATGGATGACTTTTCCACCAGCCCGCTTTTGCAGGCGGCGGCGTTTGAGTTTTGTCGCCGTCGTTACTTTAAAATTCATCTTGAGAAAACTCGCCGGCTGTATCAGCGCCGCTGCGATCGCATGCTGGACGCGTTGGCGCGGTACTTCCCAAAGGGTTCAGTATGGAATCGGCCGACCGGCGGTATGTTTATATGGGTTTGGTTGCCGGAGTCGGTCAATTCCGATGCTGTCTTCCTGGAGGCCAAGAAGCTTGGCGTGCTGTTTAGTCGGGGCAATCTTTTTTTCATTGATGGTCGAGGTCAAAATCAGATGCGGTTGAGTTTCACCACGGCCACAGAAGCGGAGATCGAAAAAGGCGTGCGCATTTTGGGGCGCATTATTCAAGCATTTCTGAAAAAATCAAAGCAGCCGCGGTACTTTTCGACCGGGGAGAGTTTACCGCTGGTTTAAGACATAGGAGGAAGGACGTATGAGTGAGCAAAATTTGTTGCGCCTGAAGATCGGCTTGGCCGAGATGCTCAAAGGCGGAGCGATCATGGACGTGACCAACGCCGACCAGGCGAAGATCGCCGAGGACGCCGGCGCCGTAGCCGTCATGGCGCTGGAACGGGTGCCCGCCGACATACGGGCGCAGGGCGGCATTGCGCGTATGGCCTCGCCCAAAAGAATCAGAGAGATTATGGCCGTCGTGTCCATACCGGTGATGGCCAAAGTGCGGATTGGACATTTTGTCGAAGCGCAGATTCTCGAGGCACTGGCGGTCGATTATATCGATGAGAGCGAGGTATTGACGCCGGCCGACGAAGAGCATCACATCGACAAACATGCGTTTAAAGTGCCGTTCGTTTGCGGCGCCCGTGACTTGGGCGAAGCCTTGCGGCGCGTGGCCGAGGGCGCGGCTTTAATCCGCACGAAAGGCGAGGCCGGTTCGGGCAACATCGTGGAAGCGGTACGGCACTTGCGCAAAATTCAAAAAGAAATCAAGACCTTGACCGTGCTTCCTGAAGAGGAGCTGATGGCCGAAGCCAAGCGCTTGGGCTCGCCCTTTGAGCTCGTCCGTATGGTGGCCAAGAACGGCCGACTGCCGGTGCCGAACTTCGCCGCCGGCGGGATCGCCACACCGGCCGATGCCGCACTGGCCATGCAGCTCGGCGCCGAATCGGTGTTCGTCGGGTCGGGTATTTTTAAATCAGAAGATCCGGCGCGCCGCGCCCAAGCCATTGTGCAAGCGGTGACTCACTTCCGCGAAGCAAACATTCTCTTGCAAGTTTCGGAAGACCTGGCGGAGCCCATGAAGGGGATTGACATCGCCAAATTGGACGAAAAAGACAAGCTGCAAACGCGTGGCTGGTAGATGGAAGAACGTCTGGACCAACTGTCTGTCCGATATTAGTCCGTTTGTGCTGAGATTCTTGCCAAAATGGAAAAAGAAATTAATGGCCGAAAGATTTAATTCCGGTTAGTATGGATTCGTTATTCAGTAAACCTTTTTGGTGGCGGCTCGTCCGGGTTACGTAGGTAACTATTTATAGGTTGACACACGTACATAAGTCGGCCGCGTAGCGGCCTAATGACTCTAGCCGTGCCTTTCAAGGCACGGTCGGTCCGGCGGCGGAAATCCCTTTCGTCGCGTAGCGACGATTGAACCGCCGCCACGGGATAGCAATTATGGCCAGTACCTACACTGCACGCCACTGCCAATTGTCGAGCGTTATTTATGGGACTGAATTTTCTAGGGTGCCGGTAGATCGCCAGGATCGGCGGAATCAATCGTCGCTGACGCGACGGAGTATGCAATGGGCCCATGGGACCCGTGCCCTAAAGGGCACGGCTAAAGTCATTAAGCCGCTACGCGGCCGATTCATATTTTAACCTGTTTGTTCCGGCTCGTCCGAGTTAGGTATACTGCGAGCGGGCATAAACTATTATTTTAGCGGGCCCACTCTTACAGACCGGGAGCGGTAGCGACCGGGTGGCGAACCCTTTCACAACGGGTCAACCCGGTCGCTACCGCTCTCGGTTCTGTATCTTTTTGACGTCATTTCGCCTCTCCGATTTATGTTCTGGCTTGATCCGGGCTGATGCGAGTGAGGGTTGCATGAAAATTGGCGTGTTAAGCTTACAAGGCGATTTTGAGGCCCACACGCGTGTCTTGGCGCGTTTAGATATGCCTTACTGCGAGATCAGGCACCCGGAGCAACTCCGCGACACCGATGGTCTGATCCTACCCGGGGGCGAGAGCACCACTATGGTCAAGTTTATTCAAGCGGCCGGGTTTGAACCGGCGCTTAAGGCCTATGCCAAGGCTCGGCGGCCAATTTTCGGCACTTGCGCCGGCGCGATTTTATTAGCGGCGGAGGTCATAGATCGGCCGCAGTTCAGCCTGGGCCTCATAGACCTGGTCGTTCGCCGCAACGCCTACGGACGTCAGGTGGACAGCTTTATCGAAGTTGGCCCATGTGCCGGCTTTAATGAGCCGCTTGAGATGGTGTTTATCCGCGCGCCCATCATCGAGAGCGTCGGCCCTTCCGTTTCCGTGTTGGCTCGCGCGCAGAACCGGCCGGTCTTGGTCCGATCGGGAAACATTCTAGTCAGCACGTTTCATCCCGAACTCACCGTGGATAATCGCGTGCACGCCTACTTTCTCGCGATGGCCCATTGACTTACGAAGTAATATATCGAATGCCGATAAAATTATTGTAACTGTTCAATCACCTGCGCCGCCGGGCACATAGACCCGGTCGCTACCGCCGTCGGTTCTCTATCAGTGCAGACTCCCCTGAGTCGTTACCTTAATTTTATTTCTGTGACGAAGATCACAGAGTTTCCAGATCACCCTGACTAGTATAAACAAGTAGTATTCTCGGCTTGGACAGGCCGCGGGAGTTCTCAGAAGTTCCAGTATGATAAACCGTATGTGAAATAAACAAAATTGGCCCGACTGAATCCCTGCTCATAGGTGAGGAAGAAAAGCCGTACGACTGGAACTACTGTAGGTGTCGGTTACCGAGAATAGTTCTTATATTTTCAAATCCACAGAGGGCTATGGAAAGCTTATGATCAACGGAGGCATGCATCGGCGCCACTTCATCGGAACGGTTACACTCAGCGTCGCAACCGTCATTGGCCACAGTTCCATATTGGACTGGCTGCATGGCGATTGCGCCGACGACGAAGCCACACGGCTTACGGCCCATGAAGAACAAACCTTGGGGGCTCTCTTCGATGCGGTAGTACCCGGTCCCTTTGAACCATCGTTCCCTGAAGAGGTTGAAGACCCTGAAGGAGCCCCTGGAGCAATCGAGGGCAAAGTAGTAAGGTTCTGGGAAAAAATTCTGCCACAATCGTTAGGCTGGTTAAACGTCGGCTTTCTCAAGCTATGGGTCAAAGACCTTGACCTTTATGCCTTTGTATTTCATCGCGGGCGGAAGTTCAAGGATCTACGACTAAGCGAACGGCAAGATAAGATCCAGCTTATGATGTGGATTATTCCTGGCTACCATTTGAAATATTGGACCGCCTTGATGCTGGTTAAGGCGGCTTTCTATGCCGACCTTGCCGATGAGTCTCGTCAATTCATCGGACGGAATTACATTGGATTTCCTGGTCCCAACAGTGGGTTTGACGATTACTCCTATGAGATCAGCCCATATTATTAGAGCGGCTTCTGCCTCAAACCAGCGCGGTGTGATTCTAACCGGAATGAAAAGGAGCCGGAACGATGGCTGCGCGATGTACAATGCCGCGCGGCCCGTCGTACGCGGCCTCTCGAAACGGGATAAATTTCAAGCATAAAAAATTGCCACAGTTGTTCAGAAAAGCTACATTGTAAACGTGGGGTAACGTGTTAGAAGGTTCTGGCGTGCAAATACGCATGGTTTAATCGGCTAGAAAAGCAGGTGAGTTCATGTCTGACGAAACGATAGACGTTTGTGTCATCGGTTCTGGATTTGGCGGTTCAGTAGCCGCTTTTAATTTAAGCCAGGCCGGCCGTCGAGTGCTCGTCTTGGAGAAGGGCTACCGCTGGGGTTACTCGGGGGATGCGAAGAGATTCCAACAAAGCCAATGCCTGTCCTATCTCACACAACTCTTTGATGTCCACATGGGCTATGGCTTTCTCAGTGATCGGGCGGCCGTTGTTCTTACCGGCAAGGGCGTAGGCGGCGGCTCTCTGGTTTATAGCTCGGTGTGTTTCCGGCCGCCGGCTGAGGTATTTGAAACGCGCGACGACGGACGGCGGATTTGGCCCGAGCCGATCAGCAATGACGAACTGGACAAGGGCTATGCTTACGTCCGAGAGAGACTGAACGTGACCTCTTTGCTGTGGCAAAGCGAGGACCCCGCTGACCATTGGAAGCTGGTGCCAAAAAAAGATTGGGTATTTGCTCGATGTGTTTATAACTTCCTGAAGCAGGAAAATGCGCCGGAACCGGAGACGAGCTGCAACCCAGTCGACGTGGCCCTACAACAGTGTGTGAATTCCGGTTGGTGCACCACCGGCTGCGTGTTTGCCCGCAAACAATCTCTAATGATGAATTACGTCCCCGCCGCCGAACAGTTGGGGGCTGAATTTCGCACAGAATGCTCCGTGGAAAAGATTGAGACAAGGCGCGGCGGTGGTTATAAGATTGTCTACAAACGCAGTGGAGAAATCCGCACGAGAACGGTCGTGGCGGAACTTGTCGTCCTATCAGCAGGCGCTATCGGCACTCCAGAAATCTTGCTGCGTTCAAAAGGGAGGCTTACGGGCCAACTTCGCCTTAGCGATCACGTTGGAAAACACCTGTCGATGGGAGGAGACAACATCCTTTTCGGGATCGTCTCCGAGCAAGCCCTTCCCGATCCCGCTCGATTGCCGCCGGGCGCCGCCGCCGAACTGGAGACTTATAAAGGCAAGATCATCGGAACCACATGCGATTACTTCTGGCGACACCCCGAGCTACACTCGCCTCCGGATGACACAGACCCGCCCAAGTTCATCTACCAACCCATAATGGCGCTTCCCATCGGGCCCGCCGCTTTATTGGGCGTGCCAGGGGAGACTCGTGAACGTAGTCTTTACGGCGTCAACCACAAGCAGGTTATGAAGCAATATGGCTCCCGGATGATCAGTGTGGGCGTCATGGGTATTGACGGCGATGACGGCTCCGTAGAACTCGTGGCCGGCATACCCACCGTTCGGTGGCGAGCCGGTCTCAAGACCACGCGTATGCACGAAGCTGCTAAAAGAATGTTTCATTCTGTCCTCGAGTCATTCCCCGGCGGAAAGGCCTTAAAGTCCTGGGACGAATTACGCGAGGATCAGTTTACCTTGCACCCGTCGGGTAGTTGCCGCATGGGCGAAGACGCGCGTTACGGTGTGGTCAACGCGGATGGCCAAGTCTTCCATAACGAGGGCGGCCTATATGAAGGACTTTATGTCATGGACGTGAGTGTCCTTTCGTCGCCGCCGGGAGGCAACACGTCCTATGTCACGGCGGCCATCGCCGAACGAGCAAGCCGAAAACTGGCCGGACTGCCGTACTAAACACATCGTTTCATAAATTGATTGTAACTATTCAGGCAGGCTTCTTAGCCCCGTAGGGGAGACCTGTTTATAGTAACCGGTATTCCAAAACAGTTAAGCTCCGTAAGAGTCCCCCAGCTTGCGAAGACGGCACGCAGATTCCAAGAAGAAACGTAACTGTTCAAGGAGTCCGCTGAGGAGCCTATCGACAAAAGGTGACCCTACGGCATCCTGTCCCTGAAGGGGACGCGGTTAATAGCCGGAGGTGGCGCTTCGCCACCTCCGGACCGTAACCCCGCGCGGGCCGACCCTGAAAGGTCGCAGTCGTTTATTCACACCGAACCTTACGTGGACCCTTTCAGGGTCCGGTCGGGGGTGATGCCATTCCGTGGGTGGCGCGGGGCGCCACCCACGGCTATTAACAAGGTCCCTTTCAGGGACCGGCCGGTGACCGCCCTGAACAGTTACGAAGAAACTAAGGAAGTTTCTAAGGAGTCCCCCAGCTTGTCGTAAAACGACACACCGAATAACGAGGAGACTTGGGAAGACATGTGCAGGCTTTGATAATAAAGGCTCTGTACATGCCGCTCCGATGGAGCTTGAGACCTATTCAATCGCTTCAGGCTATAAACATGCTGCCCCTACGGGGCTGAGAAGACCCTTCTCAGTGAACGAAGGCAGAGTCCGTAAGCTGGGAAGGTACTATTTATTAGGGGTACTATTTATAAGAATAGAGACGGTGCTGGAGTCCTCATTAACAATCGCCAGATCCGGCTTACCATCAGAATTGATATCGGTGGTAATGATGGTGGTCGCCCCGTGTCCCGTTCCAAAATCAACCGGAGCCAAAAAAGTACCATCCCCTAGACCAAGCAAGATGGACACATCGTTGGCGTCCTCATTGCTGACCGCCAAGTCGATTATGCCATCTCCATTGAAATCGGCTGCTGTCAGCGCTTCCGGACGTACGCCGACGCGGCAGCGCGGCGCTATTCGGAAATTGCCTGTTCCATCGCCCAACAAGATCGACACATCATCGGAGCCGGCGTTGGCTACGGCCAGATCCAGCTTGCCGTCGCCGTTAAAATCACCGGTGGTTATGGCATGAGGGCTGAGGCCGACCGCGATAGTGATGGCCGGTTGGAAGCTGCCGTCGCCGTTGCCCAATAAAATGGAAATGTTATGCGAGACCCAATTAGCGGTTGCGATATCCAGTTTACCATCGCCATTGAAGTCACCTATGGTTACGGCATGTGGGGCATCACCTACGCCGAAACTACTGCCCACGTCAAAGGTCCCATCGCCACGCCCCAGCAACATCAAAACATCGTTGGTTCCCCAATTCACAATAGCAAGGTCCGCTTGACCGTCCCCATTAAAGTCACCGGTCGCCATGGAATGTGGTTCCAGCATGTACTCCATCATATCTCTCCGCTCGAACGCGCCGGACTCCGTGCTGAGCAGGAGGGTCAGGCTATGCGAGCCGGTATTAACCACGGCCATATCCAACTTACCATCATTATTAAAGTCGGCGGCCACCAGGGCACTCGGCAGTACTCCAACGTCGAGGTACTGCGCCGGCTGGAAACTGCCATCCGAGTTGCCATACAACACGGAAACGCTATTGGCGCCAATGCTCGTTACTGCCAGGTCCAATCGACCGTCACCATTGAGGTCTTCGGCGATGATGGAATTAGATGTACAGAAAGCAACCCGCCCGACCTTTAGATTAAGGGCTTGCTGGAATTCTGCGTGACCGAGACCGAGTAGCACTGAAATATTATTAGAGAAAGCATTGGCAGTGGCCAGATCCAGATGGCCGTCGCCGTTAAAGTCGCCGGTAACTACACTGCTGGGTCCACTTCCTAGATCAAATTCTTTGGCTTTTTGAAAACTGCCATCGCCATTGCCGAGCAGTATCGATGCCTCATCCTCTTGGCCGACCGTGGCCACGTCCATCTTTCCATCCCCGTCAAAATCCGCCGCAATCACCGACAAAGGATAGTCGCCTACGGGGAAATGCTGTTCGGGATTGAATCGGCCATGACCATCGGCGATAAGTATCGACACGCTGTCGCCGCGCCAATTCGCCACGGCTAAATCCATGCGGTTGTCCCCATTGAAGTCTCCGGCAGCGATGGATCTCGGTTCCCGGCCCACGGCCAAGTCCATTGAATTTTGAAATGTTCCATCACCGTTGCCGTACAAGACAGAAACGGTATTGGAACCGGAATTAGCCACGGCCAGTCCAAGCCGCCCATCCCCCGCAAAATCGACGGCAATAACTGCGCGCGGTGAAGTCCCCACCGCGAGAGTTTGTGTGTTTTGAAAGGTACCGTCTCCAGTACCCATTAAGACGGAAATCGTGTTGGATCCGGAATTGGCTACCGCCAAATCGAGAATGCCATCGCGATTAAAATCGGCAGCGGTCACCGAGCGCGGGGCGGTTCCCACGGCGAAGGCCACGGCCTTTTGGAAACTACCATCCCCATTGCCGAGCACCAGGGAGACCGTATTCGATCCGGCATTGGCCGCAACAATATCTATGAAATTATCCCCATTGAAATCGCCGAGAGTAAGGGCACACGGATTGATATCGACACTGATGCGCCGAGCTTCTTGGAAGGTCCCATCGCCGCGCCCAAGTAATATTGAGACGCTGTTAGAGCCCTCGTTGGCGACGGCCAAGTCAGGTACACCATCACGATTAAAATCGCCAAGGACCACGGATCGCGGGCGGTTGCCCACGGAAAAATCTCGCCGCGTAATAAAAGAAACATACGTTTCCGCGGGATTGTCCATCGCCGCTTGAGCGGTACACCATAAATCAGCCGTCAGCAGCACTGCGCAAAGCAGGGTGATCAGTAATGACAATACACGCCTTGAAATAATAGTGCATCGAAACATAATTCCTCCCTGGTCGATTCAGTCAATGATTGCCTTACGTGCGGGTTGGCCTGAAACATGAAGTGCCAGAGTTCAGAGTCGGCCTGTAACGCGTATCGAACCCCCCGAAAGATGCGCGCAAGCCTGCAACCCCCTACCCAATTCGATCTCTGAACTCTGGCAACCTCTGAAAGCAATTAACAGGGGTTATCATAACTACGAATGGTTTCCTCAACCGTAACGGCGCTGCCATCCCACGTCAATATGACATCGATGTCATTGTTATCGGGGTTGGCATCCACGGACTCCGGCGGGAGACCGTCCGCTTGCAGTTGCTGATAGGGATCCAATTTACCGTTTAGCCAAAATCGGCCCGTGTAATCGCCGAGGAAAACCCATTGTCCTTGTAAGGTTGGGAAATAATCGTCTGCCCAGCCGCGGCTAATCCCTTGATTGGCATCGCAGGTAAACACCCGACCATGCTCCTGTATACAAGCGGCTGCGGTATACATATCGATGGTGCAAATGATCGGCTTGTCTCTTTGATCAATCTGTACCCACTCGCCATCCTGTTCGACGGACAGAGTATATTGATAGATGACAGTAAATGACCAGGTCCCATCCGGATTCCGGGGACGTTTGTAATCCACGGCCCCAATATTGGCGGTCAAGTTACCGTACTCCAGCGTCGGGCCGCCTAGCCGTTGCGTGACTCTGAAGCGGTCCATGTTCCACGGTACCAAGTCCGGGCTCTCGCCTTGCGCGAAGACCATACTTGGAGTAGTCATAAACTCAGTCAAACAAATCGCCGTCAGAAACAACACAAAAAAAAGCCACGGTTTCGCAGTTCTCATGCTTTGCACTTTTGCCTCCCTTTCAAATTGTATTGTAATTTCAAATCACTCCGACAAGAGACTTGACTCCCAAACCGTCAAGGGAACTTCGATGCTGATCTTGTGATATCCCGACCGAAAGCATGTACCCGAGAAGTATCTGCCCTAATCGCCTAGACAGGTCGGCTTGTTACTATCCTTGACATCTTTTAGTTAGGCGTCACTCTTCCCTATGCCGCATCATCTGGAATTCTTCCGTATTTCGGATCCAGACCTAAACTGGACATACTCTAACAGCTATCCTTTTCTAATGTCTGTGATATAAATCACAAATAGGTTTAACCAGTTCTTATAAGTGTTCACACGTGGTACCGAAACAGAACCGCCTGCGGCAGCGGGCGGGTACGATGGTCCGGCCCTAGCCGGTTGTTACCGCAACCGGTTCCTGGAGTTTGGACATTTTATGTGGTCCCACTGGGCGGGAGAGTCAGATTGTCTTCGAAGCAGGCGAAAGAATAATGCCTGGGATGGAGCGTAGCGGATCCCCATGATGTGAGAACATGACCTGATGACCCGCCCGCAAAGCGGGCGACAGCGTCATACGGGGGAAGATCAATTTCTAGGCCATCGTCGTTTTCTTCCATACATATTCATCATGGCGCGAATAGAATATAACGCCCGACTGGGATGAGGCGCTTACTTGGAGTCATTGCTCATGCATGCCAATAGGGCCCGGCGGGCGAGGACGGGCGCGACTGTCTTTCGATAGTCGGCGCCGGCGTGGGTGTCGGAGAAGGGTTGCAGATGCTCTACGGCTTTTTCGAGGACGGAGTCGATGACGGCAGTGTTCAAAGATCGACCTTCCAAAAGCGCTTCCATCAGTGTCAATCGAATGGGTACCGGCTCGGCGGCGCCGATGGCTAGGCGCGCCGTCTGACAAACGCCATCAGATAGGGCAAGCAGCGCGGCGACATTGATTAAGGCCGGGCTCGAGGGAATTTGACTTAACTTGCAGAAGGTCGCCCGCGTATCAGCCGCATGCCGCGGTACGCGTATTTCGGTCACAATGCCCAGCGGTAGCCGGCGATCCGTCCCCGCCATGAAATATTGGGCGAGCGGCAGTACGGTTCCCTGATCCGTGTCGGTCGCCACGTGAAGCACGGCGTCAAGCGCCAACAGCGCCGTAGCTAAGCAAGAATATGGTGAAAGCGTAACCAAATCGCCCCCCAGGGAGGCGACGTTGCGCAGCATCTTCGAGACTGTGGTCGCCTGTGCGGCCTGCGCAATGATGTGATAGGGAGATTGGCGCAAGGAGTGGGCTTCCACCAACGTCTGCAACGTTGTCATGGCCCCAATAACCAAACCGTGATCGGTCAGCCGTATATAGTTAAGTCGCAAGCGACTGATATCGACAACTTCCTGCACGTCTCGTCTCTGGGAGGCGACCAGACGCGTGCCGCCTGCGATCGGCACGATCACACGGCCTTGGGCGTTCTTGAGTAGGGCTAAGGCCTGCGCCAAAGTTTTCGGTCGGTGATAACGCTCCAGGTTAAGCAGCATGCCGGGACCTCTTATGAAAATACCTGGGAGCGCCCCGACTACCGTCGGGGCGAATCTCGTCGCAGACCGCGTCCACTCTTGCCGGCAAGGCTGCCGGAGCTTCCAGGTTGCCATTTTCATACGTCGTGGTGCGCGCCCAAAGGGCGCATGACGGACTCCCTTGAAAATACCTGGGAGCGCCGGCATCTCTGCCGGCAAATCCCGTAGCGAATTGCGTCCACCCTTGCCCCGACGGTAGTCGGGGCGCTCCCAGGCGTATCGTTGCTATTTTCATTCGTCGGGGTGCCCCACCCAGGGCATGAATAACTCCCTTGAAAATAACTCCGGGCTCAACAGAACCGGGAGCGGTAGCGACCGGGTGTGCCGCGGCCTACACGTCTCGGCCACCCGCCCGCTTCCGCAGGCGGTTCTGTTTTCATACGTCGCGGCGCTCCCTCGCTTATGGCTTCCTGGCATAGCGCGTCTCGATCATCGTCTGAGAAATCTCATTGGCTCGACGAATCAAAGCGGTCGCATCTACATTTACCAACCGGCCGTACTGAACGCGAATTTTCCCGTTAACGATAGCCGTATCGACATGGTTAAACGACTGGGAGAAAACTACGGCCGCTAGCGGGTCGCTGAGCGCGCCGGCATAGTTTATCTGCTCGAGATCAATTAAAACAATATCGGCGGCCTTGCCGACTTCAATCGACCCGATATCGTCTCGGCCCAAAGCGCGGGCGCCTCCACGGGTGGCCAGCCACAGCAAGTCTTCGGCCGCCAGCCATTTTTCAACCGGTGCTTGCAGTCGATGCACGAGCAGACCCTGGCGGACTTCAGCCAACATATTCGAGGCGTCATTGGAAGCGGAGCCATCGACGCCCAAGCCCACCGTGATCCCGTGGTCGAGCATTTGGGGTACCGGAGCAATGCCCGAGCCGAGGCGCATATTGGACGTCGGGCAATGGGCCACTGCCGTGCCGGTATCGGCAAATAGTTTGATTTCGTCTTCATTAAGATGGACGCAATGCGCCAACCAAACATCGCTGCCGAGCCAGCCGACGGAATTAAGATATTCGACCGGCCGGCAGCCGTATATCTTCAAGCAATACGCTTCTTCATCCAAGGTCTCGGCCAGATGCGTATGCACGTGCAGTCCTTCGCGCCGGGCCATTTCTATGGTCTGCCGCATCAAATCGGTGGTCACTGAAAACGGCGAACAGGGCGCCAGCGAAACCCGGCACATCGAAAATCGCGCAGGATCATGGTAAGCCTTAACGACTCGCCGGCAGTCCTGCAAAATTTCCGATTCGGTTTGAACAACGTCGTCGGGCGGCAAGCCACCATCCCGGCGCCCGCGTGACATCGAGCCGCGCGTCGGCTGGAAGCGCATACCGAGTTCCCGCGCCGCTCTTATTTCTTCGTCGATGAATTGCGCGCCGCCTACACGGGGAAAGAGATACAAATGGTCCGTTGTCGTCGTGCAGCCCGAGAGCAGCAACTCGCTCATGCCGACTTGAGCACTGATAAAAACGCCTTCGGCCGTCAATTCTCGCCAAATCTCATAAAGGCCGACCAACCATGTAAAGAGCGACGCGTTCTGAACCTCGGGAATGTTGCGCGTGAGCGTCTGGTAAAGATGGTGATGCGTATTAATCAACCCGGGCAAAGCCAATTTCCCGCGCCCGTCGAGAACGACGTCCGCCGGTCGTGAAATATCGACGGCGGAAACTTCCGTGATTTGTTGGTCTGAAATATAAATCGAACCGTGCGGGATTTTCTCCCGGCGATCATTGCAGGTGGCAATCAGCAGAGCATTCTTAATGAGTATGGTTCCCATAAGGCGATTACAGTCATTGATCCGTTGATTAGCTAAACGAGGAACAGAGTATATCCAAATCGATACCGCTTGTAAATGACTAACGGGGCGCCGTTCCGGACGAAGGAAATTATGGCCGCAGACCAAGGCGCAAACCTTCGCGCAATGTAGCCTGCCGATCACTATTGGTTACATTCCTTATTCAAAGATATATAGATATATGGATAACCTCCTGAACAAAGGAGGTGCGCGCAGAATCTTCTTGCCTTGCCCGGCAAATTGCACTATGCTTCTATTACCACTATAGAGAGGATCATGCTCTCGGGTGGCCCTGGATGGTTCCACCAAATTAAACCCTATCACTTCAGGAGGCAATTTCTATGACAAGAGGCACTGTCGCTTGGCTTGTGCTGATACTCACAACTGCGGTTACCTCCGCCTCCGCTGAAAATAATTTTTCAGTGGCGCCGGCGCATATCGTTCTAAATGATATCGAATTCTTGCGATCGGGCATTCCTATGACGGAATGGATGGCCATGTTCTATAATCACCCGTCGGAAGAGGGCGTGGATACGGTGGAGGCAGAGGATTCCGACGGCGTGCGGCCGGCGCCTGAGTATGTTCCTGCCGAAGAGTTTTCTCCCGATCAGAATCGGCGGGTTATTTTAGGCCCGATGGTCGGCGAAAATATTTTAGTCAACGATCGACAGCTCTGTGGTGGGCGTGGCAATACCCAGAGCGAAACTAGTATAGCTGCCAACGGAGATGTAATCGTCGTGGCATGGAATGAATCGAAGGGATTCTATTGCACCAATCACTCCACGGTTGGCTGGGGATACTCTCTCGATGGCGGCGCTACTTTTACCGACGGCGGAACCTTGCCCGGCGGACTTAGTCGTTGGAGCAATGGTGATCCGGCGCTGGCCATTGGACCGGACGGCTCATTCTATGTATCCGGCATCAGCAGCAATTTCAATGGCATGTCTATAAGCCGCGGCGTTGCCGGCCCCGACGGAGTAGCATGGAACACACCTGTGGAAGCGGTCAGCCGCGGCGGCCTGATCGACAAGGAATGGCTGGCGGTTGACCAGGCGACCGGCCGCGTGTATATGGCCTATGGACGCAGCCAGCAGATTGAAGTGATTCATTCCGATGATCAAGGAGCCACGTGGAACAGCACAACACCGGCGCGCCTCGGAGGCGGTGGCATTGGCGCCAATCCGCTTATCGGACCTAACGGCGAAGTCTATGTGGCCTGGAACATTGGCTGGCCATCAGCCAGCCAGCGCATCGTGATGGCGAGGTCCGAGGATGGGGGCGGCACGTTTACGTCACCAGTTACGATTGCAAATCTTTGCGCCTTCACGGTGCCGGGATTCAGCCGCGGCCAGGTTCCGGCGTTTCCCAGCGTAGCCATTGACCTCAGCGGAGGTCCGCAAAACGGCCGTCTCTATGTTGCCTGGCATAGCTCTTGTCCCAGCGGCAACGGCGACGCGTACTTGAGCTCTTCCGATGATCAGGGCCAGACGTGGAGTGAACCTATCGTTGTCAATGACGATGGCGCCACGGCTCTCCAATGGTCCCCCAGCGTCAGCGTGGACAGCAGTGGCAACGTTAATGTAGTCTTCTATGACCGACGCGAGAATCCGGGCACCGGCATTACTAATGTTTACCTGGCCCAGTCGACGGACGGGGGAATGACTTTCTTGCCGAATATACGAATTACCGATGTGGCTAGTAACTGGTCCTCGGCGCGTTCAGACATATCCCCAAATATGGGCGATTATCTAACGGCGATAAGTGTAGGAACGGACGTTTTGGTGTCATGGTCGGATGCACGCGATGGGGATCCCGACGCGTACTTTACTCGAATCTCACCAACGGCGTCGCCAAAATAGTCCTGACGTAGGCCAGGCTACGCGTAATAAAAACCAAATTATATTTTTTCGGGGGGGGCGCCGGTGGCTGCGCCCCCTCTTCCTAAGTCTATGAATACGAACGCGGGCCGGTACTTAGTGGAAACTGTATCTGGGGTAAGGAAACAACTCAGATGTAAAATCCGCGTGCGACGAAAAAGTTGACGGATAATTGCACAATTCGAAGGTTATGGACAGGATTTGGGAAAGGCGGACCAGCGCCGGGAGATCGTCGTGCGTTTACCAGTTTCAGATTCTTCTTCGAACTGCGCCGCCGCGCCGGAAGTTGTCTCGATGAGCTGGAGGCCACGGACAGAGCCCATCACGCAAAGCGCTGTGGCCAGGGCGTCGGCCGTGATGCCATCTCTGGCGACGACGGTTACGCGTCGTCGACCGGTCAATGCCATGCCGGTCTTTGGATTTATGATGTGCGAGAAACGAATCCCGCCGATGGTCACGTGCTGCTCTGCATCGCCGGATGTAGAAACGGCGCTGTGACGCAGCAGCAAATGGCAGGCCGACGGCTCGTCCTGCGAGTTTAACGAGGCCACGCCGATAACCCAGCCCTCGGTCCCTGGCGGCGCTTCCGCTACCACAATGTCTCCCCCTGCGGCTACCAGCGCGCGTGTAATGCCACGTTTTTTTAATAGCACAATGGCCTCATCGGCGGCGTAGCCCTTGGCAATCCCGCCAAGGTCCAGTCGCATGCCGGACTGTGCAAGCCGTACGGACCTCGTCTGCTCGTACAGGTGCATTTTGCGGTGACCGGTCAAAGCCATCGCTTCCGACAAACGCGCCGGATCCGGCAATTCCGCCGTGCGACGCGCTCGCCGCCAAAGTTGCACCACCGGGCCCACCGTAATATCAAAAGCCCCTTGCGATCGCTTCGACATGACTTGTGACTTCTTAAGGACGCGGAACAATTCTTCACAGACTGGAATCGGCGGACCGCTTGCCTGCCGGCCAACAGCCGTTAATTCGCTGTCCTCAAGATAATCGCTCATCATCAGATCGAGTTGCGCAATGCGGGTGAACGCAGTCTCTGCCGCGGCCTGGGCGCCGGCGGCTGAGTTTGCATAAAGAATCATACGGAACTGAGTGCCCATGTGCCCTTGGCAGAATTCAAAGCGCTCAAGTTTCGGACTGAGGGCACGGCCATGAATTTGCGTAAGTAGATAAAAAATGGCTGCCAGCCACGGCAAGACGATTGGCAGGAATCGCCGCGCCGGCTTATTTCTTCCCCAACTAAGTCCCATAGCGCGATCCAAGCATCGAGTCTCCTCGGACAATTTCCCCACCGCGGCCCTTTCCATACACGGTTAATACCTGAATTTTGCACGAGAATCACCAGGATCGTCTGGAAACAAGGCTTCAGCGTTGTTTTACGCTGATTAGCTGAGAACGCACAGTCATCGCTAAGTTACCCTCCGTGGTGATGATCGTCCGTGCAAAAATTTTACCAAGGGCCCCGTGGTATTGATGACTGTTAGGAATTATCGTGATCTAGAGGTTGTGTAATCGGGCGAGTGCTTAACGGATTGCGGAAGTCTCTGGAAAAGAAATCCAAGCAATATCGCCCGATCCCCGTGAACAGTTACAATAGTTCTAGGGAGCCGGCCCAACCGCGTCTCGCCCTAATCCAGCTCCTTGGCCATTAAGTGGGCTTGTTGCCCGGCGGGATAATAGCCATCGTTTTCTGCAACTCTAAGGAATCCATATCTCCTGAAAAATCTCTGGGCCCCGGCATTGGTTTCGGCCACGGAAAGGAACATGTGCGTGCTGCCTTGCTGCCGCACCCATTCGATGACGGCGCTCAACAACTGGCCGCCGACGCCCCGATCTTGCCACGAGGGCTCTACGGCGATCGCCAAGAGATCAACATAGTAGGATTTTGTTTTGGGATTCCAAATTCGTTCTACCATGGCTAGGCCGGCCGCCTTTCCTGCCACGTCCCAAAGGAACGTTTTGACCGCCGGTGAATGAAAAAACTGCGTCAGGATACGGCGGTAGTCACCGAACTGAGAAAACACTTGTTCCGCCAATTGCTGAATATATGGCAAATCTTCGCGCATGGCTAAACGAAGCATGACGTCCTCACCGTAAAATCTCAATTGGATTGTATGATAACACAATCGTAACGCAGATGGTGCTGGGCTGGGAATTCTCGCTAAGGACTTCCCCCTTGGCGGAAATTTCTACGATCTTCTTTAGCCGCTTGACGGACAGTTGGTCAGCAATTATATTTTGTGTGCCCGATCGTATATGGATTATGTCACGCACAAGGGCGCCAATCCGTTTGGCTAAGTATATCGTTTCATATATTCATTTCGTATTTTTCAAATGGGTGGCGCAGACCTTTAGGTCGGCGACTAGAGTTTGGACATTTTGGTGGCCCGAAGCGCCGAGCCCCGACAAGGTCGGGGCGACAGCATAAAGCCTGGGGCGTGAGCCCCAGGTATGCGTCACTCTTACACTATAAGCCCCGCCCTGCGGGGCGACAGCAGGTTGGCGTTCCTCCGGTACAGTGCTGTCGCCCCGACCTTGTCGGGGCTGAGGATCATGTCACGATCTCACACCCTGGGGTTCCGCTGCGCTCCACCCCAGGCTTTATGCTTTCGCCCCGCAGGGCGGGGCTCTTTCGATAAAGGAGTGGAAAAATGGACCCCAGTAAGTTCACTGAAAAAGTGCAGGAAGCCCTCAACGCGGCTCAGGCGAAAGCAATGCGCCTTAGTCACCAACAGCTAGACGTTGAACATCTCTTTGGCGTCTTGTTGGAGCAAGACCGCGGCCTCGCTTTATCGATCCTCAAGAAAGCGGACGTGCCTATCGACCTTATCAAAACCCGCATAGAAACCGAATTGGCCCGCCTGCCGAAGGTTTCGGGTCCCGCCGCGGCTGATCAACTTTATATCACCAGCCGGTTAAATCGAGTGTTGCTCGCGGCCGAGGCTGAAGCCAAGAAGCTCAAGGACGAATATATATCGGTTGAGCATTTGTTACTGGCCATGGTCGACGCCGGCGGCGTCACTGGAAATCTGTTACGAGAGTTCGGTATCACGCGCGACAAGCTGCTCAGTGTTTTGCAGGATGTACGCGGGCAACAGCGCGTCACTTCGCCTAGTCCTGAGAACACCTATGAAGCGTTGGAACGCTATGGCCGGGACCTCACGCAGTTGGCAACGGGCCGGAAACTGGACCCCGTCATCGGCCGCGACGAAGAGATTCGTCGCGTCATACAGATTCTTTCCCGGCGCACCAAGAACAATCCCGTGCTGATTGGCGAGCCCGGAGTGGGTAAGACGGCCATCGTCGAAGGGCTGGCGCAACGCATCATACGCGGCGATGTACCGGAAGGTCTCAAGGAAAAACGTATTATCACGCTGGACATGGGCGCCCTGATCGCCGGCGCCAAATACCGCGGCGAGTTTGAAGAGCGCCTCAAGGCTGTGCTTAAAGAAGTGCAAGCCTCGCAAGGGAAAATTATTCTTTTTATCGATGAGCTGCACACCGTCGTGGGCGCCGGCAAAGCCGAGGGCGCCATGGATGCCGGCAATTTCCTCAAACCCCTGTTGGCGCGTGGCGAACTGCACTGCATTGGGGCGACGACGCTCGACGAGTACCGCAAGCACGTTGAAAAAGACGCGGCCCTGGAACGGCGCTTTCAGCCCTTATTGGTGGACCAGCCCACGGTTGAGGATACGATCTCTATTTTGCGCGGCCTGCGCGAGCGTTACGAAGTCCATCATGGCGTCCGCATTAAAGACGCCGCCCTTGTATCGGCCGCATTACTTTCGCATCGCTATATCGCCGACCGGTTCTTGCCGGATAAGGCGATTGACTTGATTGATGAAGCCGCCGCCAAATTGCGCACCGAGATTGATTCCATGCCGACCGAGCTTGACGAAATATTACGCCGCGTCATGCAGTTGGAAATCGAACGCGAAGCGTTACGCAAGGAAACCGATGCGGCCTCCAAAGATCGCTTGGAAAAACTGGAAAGAGAATTGGCCAACCTAAAAGGACAGGCCGACGCGCTCAAGGGCCAATGGCAAGTTGAGAAACAAGGTGTGGCGCGCCTGCAGGGTCTTCGGGAAAAAATCGAACAGACCAAGCTGGAGATCGAGCAGGCCGAGCGCAGTTATGATCTTAATCGCGTGGCGGAACTGCGCTATGGCCGCCTGGCCGAGCTCGAAAGAAATTTTAGGGACGAGGAGGGACGGATCGGTAAAGAGCAGCAGGGGGGCGTCCGTTTAATCAAAGAGGAAGTCGATGAAGAGGACATCGCCGGCGTGGTTAGCCGATGGACCGGCATACCGGTCTCCCGGTTGCTCGAAGGCGAGATAAAAAAACTGCTGCACTTGGGAGATGCGCTGCATCGGCGCGTGGTGGGACAAGACGCCGCCGTGACGGCCGTGTCGGAGACCATATGGCGGGCGCGCTCGGGGCTGAATGATCCTAACCGTCCGATCGGGTCATTTCTGTTTCTCGGCCCCACCGGCGTCGGTAAGACGGAATTGGGCCGCGCGCTGGCCCAAGCCCTTTTTGACGACGAGCGTAACATGATTCGCATTGACATGTCGGAATACCAGGAGAAGCATACCGTAGCCCGCTTGATCGGAGCGCCGCCGGGCTACGTGGGTTATGAAGAAGGCGGTCAATTAACCGAATCCGTGCGACGGAAACCTTATTCCGTAATCCTATTTGATGAAATCGAGAAGGCGCATCATGACGTGTTCAACGTGATGTTGCAGATCCTCGATGACGGCCGGCTGACCGATGGGCAGGGCCGTACGGTGGACTTCAAGAACACGATATTAATCATGACTTCGAACATCGGAAGCCAAAGAATCTTGGAAGTGCACGGCTCGTCCACCGGCGCCGGCTACGAGCGGATGAAAGAAGCGGTGCTCGAGGAGCTGCGGCGGCATTTCCGGCCTGAGTTTCTGAACCGCATTGATGAGACGGTGGTGTTTCACAGCTTGTCGGATGAAGACCTGAAGAAGATTGTCGATCAACAGCTCGCCGGCTTGCGGGATCGCTTACTGGATCGGCATATCGAGCTCGAACTGACCGAGCGCGCCAAAGAACATCTTGTACAGGCGGGCTATGACCCGGCCTATGGCGCGCGGCCGCTTCGGCGGGCCATTCAAAAAGAACTGGTCACTCCACTCAGCAAAGCTCTGTTGGATGGGAGTGTCAGAGACGGGCAAAAGGTTCTGATCGACATGAACCCATCGACGCATTCGGTGATCGTTAGTGCGGCGCCTGGTTAGTTGCATTTCCTGTCATCCAGATTAGGCGAAAACAGCAGCCATGGCTCATATATTACATTTTCATTCACCGGAACTCCGCTGCCCGGACCTTCCAGCGATGGGCCGTCGGAGGCGCCCCACCAGTTGTCACGCGCATCGACTAAGTAGGCGGGGTCCGTGCGATTGGAATTGTGCAACCCGTATTCCGTGAACTCCATCCAATTATTTCGCGCCAAGGCATTAATCGAATAATCAAACACGATGGCGTAACCGATATCTGCGACCTTGTTCGATTCCACCACGACGTCGGAAGAAAGTGCAACATAGACTCCCGAGCCGAGCTCATCGTCGGCCCGGCCAATTTGGTTGAATCCGATAAAAGCGCCATGCCCACTAATGACAAAGATCCCCAAGTGGAACTGGCATACAATGTTGTTGGTGACTTGCGCGCCGGGGCAGCGATCAAGGGTGATCGCGGAGGAAGAGGGTATCAGTTTACTATTCTGCATAGAGTTGTTGGCGATCGTGGCCTTGGGACAGTGGGTCATAAGCATCGGCTCTTTCACCGTCTCAAAGGTGTTGTTAGTAATCGACACATTCGATACCGGCCAATCACCGTCGTTCTCGACGGATATAGCTTTAGTAAAGTTCGAAAAATTGTTACTGTCGATCGTTACGGAATTGGGAACGTAGGTCTTGACGCCAACTCCTCGACCTGTCCCATTGATGGTGTTGTTCCGTAGTGTCAGATCCACAACTTCTGCAAGAATCGCGAAATCGTTCGGAGCATCTACTTCCACACGGAATCCATCAATCGTCACCTGGGACCCGCGCGGTGGATTGACAATGGCGAAGGCGGGAGTATCGGCCTGCGGAATGACCACGGGCTTTCTACCATCTGTTTTCTCGCCGATGATAGTGATTGCCTTGTTAATGATGACGGTTTCAGGATACTCTCCTGCCCCAACGATGATGATGTCATCGGGACTAGCGTCCACTACGGCTTCTCGTATGCTTCCATAGGACCTTCCCGTGCGCGGATTGAATACCGAATCGTCACCGGCTAACAGGGATTCAGAGCCATATACTAATAACGCGCAGAGGGCAAACACTCCCAAAATCGCGTTCAAAGACTGTTGCAGAAATCGACCGTAAGGAAGATGATTTGATCTCATAATTAACTCCTCAGCTTGCCCTTCGGCAAGTGTCGCCAGGGAACATTGGTTTCCGGTTCACCTTGCCGAACCTCTATATATTTTTCAGAATCAGAAATGGTCTTGCGACGACTTGGTTAGCCTTAGCCAAGGCCGTTTTCCCCTGTGGAAAATACTTGCAACCAAGATTCAAATCCGCCGAGCCTTGATGAATATCGCCCAAAATTTAACCCGAAATTACGCAGCCAGTCGCTGTCAAACCTGCTATTACCAGCGGTAGCTCTGCAGGCATGCCACTTGGGGAGTGAACAGAGTTTTGCTTTTTTGCCAATGCACCGGAATCAATGGCCGACATCCCCAATTTGAAAGTCTTCGAAAGAAAGGCTTAGATGCGGAATGGCGCCGATTCTCTAACCGGAATCATGACGATCGGAGATGCACTCGGAGATGACTGAGAATAGCCCGGAAACTCAAACGAAGCCTGCTACCGTACCGCCGCTGGTACGGGGGATTCGTTAGCATGTTTGATACCAAACGGGTTAACGACATTAACCCGTTGGCATTTCATTATTTGGATTCTCGTCTTCGCCCACGGCTCATTGAAATCGACAGGTCGACAGGGAAGATTTCCCTGCGCCATCGCTGTGCGCTTGGGCTACTACCTCGAGTAATGCCGACTGAAGAAGGAGGACTCACGTGAATTATTGCGGAAGTTAGCGATGGTATTTTCGCACTGGCATGCACTGCGCTTCTCAATAGCGCTGTACAAACGGTAAGCTTTTTGGGCCATACTCGACAATCGATGCACAGAATTCCGGCATGGCGGGTAGGAATTATGATGGGACGAGGACGTTCCTTTTGATTTTGTCGAGCTTGTAACGAAGGGAGCGCACCGGGATTCCTAAAATCTTTGCCGCTTCCGATTGGTTGCCGCGCGATAAGTCCATGGCTCTCGCGATGTACTTCTTTTCTATTTCTTCCACGAGCTTTTCTAAGTCGAATCCATCTCTGGGCAGGTCGATAAAGCCATTATGGGCGGTCACGCGGGTCATGGGGAAGCGCGCTTCATCGGGCAGCCGCTCCGCCTTAATCTGTTTTGTAGATTCCAGAGCAACGGCATGCTCAATCGCATTGCGCAGTTCCCGCACGTTGCCCGGCCACGCGTAGTTTTGTATGTGACGCATGGCCTCTTCGGAAATGCAACTGACCGCCTTGTTGGCTTTCTTAGAGAAGAGGTGAAGGAAATAGGCCGCCAGAAGCGGCAGATCGCCGGGGCGCTCGCGCAAGGGCGGCAATTCCAATTTGATGACCGCCAAGCGGTAGTAGAAATCCTCGCGGAAGCGCCGGTCGATCACCGCCTCGCGCAAATCCTGATTAGTGGCGGCAATGATGCGAACGTCGATGGATATTTCTTCGTTGCCGCCCACGCGGCGAATACGCTTTTCCTGGAGTGCGCGCAAAAGCTTGACTTGCATGGTAGGAGACATTTCCCCAATCTCATCCAAGAAAAGTGTCCCGGTGTCGGCCTCTTCAAAAAGTCCCTTCTTGTCGCTATTGGCGCCGGTAAAGGCCCCTTTCTTGTATCCGAAAAGTTCACTTTCCAGCAACGTCTCCACTTGCGAACCGCAGTTAATTGGCACAAACGGTCGATCTCTGCGGCGACTGCCGTCATGGATGGCGCGGGCGATTAACTCTTTGCCCGTCCCGCCCTCTCCCGTGATAAGCACGGTGCTGTCGACGGGAGCAATCCGAAAAATAAGTTTGCAGATCTCAACGATTTTTGGACTTTCACCAACCAGAATGTTCTCAGGCCTGCCCAGATCCAGGGATTGCATCAGTTCTTTTAGCTTGCGGTCGTCCAAAAGGCGATGCAGGCCGCAGGTCCCTTTGCAAGATTTGCTGCGAAACAAATCACTATTCTGGTTTTGCTCCAGTCCATCGCGGACGGTGTCTTTGAGCAGATCAATGTCATCGAAGGGTTTGGTGACGTAAGCGTAAGCCTGAAGCCCCAGGGCTTCAATGGCCGTTTCGGCGGAGGCATAGGCCGTCATTAGAATAAAAACGGTTTCCGGCGACAGCTTCTTGCACTCCCTGAGTAGCTGAACTCCCGAGATGTCACGCATGACGATATCGGAAATAACCACGTCAAACTTGTGGTCCTTGATGAGGGCAAGGCCATCCGTTCCGCTGGACGCGACGGAGACATCGTAGTCGCCTTTAAACAGCGTCTTAAGAACCTGGGTGATGCTTTCTTCATCATCCACAACCAGCATCTTATACATGAAATTTCCTCTTGCGGCGAAATAACAATTTTATTCCCCTGCCGTCAGTCGGCCCCTTTCCAGGCGCCAGCCTTCCCCTAACACTCTACGCTGGGGGCAGGCGCGCAACCGTCAGTGCTTAAAAAGGCTGCCAATCATTAGCCAGGGTCGGTAACCTTAGTACATCGCTTTGCGATGATATTATAAACCAAAATAAACAAATCGTCACTAGCCCTTCCGAGGGAATCGCCGGGAGGGCCGGTGTCGAGGGCCGGCCAATTCAGCCTGTCGGAAATTCCAGAGTGATGGTCGTACCATTGCCCTTGCTGCTTTGAACATGAATCTTGCCATTATGGGCGCTGACGATCTGATATACAATGGACATGCCCAGCCCGGTGCCTTTGGGAAATTGGCTGTAAAAGGGCTGAAAGATTTTGGGAATTTCCTCCTCGGACATGCCAATGCCCGTATCAGAGAAGGAGACTTTCAAATGGTCACCGGCGGGCCGGTCGATGGAGATCATCAGCTTGCCGCCATTGGGCATGGCTTTAAGACCGTTTTGCGCAAGATTCCAGAGGACCTGCTTGATTTGATCTGGGTCACCCGTCAGCTCGCCGGCGCCATTGTCCGGCATTACCGTCTCGATTCGATGGTTTTCTTTTATTTCGGGGCTGTTTCTTAGCAAATCAACGGTTTCCGTAACCAGAGGAACCAGATGGAGCCGGCGCATTTTATATTTCTTTGGCCGGGCGTAGGAAAGGAAATCCTCCACAATCTTATTCAGGCGATTGGATTCGCGCACGATGATTGCCATGAGGCGGCCTTTTTCCTCGTCGACTTTAAGTTGCTGCTGTAAAAGCTGTATCGAGCCTTTAATGGCCGCCAGCGGATTGCGAATCTCGTGGGCAATGCCGGCGGCCAACGTGCCGATGGCCGCCATCTTGTCCTTCAGTTTAATCTCTTCTTCAAGAATTTTTGTCTCGGTCAGATCCTGAAACGCGATGATGAATCCGATCTGCTGACCGCGCTTGGTTCGCAAGGGTGTGGCTCCAATTCCCAGAAAGATGTCATGGCCCTGCGCCGTTTGGCGCCACACTTCCGTGCGCAAGGAGGTACGCTCACGCGAGAAATTGGTGGCCAGGACTTTGCTCCATAACCACTCTCCCACGACCTGCGTAACGTGCGCGCCTCGAATCTGTGCGGTGAAGCCGGTGATTTCGCAAGCCCCCTGGTTGATCGTAATAATCTTGCCGCTCAAATCGGCCGTAATCAGCCCGCTTCGAATACTATTGATGATGTTTTCGTGCAGTGTTTGCAAATCACCTAAGGACGTGCGATGCTCTTCCAGCTCGAGCGTGGTCTGCTTGACCCGCTCCGAAAGATAAAACTCCAGGTAAGCCACCGAAGCGAACGCGATCAGGTTTAAGGAGAATCTCAAGCTTAGCGGCTTCCAATCCATTTGTTCACCGCTAACGAGAAAGCCGGTCAAGATGGTGCAGAGGTAAAAAATCGTGCTCAAAACCGCGGCCAGCAAACAGCCTTTGCGTCCGAGAATAATGCTGGAATAAACAATTACGACTAGATACAACAGAGCAAACGATGCCGTGCTATGCGGATCGATCTCTTTACCGCTGGCATAAACCAGGTAAGAGATCAAAATCATATCGCCGATGAGCTGTGTGTAGAAAAGGGTGCTGTAGCGCTGGGACAAGCTCCACATCACAATGTATACGACCGAGAGCGCCGACACTGCGCCGAGGATTTGAAAGATGTAGCCATTCTTGACTTGCGGGGAAATGTTGATGAGAGCTACGGCGCCGAATAAAACGGTAACAATCAAAAATCTAAGTATGATCAGCCATAAAAGCCTGTTCCTAAGCTCCATTGCGAACCCTACCTCAAGGCCACTCTTAGGTTAGCTTGTCGGGGACTCTCTCCGTCTCGCCCGCCGCTTAATCATAGGATGGGTCTATATGCCATTAGCAACACAAAAAATTTCAACTCGTTCACATGCTACCACCTTCATACGGAAAATTCACCCTGGCGAATAATCAGGCGAGCTTGAAATTGGTGCGACAGTAGATACGCCAGCCAAACTGACCTCTAGTATCTTACCGCAAATCCACCATAAATTTAAAGATATTTTATGGTTACGGACATTCGTTAGGGGAGCGGCAGGGTCCGGAGCCTGGCCCTTCCGCTCGGGGGCGCAGGCTCCGTCTCTAATTTAAGCCTTGCGTGCTTAGGCGCCGCGAGATAACTTGGCGATGAGAGAGAATAGCGGCAAATACATCGATATCACAATGCCACCAATGACCAGGCCGAGAAATACGATCAGAACCGGCTCAAGGATGGTCATCAGGTTGGCCATCGTGACATCGACCTCATCTTCGAAGTAGTCGGCTATCTTGCTCAGCATTGAATCCAGCTCCCCGGTCTGCTCGCCGATGGCGATCATTTGTGTGACCATGGGTGAGAAAATCCGGCTTTCCACCATGGGTTCGGCAATGCTTTTTCCCTGTTCGATGGCTTTGCGCGTTTTTAAAATCGCTTCCTGGATGATGATGTTTCCGGTAGTGCGTGCCGTGATCTCCAGTGCTTCTAGAATGGCGATGCCGCTGACAATCAAAGTGGAAAGGGTACGCGCAAAACGAGCCGTGGCAATTTTCTTAAAGACTTCGCCGAGAATCGGCAGTTTTAACAGGATACGGTCGATCACATGGCGGCCGTTGCTGGTCTTGTAGTAAGAACTGAGGCCGAAGCCGAGCAACACGGCGGCGGCGGCGAGGAAGATCATGTAGTTGCTGACGAAATTGCTGGCGACGATCACAATACGCGTGGGAAGCGGCAACTCTACGCCCAACCCTTCAAACAAAGTACGGAACACCGGAACCACTTTCCATAAGATGAGCGCTACTACGCCAATCGCCACGGTCATGACGACACTGGGGTAAATCGCCGCGGACTTCATGGCGCTTTTCAACTTGACGATCTTCTCAATAAAGACGGAAATGCGCTGCAGAAGGATGTCTAAGGAGCCGCTCATTTCACCGGCGGAAATCATGCTGGTAAACAATTCGCTGAATACCCTGGGGTGTTTGCGCATGGCGTCGGTCAGCGTCATACCGCCCTCCACGTCGTTGCGTACTTGCACCAGCACGGCCTTGAACACTTTGTTCTCTTTGTGCGCGGCAATCGCCTCGAGCGCCTGGACCAAAGGGAGTCCGGCATCGATCATGACGGATAATTGGCGCGCGAAAATCGCCACCTCCTTATCCTTAACTTTGGCGGGACGGAGAATCGGCAAACGAAACTCTTTGCCTTTCTCGCGCACGCTGGTCGTATAAATCTGCTCACGACGGAGCAAGGAGACCAGCGCCTGTTTGCTGTGCGCCGTCCGTTCTCCTGCGATTTTGGAATTATCTCTCGTGTTCCGTCCTTTAAATACATATGTCGGCATTTGATCCCTCCTCACCGTACGATGATTGACTAGCCGTCTTGACCGGCCCAGTTAAAACCTGTCGATCATCAGTAAATATTTCTATCTCCCCACCGGCTGCGGTGTATTTGGCTTAAGCGGTTTAGGCGGCCGGACCGGCGGCCCGATGGCTTGCGGATTCAAGCCGACCCCTCGGTTGATCATATCTCGCAGCTCGTCCTGATTCGGCGACCGCGCCAAGGCATCGTCCAGTACGACGTACTTGCTTAGGTACAAGGTAGCCAAGGCCTGATTAAAGGTTTGCATGCCATACTTCTCCTGTCCAGTTTGCATGGCCGAGTATATTTGGTGGACCTTATCTTCGCGAATCAAATTTCGTATGGCCGAATTGGGGACCATTATTTCCATGGCCATGACGCGCCCTGTGCCGTTGCTCCGCGGCAGCAAGTTTTGGCAGAGGATTCCTTCCAACACCAGACTAAGCTGAGTGCGTATTTGCGCCTGCTGATGCGACGGAAATATATCGACGACGCGGTTGATGGTGGTATAGGCCGTGTTGGTATGGAGCGTCGCAAAGGTCAAGTGCCCGGTCTCGGCGATACGAAGGGCGGACTCCACGGTTTCCAGGTCTCGCATTTCACCGATCAGTACCACGTCCGGATCCTGCCGCAGCGCCACCCGCAGCGCGTTGGCAAACGAATGTGTGTCGCTGCTGACCTCTCGTTGATTGACTATGCAGTTCTTGTGCGAATGAATAAATTCGATCGGATCCTCGATAGTGATAATGTGCTCATGCCGCTCACGATTGATCTTGTCGATCATCGCCGCCAGCGTGGTGGATTTGCCGCTACCTGTGGGGCCGGTGATCAGGACTAAGCCGTGCGGTTTTTCGCAAAGCCGCTCGACAACCGTGGGGAGTCCGAGATCGGCCATACCCTGAATGAGAAAAGGAATCAACCGAAACACGGCGCCTACGGCCCCGCGCTGCGTAAAAACATTGGCGCGGAATCGCGATAGATTCTTGATGCCAAACGAGAAATCGTACTCCAACTTTTCCTCGAAATGATGCTTTTGCTGGTCCGTCATCACGCTGTAAGCCAGCCGCTTGGTATCGGCGGCCGTCAACGGAGGCAAATCCAGCGGTCGCAATTTACCGTCAATGCGGATTTGCGGCGGGCTGTTTACCGTCAAGTGTAAATCGGATCCATTAAATTCGCTCAGTTTCTGTAAAAGATCCACAAGGGCTATCATAATTCTTCCTCTCGACGCCTATGCCATTAGCGGCCGCGTGGCCGATCGTTGCGCCTTATCGGCGGCGCGCAAACGGCTCGATTAGATTCTTACGGTTTCTCGAACTACTTCCTCGACGGTGGTCAAGCCATCGCGAATTTTTTGGATGCCGCTCTGCCGCAACGTGATCATTCCATCTTCGATGGCCTTCTTCCGCAACTCGCGCGCCGAAGCGCCTACGAAAATCATTTCTTGAATCTCCTCGTGGATTTCCATGACCTCGAAGAGCCCCACGCGGCCACGATAGCCGGTGTCATTGCAGTTCTTGCAACGCGTTCCTTTAAACACTTTGACTTGCCCGGCCTCCTTGGCAGGAATCCCTATGTCGATCAAGCTTTGCGGCGGGACATTGATCTCAGCTTTACAATCCGTGCAGATTTTTCGAATCAACCGCTGTGCGCAAATCAAGTTAAGGGCGGTGGCCACCAAGAACGGTTCGATACCCATGTTAAGCAAGCGAGTAATGGTCGAAGGCGCATCATTGGTGTGTAACGTACTCAGCACCAAATGGCCGGTCAGTGCCGCTTTAATGGCAATCTCGGCGGTTTCAAAGTCACGGATCTCTCCAACCAAGATAATGTTGGGATCTTGACGCAAGAAGGAGCGCAAAGCGGCGGCGAAAGTCAGGCCGATGGCCTCTCGCACTTGCACCTGATTGATGCCGGCGAAATTAAACTCGACCGGGTCTTCGGCCGTCATAATATTTACTTCGGGCCGATTTAGGCGATTAATCGAAGCGTACAAAGTGCTGGTCTTCCCGCTTCCGGTTGGCCCGGTGACTAGCACCATGCCGTAGGGCTGGCCGATAGCCGTCTCAAATTTCGACAACGAACTTTTCTCAAAGCCCATACGTTCCATGTCGAAAGACAAGGCGCCCTTATCAAGCACGCGAATTACAATTTTTTCGCCAAAGAGCGTTGGCAGGACCGAAACGCGAAAGTCGACATCCTTGGTAGTGCCGCTGACTTTAGTTCGTACTTTGATACGACCGTCTTGCGGCAACCTTTTTTCCGAAATATCCATTTTGGCCATGATCTTGATGCGGGAGGTAACGGCGTCCCGCACTTTATTGGGTGGAGTCATTTGCAGATATAGTATGCCGTCAATACGGAAGCGGACGCGGAACTCCTTTTCATAGGGCTCGATGTGAATGTCGCTGGCCCCACGGCGCAGCGCATCGGAGAAGATCATGTTCACCAGGCGGATGATGGGCGCCTCCGAGCTGGAACGCACCGATTCTTCAATGCTGCGGTCGCCTTCCTCTTCCGCAATTTCAATCGTGCTCTCATCTTCCGCGGTCGTCGTAATTTCTTTGATGACTCGCTGAATTTCAATCTCCTGATGGGCGCCGTAATACTTTTCGATAGCTTCGCGTATGGATCCTTCCGAGGCGACCACCGGCTCTACATTTAATCCGGTCATGAACTTTAAATCATCTATGGCGAATATGTTAGTCGGGTCGGACGTGGCAATCGTCAGCGTCGAGCCCACGCGGCTAATGGGAACCAAGCGATATTTCATCGCCAACTCGACCGGGATTAGGCTGATGACTTCCGCATCGATGGGGAATAGCGCCAACTCGACCGAAGGAAGTCCATATTGGCGGCTAAGTACGGTGAGAATTTCAGCTTCCGTAGCATATCCCAGGGCTACCAGTATAGAGCCTAGGCGGCCGCCCTGACTTTTTTGGTGGGCCATAGCCGTATCCAGTTGTTCTTTGGATATTACTTGTTCTTTGAGTAGCAAGTCTCCAAGTCTGGAGGCCATTTAAGCTCTCCCAAGCTGTAATTCACGAAGGGGAGTAATTTGTAGAGGGGTACTTCTTTTTGAAAAGACGAGTTAATACTAACCTGAAATTCAGGTGAATGTCAACATTATATTAGACTGCTCTGAAGTTCGATCATAAGAAACGTGCGGACGCCAAAATCCAGCCCGCAGGGTCCTGGAGTTTGGACATTTTTAGGGAGTAGGGTACTGCTTACAAACCCAAGCTCCGCAGGAGCGAGCTATAATAGCCAGGGGCTAAGCGA
>JACOSC010000183.1 GCA_016179055.1 Acidobacteriota bacterium
CAACCAATTCCAGCAGGTCCTTGGGAATCTCGTCATAGACCGTGAGTTGGCCGGCATTGACGATGCCCATGTCCAATCCTGCTTGGATGGCGTGATACAAAAACGCCGAGTGCATCGCTTCACGGACCGCGGCATGGCCGCGAAAGGAAAATGAGATATTGCTCACTCCGCCGCTGACCTTGGCCAGTGGCAATTTTTGCTTGATCCAACGCGTCGCTTGGAGGAAATCCACGGCATAATTCGCGTGCTCTTCCATGCCCGTGGCCACCGTGAGGATGTTCGGGTCGAAGATAATGTCCTCCGGGGGGAAGCCAACTTGGTTTGTCAGAATTTTATAAGCGCGCGCGCAGACTTCGGTTTTCCGCGTAAAGCTGTCCGCCTGACCCTTCTCGTCGAACGCCATGACCACGACCGCGGCGCCGTACCGGCGGATGAGTTTGGCCTGTTCGACGAATTTCGCTTCGCCTTCTTTAAGGCTGATCGAATTGACGATGCCTTTGCCCTGCGCGCATTTCAGGCCCGCTTCAATCACGGACCACTTCGACGAATCGATCATGATCGGCACGCGCGCGATGTCCGGCTCGGACGAAATGAGATTCAGAAAACGCGTCATCGCTGCGGCCCCGTCGATCATGCCTTCGTCCATGCAAACGTCGATGATCTGGGCGCCGTTCTCGACTTGCTGGCGTGCGATCGGGAGCGCGGCTTCGAAGTCGCCCCCCTTGATTAATTGCGCGAACTTTGGCGAACCCGCCACGTTCGTGCGTTCCCCGATATTGATGAAGGTAATGGAGGCATTGGCTGGGGCTGGTGAAGATGCGGCGCGCACCGGGTCTGCCGCATTCACCTCTGGCTTTTGAAGAGACACAGGATCTGAATCTGCTTGGAGAGACTGGAAGCCCGGCTTACTTGGAGCAATTGCGTTTTCTCGAATCGTCAACGCGTCAAGACCGCTTAGGCGAAGACAAGGTTCGGCTTCAGGCGGAATGCGGGGGCGCAAGCCGCGAACGGAGTCGGCCAGGACTTTAATATGCGCGGGAGTTGTCCCGCAACAACCGCCCACGAAGTTGAGCCAGCCGTTTTCAGCCCATTCTCGCAGTTGCGGCGCGAAGGATCCCGGCGTCTCGGGAAAGCCCGTGGGCAAAAGCGGATTCGGCAAGCCCGCATTAGGGTGGGCGCTGACATAAATCGGAGCAATTCGCGAGAGCTCCTCCACGAGGGGCCTCATCTCTTTCGGTCCCAACGCGCAGTTCATTCCGACGCTCAACAGAGGGACGTGCGAGATCGAATTCCAAAACGCTTCCACAGTCTGGCCCGTGACGCCCCGATTGCTCCCCGCCTGAATGAACGTCACCGAGGACATCAGGGCAATTTTCGATTTTCGATCTTCGATTTTCAATTTTGCCTCGGCCCTGCTCTGAGCGGGAAAGACAGGATGAATCTCTCGCTCCTCAAAAAGTTTCAGGATGGCAAAAAACGCGGCCTTGCCATTGAGCGTGTCAAAAATCGTCTCGACCAGAAGAATGTCAGCGCCGCCGTCAATCAAGCCGCGCGCCTGGTCGTAGTAAGCTGCCACCAGTTGGTCGTAATTTGTTCCGCGAGCTGAGGGATTATTGACGTCGGTCGAAATCGAAGATGTCCTGGTCGTTGGCCCCATCGCTCCTGCGACCCAGCACACGCGCCCGGGCTGCGCAGCCATAACTTTGTCGGCAGCGCGACGGGCACATTCAGCTCCCGCGCGTGCAAATTCAAAGGCCCGCGCCTCCAATTGATAGTCGGCCAGCGAGATGGCCTGCGAGTTAAACGTGTTCGTCTCAATCATGTCCGCGCCGGCCTCCAGATATTGCCGATGGATTTCCTCCACGAGCTCCGGCTGAGTCAGGTTCAGCACGTCGTGACACCCAGCACGTCCAGTTGTCGGCTTAGATCCAAATGAACATTGGTTCTGTCCGGAGGCATTTTCGTCTTGATGTTACCAGTTCAGGTCTAAATACGCCTTAAATTACAAGGAGTTGGCAGAGGATTCAAATAAAAAATCAACGCATCTTGATCTATTGATATGTTATTGTCTAAGCGATCCCACGCGCGCGCCGCAGGATTTGTGTAACGCCTCAGTCTTGTCCGGGAACGGATGGGCGACGTCGTAGCAGATTTGCAATCTACCGGTATCGCTTGAAATCGTCGTGAGCCGCGATGATTTTCCACCGGCGTCGGCGAGCATCGTAGCGCAGGTTTCCAACCTGCTGTATCGCCTGCCTGCGCCGAGGCTTCGGCAGGCAGGCCGACTTCCAGTCGGCAGAACGTTGGGAGAAGCTGCGGTGGTGGAAACTCGCGGCGCCTGCGGATTGGAGTCGAGTAGGGCAAGGGCGCGCGCAGTCCAAGACTCACGTTTCCCTTGCCCCCTCCATTCATTCCGTACGGTGGGTTTTCCCCAGTACGGCTGGAAGTCAGTCTGCCCAGCACGAGTCCTTCCGCCGTCTCCGGCGTTTGGCCCGGCTTTCGCGTTCTCTGGCTCGCCGACATACGTCCAGGTGTTTCTATCCTCTTTCGAGGCCATCACCTTACAGTCGCTTGCCTTCGATCCACCAACTGACCCACAGGCCCTTGGCTCCGGAAAAGTTATTCTGTCTTTTCCCTCGTCGCTACTACGGCCTGATCCGTCGGTCTCCGGCGCTCCGTTCGGCTTCCCCATTCGGGTCTTATGCCGCCCGGTCTTTGTCCACTCAGGACGGCGCCAGTCACCTTCCCTTCTTTGCTCTGGCAGGCCTTCTCGACGTGCCGCCACCCTTACCCCGTCGGAGTTTCCGTTGCCGGAAATGGGAGCCTTCACCAGCGGATTTGAGGTTCGGCCTCCGAAGGTTTCCACTCGAATCGGGTTCATGTGGGCTGTATTTACGAGGCAGCAGTGTTCGCTTAATGCTGCGGCCCGCCGATTGGTTAGGACCTCTGACCCGACCACGGGCGATTGTCCCCGTTCTGGTCCGTTTACGGCAGAGCTTGCCCGCTCCGGGGTCTCCCCCGGGGCGAGTCTGCTATAGCTACTCGGTTCTATTATCTTTACCGGGGCGGGACTTGCACCCGCTGGCCTGTCAAAGAACGAAGGCTGCACAATCCGCGA
>JACOSC010000184.1 GCA_016179055.1 Acidobacteriota bacterium
AAGGTGGTTGAAGAGCCGTATGCTGGGAAAGCCACTAGTACGGTTCTGTGAGGGACGAGGCGGCAACTGGAGGAAACGGTCTGTCTCTTCTGGGAGCACCTCGTCTACTCGACAGGGGCAAGCGCAGCGCAGCCCCTGGAAAGAAAGCGTCCCCAGCACGCCAGCCCTGAAAGGGCGCACTAATGGAGATCAATTCCTATGCCGCCTTCGCTGTTTTCCATCCTTATTCATTGCGCAGAAGGGTATCACGCCCTTTCAGGGCTTATAACTTATATAGTCGTACATACCAGGGGCGACGCTGCGCTTGCCCCTGGCTATTATAGCCCGCTCCTTCAGAGCTACGCGAACCAGCTTCGGGCTATGGCGGGGCGTCCGCTCGTAGTGGTGGGGACGAAAGGATCGCGCAGGGCTATGGCCAATGTCCAAACTCCTGAGCCCCCGTGTCGGGCCGGCTCCGCTACCATCTGATTGGCTTATTATCGAATCTCAATTATAGTAAACAAGTCTTGGGGACAGGCTCGAAGATCGCTATACAGTTTCGGCCGTTATCCTTGGCCCGATAAAGCGCGATGTCTGCTTCCTTTAGCCAGTGCTCGAGGCTCTTATTGTCGTCGGGCGAGAACGCCGCAACGCCGATGCTGACCGTCACCACGCCCAAGGGGCTTTCGGCGCTGTGCGGAATCGCCATTTCTTCAACCGCTTGGCGTATACGATCGACGGTAACCATGGCGGGATCGAGCGCCTGCTCCGTTAGAATAATCAAGAACTCTTCGCCGCCAAAGCGATAGATGGTCTCGCCGGTCCGCAAGTGGTTGGCCATGACATTCGCCACACGACGCAGCACTTCATCGCCGGCAAGATGGCCATAATGGTCATTGTACAATTTGAAGCGATCGATATCGCAAAGCGCGGCAAAATAGGGTTGCTCACGTCGCTTCAAGTGTCCGCGTAATATTTCAAGATCCTCCTTGAGTCGCAGCCGATTCCCGAGTTGTGTCAATGGGTCCCGGCGCGCCTGCTCGAATAGTCGAAGATTCACCCGTTCCAATTCGGTGTTCTGCTCGACCAATCGTCGGTGCAACGACACGACCCGAGCCGCCGCGGCAAGCCTGACCGTTAAGTCGGCCATGTCAACCGGCTTGGTTAGGTAATCGTCGGCGCCCGCCTGCATGCCGGTCAGAAAATACGCTTTGTCCCCGAGCGCCGTTAAGAAAATGAAATGCGTGTACGTCGGCCCCGAGTGCCCTCGGACCAGGGCGCAGAATTCGAGTCCATTCATAACCGGCATCGACCAATCACTGATGATGACGTCCACCGCGGACTGCCGAAATAGTTCCCAGGCTTCCATGCCGTCCTTGGCGGACAGGCACTCATGGCCGAGCTTCTTCACGGCTTTTTCAAGTATTAACCGAGACAAGTCGTCGTCCTCTGCAATCAATATCTTCATATCAATGGCTTACCGGTATAGCTTCTAGTTCCCTACGCACACGGCCCAATTCTACTTCGAGCTGGGCCACCAATTTTTCCGCGCGTCCGAGGTCCGTGGTTTGACTGAGCGCTTCGAGTTCCGCACTAATTTTGGCCATACGGCGCGCGCCCAGGTTCCCCGCGCTGCCCTTGAGGCTGTGAGCCGTAAGCTTCAAAGCTTGCGCATCCCTACGCTCCGTCGCCTCTTTCAAGGCGGTCAATCGTAGGGGTGCATCACGCATAAACAGATCGATCAATTCGGTCAATATATCCGGCTCGTCCTCGGCTTGGAGTTCCCGCAGGGCGGCCAGCACCGTGGTATCCACGGCGACGTCCTGCTCTTCCGTTTGGCGAGCCGCTCTCCCCTCGTCCCCGGTAGTCGCTGTCGACAGTAGGACCCATCGATCCAGGACCGCTTCAAGCTCTTCGAACTTAACCGGCTTTGCGATGTAATCGTCCATTCCAATGGCCAGACACATATCGCGATCGCCTTGCATGGCATTGGCGGTCATGGCAATGATCGGCGTGCGGCGGGCGTCGCCTTCGCGTCGCCTAATCTCGGCAGTGGCTTCGTAGCCGTCCATCTCCGGCATTTGGCAGTCCATCAGCACCGCGGAATAGCGGGTGCGCACACAGGCCTCGACGGCGGCCAGACCGTTTCCGGCCAGATCGGCGCGATAGCCAAGTTTCTCCAACATGCGGACTGCCACCTTCTGATTCACTTCATTGTCTTCAGCGACGAGGATATGCGCGCGCGCTCGTCCATTGGCTTCGGCCAAACTATGGCGAGTAACGAGCGGCGCCGCCGTGGTCGTAGAGACGGAGGGACTTACCGGCGGCAAACCCATCACTGTGGCGATACACTCATAAAGTTGGGATTGTCGCGCCGGCTTAGTCAAGTAGGCCGCCACCCCGACCTGGCGCGCCTGCTGCGCCTGGCCGCGCACGCCCAAAGAGGTCAGCATAATCAATCGAACCGGCGCGATCGCAGGATCGGCCTTGATGGACCGGGCCAATTCGATTCCGTCCATGCCGGGCATCTGCATATCTAAGATCGCGACATCGTAGGGCTCGCCGCGCCCAGCCGCGGCGTGCAACAGGGCCAGCGCGCTCATCGCATCTTCTGCGCAGTCATTTTTCGTTCCCCACGGTGTGATCTGATGGTGCAGGATCGACCGGTTGGCGGCATTGTCGTCAACGATAAGAACACGCAAGCCGCCGAGCTCGGATCGAGCGCCAAGCGCGGGCTGCGCGCACACGGGCTGCTTCTCCAGGCGGGCCGTGAACCAGAAAGTACTTCCCTGGCCTGGCTTGCTCTCAACGTCGATCTCGCCGCCCATAAGCTTGGCAAGCTCTTTCGATATGGCAAGCCCTAACCCGGTGCCGCCGTATCGGCGCGTGGTCGAGCTATCCGCCTGCGAGAAGCATTTGAACAGCAGGGCGCGAGCTTCCGGCGGTATGCCGATACCGGTGTCCGTGACCGAAAACCGGATCATGACCGAGTCCACTGTATCCTCGATCAGAGTGGCGCGTATGATGACTTCTCCCTTTTCGGTAAACTTAACGGCGTTGCCGACCAGGTTGGTGAGAATCTGGCGTAAACGGCCAGGATCGCCGCGCAGGGGCGTCGGCACGTCATAGCAGACGAGAGAAGCTAGTTCTAATCCCTTGTTTTGCGCTTGTGCGGCGAGCAGCTCGGTAACTTCTTCGATGGACTGACGCAAGTCGAAGTCGATAATTTCCAAGCTGAGCTTTCCGACTTCAATTTTCGAGAAGTCGAGAATGTCATTGATGATAGTCAAGAGGGCTTTGCCGGAACTGTTCACCGCCTCCGTGTATTCGCGCTGCTCCGCGCTCAAGTTGCTATCAAGCAGCAGCGCCGTCATGCCGATCACACCGTTCATCGGCGTACGGATCTCATGGCTCATGTTGGCCAGGAATTGGGACTTGGCGCAAGCGGCGGCTTCCGCCGCTTCTTTAGCTTCGTTCAATTCCTTCTCCGTCTGTTTGCGCTCGCTGATATCACGCGCGATGGTCGAGAGAAACTCTACGGCGCCGTCCGGCTTAGTATGCGCGATGATTACTTGTGAGACGGGAAGCTCTCGTCCGTCGCGGTTCTGAAATGTGCTTTCGCCGCTCCACACACCCTGGCACAAGGCCTCGGGTATGGCCGTATTCTCAATCAACAGCCTCGCCCACGGCGGACAATGCTCCCGAAGATTAATACTCTTAGTATTCTCATTATCGCCTATCCCCAGCATTCTTCGACCCGCCTTGTTGAGGTAAAACTGTCGCCCGTGCAGGTCGGCTATGGAAACCAAGTCGGGAGTCGCCTCAATGATGGCCGTCAGCCGTGCCTGGGCGTCCTCGATCCGCTTGCGCGCGACGCCCAGGGCGATCCAGCGCGCCACCGATCCCAGGGCCTGTAGATGATTTTCGGTGATCGGCCGGCGCGAGAACATTTCCAAGACCCCCACCAACTGCGCCCCGACCATTAAAGGGTGGCCTGCAAAGGCGACAAGGCCTTCTTGCACGATCCATCCCTGGTCAGGGAACTGCGGGTCGCTGATAATCGCGTTGTTTATGTACGGACTCCGTTCTTGCGTGAGTAAGCCGTGCCTGGGTGGCCCCCACAGCGCCTGCCACGGCGGGCCGTTGGCTTGGCTGGGCATTCCTGCGTTGGCCTGTAGCTCAAGTACATTCTTATCTCCGTCTAGTGTCCAAATGCGGACGAAGGCGGCACTGAGATGTCGCATTACAGCTTCCGCGCAAAGCTCGAGCATGCGGCGCAAAGTATCGCTTTCGGTAAGCGCGGCGCCAATGTCTGCGCTGAACGCGGCGGCGCGCGAGGCCTTCAAGCTGCTGACCATTTGATTGAATGAACGCGCCAACTGCCCGATTTCATCCTCGGTTGAAACACTGACGTTCTGATTTAAATCCCCGCCGGCAATCTTATCCGCGGCGGCGGCCATTGAAATAATGGGGCCTAAGAAAATCTTCGCAAAGCGCAGCGCTATGACAAGAATGACGATTGTCAAAGTAATACCGGTAATCAGGATTGGTGCCCAGAGCCTTCTCACCGCGGCAGAGGCAACAGCGGATCTTTCAATGGTAAGGGTTGACCAGCCGGTCGGCCTGGAACCGAGGACGGCGGTTGAGGAAGCGTAGCCCACCAAGAAGCTTTCACCCTTCACCGTAGTTTCAACAAAGCGGCTTTTGGCAGCGTGTAACCGTTGCATGACATTTACGAAACCCCTATCGGTTAGCCGCGCCTTGAGCACGTAATCTTCAACCTTCATGAAAGGCGGGACGCTGATATAGGTTCCGTCCGGGTCTACTACCAATACGTACCCATTCTCATCTTGCCCATTCGCGTTCATTTTAACTGAGTTAATATTGCCGACCACTTTCCCCCAGTCAAGGAGCGTCGTCAGAACTCCGATGATTTGTCGCTTATTAAAACTCGATACGACCGGATAGGAGATATTCAGCACCAGCGCGCCTTTTAATGGTTGGCAGCGCTCCAGACGACCTATAGTGGGCGTTCCCTTGATAGCCATGGAAAACCAAGGTTCGTCCTCCAACGATAGAGCTCGCAAGGTTGGTTCCGTCGCCGCTATGACATGGCCTTTGGCGTCACTTACAAAGATATCTTTATAGATTCCGTAGGACTCCTTCATCTTGGAAATATACAGGTGAATCCGATTGTCGATATCTCCCGTTAAAATATCATTTTGGATTAATTCGAGCTCAGCCCAGATACGGGCGTCTTGTTGGCGTTCAAACAGCATCCTATCTATGCCGGTCATGGTGTCTTCGGCCAGGGTTTGGAGATAAAATCCAATTTTTTCTTCCATATTCCGTTTGGCTTGCCGGTAAGCGTACGCACCGATTAGCAAGAGCGGTCCTAAAGATAATAGCAAAACCATCAGTATTAATTTCTCTCTGATTTTCGATATCTTCAGCATGCTACGTATGACCCTAGGCCAAGGACTTTGGGGTTGGGAGGGGCGCCATTCACGCACAGTCATTAACCGTTATCACTCCGCGCGTTCAGACCGCTAACAAGATCACGCCCTCAAACGGCAAACGGAGCAGACCTCCACTTCTTGAGCGCTGGTCTTACTTATCGGCATGGCGGTGCGAGACTTTAGGGTGGGCCAAAGGAAAATTATCTTCACCCGTAGGGAAAGATAGTGTAGGGATTCTAACGGTTTTTTTTACATTGGGCGATTTTGTCCGGAATGAAAATTTATTGTAACTGCTCAGCCCATGGCGGCGGTTCCGTATCGGCTGGGCAGCCTAATATGTGGGTGGTTGAACAATTACGAAATTTGAAATCAGGAATCACGCGGAAACCCTCCGGCTTGATCGAAGACGTGGCTGAGCAGTTACAATTTATTGTAAGTGTCCAACGACTCACGCTGTGGACATCCAGCCGATACAGAACCGGGAGCGGTAGCAACTGGGCAAGCGTCGTCTACGCGGCACACGGGCATTTATGAATCGGTCTCTCTTTATGACGCGCACTCTTTGGCGGCTCCCCAAGGAATTGACCAAGCCAGGCCATCAATCCGCGGGTACGCCGAGGCGTTAGGGGTCGTTAGTCTAGACCCTTTACAGCGATTACTTTTACATTGCCGGTGACGTCATCCGAATAAATATACGATATAGCCCCCGGCACATTGGCCACATACTTCATTATAGCTTTGGCCGACTTTTGCACGGGCGGCGGCGTCGTGCCGTTGGTAACGTTTTGCTGAATCCAGTAATCCTTCATCTCTTCGGGGACCCTATTGAACACTTTCTTGGAAAACCGTTTTCTTATTTCAGCGGCGGCGCCCCAATCAATGGGAACGCATACTTCTCCGTTTTTCCAGGTATGCGTCTGCTTCAGAAAAACTCTTTTCAGCTCGGGCAACGTAAGGGCCTTCACACTATTCTCTTTGTTGACAATTACGGATATCTTCGGTTCCTCGGCCCCCAAGGAATTGAAAATTACCAGAATAATGACATTGACGGCTATTGCTAATTTTTTCACGGTGCGTCCACTTAAATTAAAAGAAAAATATCGTAGAGGCGGCTACCCCGGAATAAATTTGATTATTGACGTGAGTCGGGGGCAGTTGCACGAACCGCGGCTTGGTTCGAAAATACTCGACTTTCAAAGACACGGCCGGAAAGGGGCGAAAGTTCAAACCAGCAATATGTCTCCTGCCGGGTTTTTCGCCGTCTCGAATGGGTAGAATATCTGCCAGCCTTTCGAAGCGATAAAAAGCGTGCCAATTCGGCGCGAATCTATACGCCGGTTGAATATAATAGCCAAACCTTTTCACAAAAGAGTTGGCCCGTGCGTATTCAGCTTGGAGCAAGATGTTGCCGATCTCCATTTGCGTATCAAGCCCGTAGATTGTATCATGGACATTTCTTCTGAGTTCATTAGCGAACCTTCCCCGATAAACATCAAAACCAATATCTAATTTTTTGACCGCGCCGAAGCTCGGGAGATGAAAACCTAGCTTGCCGCCGATGGCTTTGTTATCGCTGATATCCATTTTCCCCTGGTTCGGCGACTGATTGTTCCCGACATAAAATTTGTAATCAACGCCCAACTCCTTCTCCTGGAAAGATTGATAGGCTGAGCCGAAAAACATTACACCGATCACATTCGTCGGAAACAAAGTTCCATTCGTTGTCAGCGGCCTTAAAGTAGACAGCGTAAGCGAAGGATAATGATAAACATTCCAGTATTGGGGAAGCAACTGCTGCCCGGCCCTAATCTTAAAGTAGTTATTGTGATTATATTGCGCCCAAGCATTTTCTAAAAATATTTCCCCCCGTGCGGTATCGAGATCGGCGCCGCCATTGCCATCGAACTTAGGCGCATATTCAAATTCCGCTTCAGAGAAAAAGGTCCACTTGCCCAGAGTTTTGCTGAGGAAAATCGATAGAGAGTGTTGGCGAAAAGAACTCGGGCTGTTCGGCTTATTTTCGTTGATATACTCAAAGCTGTAATACCCGGTCAGGTTGGCTCTCTCGCGAACTTCCTTGGCAAGGGAAGCGATCGTTTCCTCCTGCGCCGCGGATTCGGAGGTCATATCCTCCTTAGTAACGGCTTTAGCAGCGACTTCTTTGTGAGTTTTCTCTAATTCTTCTACCCGCTTTATCAGGGCGGCTATCACGGCGTGCTGCTTCTGGATTTGCTCTTTGAGTTGAACTATGTCTGCGCGCGCCATTGAAGGAGTGTCGGACTCCTTGGGCACGACCGTTTGCTTCGCCTGAGCCAACGATACCGCACTCGTGGAAAGCGTTAATGCTATAAAAAATGTTAGTACCTTCCCCATTTTAAGACTCCATGTGCATAACCGCGTGCCATTGCTCGGGACCCCGCTGAAGGAGCCATTAAGGCCAAGACGCGGGCGCTTCGTGGCCCATGGTCCGTTGTCCAGGGTCAAGCACAACCGCATAGAAATACCGGCGGTACGCTTGTCCTATCGGCAGCAACTTTGAGTTACAGGATTTTTCGAGGGGTAAATTAATCTTAAGATAAGCGATCGTGAATTACAATTAAATTTATCTGAAGTTCGATCCTAAGAAACGCGCGGATGCCAACATTCAGCCCCGGACGGGGCGGCAGAATATAGCCCAGGGTGGAGCGCAGCGGAACCCTGGGTAGACCGACGAATAAAAATCCTACAGCCCACGGAGTGGGCGACAGAATCCGGCTCTGGTCGTAGAAGATCTGTCGCCCCGCAAGGCGGGGCTGGGCGTGGAAAGGGGTCCCTCGTACCCAGGGTTCCGCTGCGCTCCACCCTGGGCTTTATGCTGCCGCCCCGCAAGGCGGGGCTCGGCACTTCGGGCCACCAAAATGTCCAAACTCCAGATATCGGATATTGTCCGATTCTTATGATTAAATCTCAGAAATTTATTCCGATTCGGTCTTCGTTGCACCGACGGTCGATGAATCGATCCGCCGTTTCGATGGTCTATGGGCCCTTCCGCGAGGAACGCGGCGCGGTTTAGATCTCTCGCCGGCCATCCATAGCTTTGGACAGAGTCACTTCATCGGCAAACTCCAGCGAACTGCCGACAGGAATGCCCAAGGCAATGCGGGTTACCTTGATGCCGAGCGGCTTAATCAATTTTGCGAGATATATAGCCGTGGCTTCGCCCTCGACGGTGGGATTGGTGGCCAGTACGACTTCTTTTACGTCGTTCTGCTCGAGTCGCCCGAAAAGGTTCTTAAGATTAAGCTCTTCCGGACCTATACCATTTATCGGCGACAAGACGCCATGTAAGACATGGTAGCGGCCGCGGAACTCGCGGATCTTTTCAATGGATAGGATATTGTGAGCCTCTTCGACCACGCAGATCGTCTGATTGGTCCGGGCGGGATTGGCGCAAATACGACATGGATCTACATCCGTGAGATTATTGCATTGGCGGCAATATACGATTTTCTCCTTCACGGCGAGAATCGCGCGGGCCAGTTGTTCTGCATCTGTTTTTGATTTTCGCAGAATACTGTACGTCAGGCGCTGAGCCGTTTTCTGCCCAATGCCGGGAAGACGCTTAAGTTCCTCAATCAAACGAGTGATGGGTTCTGCCGTATCCATGCGTAACACTCGGGGGCCGATCGGCTTTCCTCGTCCCCTGTAGGTCCATCATGAGACGGGATACATTCCGCAAGCCGTGTCCCGTTTACCACCGGCGCCACGCCTACAGGCCCGGCAACTTAAATCCTTTGCTCATTGGCCCCAAGTGAGCCGATAATTCTTCATCAACCTTACGGGTCGCCTCGTTGACGGCGGCAACAATCAAATCCTGCAGCATCTCCACATCATTAGCGCCAATCGCTTCCGGCTCAATCGTGATACCCAACATTTCTTTGGCGCCGCTCATTTTGACCGTGACCATACCGCCGCCGCTGCTCGCTTCTACGACCAATTGCGCCATTTGCTCCTGGACCTTCTCCATTTGCTTCTGAGCTTGTTTCATCATCTGATTGATATTCATAGCACGTACTCCCATGAAAATAACTCCGGCACAACAGCACCGGTTGCGGTAGCGACCGGGTGCGGCCCGGCCTACCCACTTCGGTCACCCGCCCGCTACCGCAGGCGGTTCTGTTTTCATTCGTCGTGGCGCTGCAAAGAGGCCACGCTTCATTCCTTGGGCGCAATGTACCCCTTACGGTGGGCTACCTTGAGCTTTTCGGATTTCCCGTGTCCTGCCACGTTGGCGTTGACTTCCACACGAATCTTACGGAACTTGCCGTCCTTTTTCGTGTTGGATGATACGTAACCCAAGCTGTACATATGGCGCAACCGGGCTGAGATATCCGCAAAAATGTTGCGGAATTCGCTGGTAAAACGTGGGAAAAAAGCTGCGCCTCCGCTATACTCGGATAAAGAACGCAACCGGTTATCGGCTTGGCTGAATTCTATACTGGTCTCACCGCGCATGTACGGCTCTTGCCGCATACGATTACTCTGTCCGATTCCTACACTGTATATGACGGCATTGGTATTCTGCGTTTTTTTCAGCGCAAAGTCATAGGTAACTTTGCTGAAAGTGTCCAGCCCAGTGCTGAGCAGGATAACGGCAGGCTTCCCTTCTATCTCTTCGACCCGCTCAAGGACGAAAGATACCGCATCGGCCAAATTTGATTCACTGAAGGCCGGTGTGTTTATGCGGCGCAGCGCGTCGTGAACCTTGCGCTGATCCTGTGTGAAGTCGGTTAGTATCTCCGGCCGCATATCGTAAGCCACCACGGCCGCCCAGTCCCCTTTGCGCAGAGTGCGCGTAAATTCATACATGGCATCCCAAATTTCATTGCCGAAAAAGTTCCAACCGAGTCTATAGGCGATCCTACTGTAGTCGATCACGAGCACTACGGTGATCGGCGCTTCTACGGGGGCGAAATTCGTAATTTCCTGCCTGACATTGTCTTCATATACGGTGAAGTTGTCGGACTTCAGTCCGGTGATGAGATTGCCTTTCTTATCGCTCACTGTGATTTCCAGATTAATCAAGCGAACTTGGACGGATAGAGCGCTCTTGCCTCTCGGCTTCTCCTCTTGCGTGGTTTCCTTCGGTTCCGCCGTAGATTTTTCCTTGCTATCCTTTGGTTTATCTTGGGCCGCAGCGCTCGTAACCAACGACACGCCTACCCAGACGAACCATAGAAATATGAAAGTCCAGCAGCAAAATGATCGGATATTCAAGAATTTCACTAGGCCATCTCTCCCTTCCGAGCCGGTTGCACCTTTGAACTGGAAGGAAGTATATCATAGCGAATAATCAAAGTAATTATTTGGGCTAATATTTTTCCGGCTATTGCCGATAAGGGAATTGGGTCGGCTGCGATCCCGCTGGGGTAACGGTAACCTTTTCTCCCCGCAAGGATGGCAGCCTGGAACTCTTTTGAAAATAACTCCGGCGAAACAGAACCGGGAGCGATAGCGACCGGGTAACCCGCCCGCAAGATAACGTTGGAGCATAGGCGAAATAATTATGATCCGATCCGATCGCCGAGTTGATCGGCGCGAGTACTTCCGAGTTTGGGTCGCGCCCGACGAACCGGTCCGCGTTTACCTCCGTCTCAGCGAGCGCCACGAGCAGGTATTCCTGGCCCGCGTAGACAGCATTAGCGTCGGGGGCGTGGGGATTGTGCTAAACCTGCTGGAGAATTCGGAAGTTCCTCCCGGCGTGGGGGAAGGGATTTTGCACCTCCCTACTCTTGGCCGAGTTAAGTTTGAAGGGATGATCGAGTGGAACACCGGCGCGCGTGTCGGCGTACGCTTTACCAAGATCAGTGAGCAGGACAAGAGCATGATTTTCCGGTACGTCGTCAAGAGAGAACGTGAAACTACGAAGAGGTAAGACCGCCCATGATGAGGGGCGCCGTCACTGGTCACTTGTTAGTGGTAGGTAAATCGGTAATTATTCGATAATCATCTGAGATTCGATCATAGGCCTTCCAGACGGTAGCGGAGCCGGCTACGTACGGCGGCTCTGAAGTTTGGACATTGGCCACGGCCCCGAGCGATCCTTATGATCCCACCACTTCGTGCGAGCGCCACGCCATAGCCCGAAGCTTGTTCTGGTAGCTCCGAAAGGAGCGTTCTATAATAGCCAGGGGCAAGCGCAGCGCCGCCCCTGGTACGTAACATGGCCGAAGCTATGCGCCCTGAAAGGGCGCACGAGTTTGGACATTTTGGAGGCTCGAAGTGACCAGCCCCTCCTTGCGGGGCGGCAGCATAAGCCTGGGGCGTCAGCCCCAGGAACGCGTCGCGCCTATACTATAAGCGCCGCTCTTCGGGGCGACAGCAGGTAGACGTTTCTCCGGTATGGCGCTGTCGTCCCGCAAGGCGGGGCCGGGGGGTCATTTCACGTTCTCACACCCTGGGGTTCCGCTGCGCTCCACCCCAGGCTTTATACTTTCGCCCCGCAGAGCGGGGCTATTACGGCTTCGGAGACAAGCAGGCTCTCCCGCCAGTCGGGACCCAATAAAATGTCCAATCTTCAGGAAGCGGCTGGAAGCCGCTTCCACTAGAAAACATAACGCAGCACGAACTGCCCGGTGCGCGGACTATTGCGCTGGTCGGATATACGAAGAAAAGTACGTTCTATGCTCAACGCGTCGCGTTGGGGATAGTCCCATTGTACGCGGTTAAAAAAGTTGTAGAATTCCATGCGGATTAAAAATTGATGGCCCTCGCGCAAGCGGAATCCTTTTGATACCTGGAAATCAGTGTTGTTTTGACCATGAACAAAAAATGTATTTCGTCCCAGACTGCCCTGAAATCCCGAACCGGGCAAGAAGATTCGCTCCGTGCTGGTGGCGTTCGGAAAAATATCCGTCGGTCGTATGACGCTCTGGCTGATCTGCCGGCAATTGGGCGATGAGCGCGAATCGCGGGGATCGCAGGGGAAGCGTGGGTCGTTGCGTCCGTTGTCGATACTGACCCCGAGAATGGCCGGGTTGACCAGGTTCGGACGATCACCGTCATTACCATCCCCGTTCAAATCGTATCCGGCCCTAATCGTGAAAGGATTCCCCGTAGAGAAGGAAGTAGTCCCGGCGACTTGCCAGCCGCCCAGCAGAGAACGAAGTATGGGGTTAGCTCTGGCGAAGAAGGGGAGGTTGTAGCTGTAGTTGATTACCACGCGTTGCTTCTGATGGAACAAGCTTAGGCCGTGCAACGCCGCGGCCGAGTTCTTCCCATTGGGCGAAGCGCCCAGGTCGAGGCCTGTAAACGTTAACTCTGATCCGGTATCGATCGCCTTGCTCCACGTATAATTGGCATTGAGGGCTAGCCCCCGACTGTACGCCTTAACCACCGAAACCTGCAGGCCGTGATAGTAAGACCATGATCCATTGATTACATGCAATACGCCGGAATAACGTGGATCGGGTCGCCGGTCATTGGTCCGAAGGTTTCCCAGGCTGATCGCTCCAGGCGGTGGGCTAGTATAGAGGCTGTTCCGTTGGTTCCACTGCTGTAGGAGTTCCTCATAATTAGGGGCATCAGGATTGGGTTGCGGGCCGGGCGGGGGAATAATCCGGTCAATCATGACTCCTCGATTTCCCACGCTGACTCTTGGGTCATTCGGCGCTTGTATCGGGAATTCGGCACGATTGGTCAAATCATAAAGCAGCAATCCTATGCCACGGTTGCCGGTGTAGCTGATCGAAAGGGAGGTCCTATGCGGAAACTGGCGCTCGAGGGTCAAGTTCCATTGCTCCGTATAGGGCATGCGCAGGCCAGGATCGACAAAAGTGGGGGAGTAGCGCGTCGCCGGAAATGAACCTGGTATGAAAACAAAATCACGCGTAGGATCGGCCGGTCCGCCGATATCCGGCTGGCTATAAGATTGTGACAAGGCGTTGGGCGGATTGAAGCGAATGCTGGCCCCGTTCTGCGAAAAGGCCGATTGAAATAACCGGCCGTGATAAAAACCGCCTCCCCCGCGCAGAACGAAATTGCCCGGACCTCCCAATATTTTCCGCAGGATTCCATCAGCCTTCCCAGGCGACCAAGCAAATCCCATACGGGGCTCGATATAAGTGTCGGTGCCAAAGCCGTAATCGACCAAGTGGTTCACCTCTTTCAGCTTTAGCACGCGCTCAAGACGCGCGCCGAAGTTGAGCGTGAGGTTCGGCCGGAGTTTCCAATCATCCTGGACGTAGACGTTCATCTCGCCCATGCGATTTCCCAGAAAATTGGGCCCCCAAGATTTCGTAAAGGAGGACACGTACCCCCTCAAGAAGTTCTGTATGCCGGATTGTCCTTGCGCGGCGCCGAAACTCCAGAATCCCCGAGAATACTGGTCGGCCCGGTCGTTCAATTGTTGCTTGCGCACGTCGGCGCCGACTTTGAGCGAGTTGCGAGGAGTAAGCATGGTCGTAAGATTGTAGACATACTGGAAATCGGTTTGGAAGCGAAAGATCGGAAACACTCCCGAGTTGCCGAGTGTCGTGCCATAGCTATACCCGCCAATTCGTACTATGGGCGTATCATTGCCATCCTTGATATTGACGGTAGTTCGTCTTCGCCCTACGGCCCAGCGAAACTCGCCGACGGTTTTTGGCGTAAAGACATGTGTATAAGTGCTGCCAAAATTTTGCTGTCGATTGTTCTGCTGGGTCGCTTCGCCGCGCACCAGGTTATCCTCGTTATCAAAAACTTGTCCACTGAACTGATAGCGGAATGTGAAATAGTGATTGGCTTTGGCGGGTAGATCGATGCGCGTACTATAGTCCTGGCTTGGGTAATTTCGACCCCGCAAAGTCACATAAGTACGGGAACCGAAATTAGGCAGCACATTGGGATAGCGATCGATAATACCTTGAATCCACGCCCGGTCCGCCGGATTGGTAACGGAAGGGTCAGGCGTCCGTTCATTGGGGAGCAAAATGTCGCGGAAGACTAAGCCGGCTCCCTTGTCAATCGTCCGCTCAATACTTTGAAAGAAAAAGAGCTTGTCTTTGTGAATAGGACCGCCCAGTGTGCCCCCGTACAGATGGCGGTGAATCGTCGATTTAGGACTTCCGGCAAGATTCCCAAAATACGATTGCGCATTAAAAAGGCTGTTGCGGGTATACCAATACGCGTCGCCATGGAAAGCGTTCGTGCCGTTCTTGGTTTGAACGAGCACGACGGCGCCGGCGCCGCGCCCAAATTCCGCAGAAAAGCTGTTGCGAAGAATCTGAAATTCTTTTATGGAGCTGATGTTGACGTTTTGCCGGTTTTGGTTTTCTGATGAATCGTCGTTATTAACGCCGTCGGTTTGAAATGTGGCGGCGCGTGTGCCGGTGCCGTTGATCTGTACGGAGCTGCCGCTGGAGGCGGTGGGGTTGTTTTGCCCGTTTACCGGGTTAGTCTGGAAGCCCGGCACGTCTGCGGCCAACGCCAGCATGTTACGATCAAAGATCGGCTTGTCCATAACGTGTTGGGCGTTAAACGACGTTTTGAGCTCACCGCCGGTAGTATCGATTTGAGGAGTGTCGGCCGTGACCGTAATCACCTCATGCTGCGCGGCGACCTCCAAAGTAACAGTGAGTGTGGTTGTATTATTTAAAGTGATTTCAATGGCCGGGCGAACCAACGTCTTAAAGCCGGGCAGTGCGAAGGTAACCGTATATCGACCTATCGGCGCGAAGGGGATCTGGTAGAATCCAACCTCGTTCGTCATGGTTTGACGCTTAGCCTGAGTTTCGTCTTCCACGGCGATGACCGTAACACCGGGAACCGTTCCGCCGCTGGTGTCCGTAATGCGGCCGCTTAATGTGCCGGAAACCGTTTGTGCGTATGTTGACCCCGTAATTAGCGCCATCAGGAGAAGGAAAATAGCCAATGACCTCCCGGGGGAAAATTGCCCTTCCATCCATGGGCTTACTTTCATATCCATTCCTCCAGCGCCGCCGACTCGGCCGGCTCAGAAAAGTTAGGCACAAAAAGCGAAATCAAGTGCTAAATAGGAGGGCGGAAGAAAAATAAAAGTAACTACTCAGCGGGCGCTCCTAAGCCCCGTAGGGGCTGAGAGGCATGCCTGAATAGTTACAAATACAATACGAGGAGAGACCCGGTTTTTCGCTTCAAAGCATCGCCGCGGCCATACACGCCGGTGCAGGATTGCACAGCTCGAAAAAGCCGAACCGTAGCCGAGAGTGACCTCTGGCGAGCGTAGGATCGACCCGGGTGGGGTCAATCCATCAGTTCTGGGCCATCCAGAAGCTGCCATGTTTTCTGTATCCAGCCGTCTTACTGCGCCCGCAGGATTGTACTGCCGTGCAAAACGAACGCGCTGCCGGGATCGCTTTGAAAACCGCCAAAGAGTATGTTGCCGTCGGAGGTTACCGCCCACTCTCCGCGTATTGTAATTGGGCCAAGCGGGGTTGTAAGACGAATCGCAAGATTTTCGAGCCGATCCCCCTCCGGATTGAGTTGTGCCGTGCCCGTTCCAGTCAGCGTTCCAAGGGACGAAGTCAAGGCCACCGGGTCGGCCGTGAAGGCACCATCTTCCAAGGCGCCGGTCAGGGTCGCGTTCTCTCGACTTTGCAAATCCCAATACCAGACACCCCCGGTATATCGGCGGCTGAGGTCCAGAGGATCGCTGACCGGCAGCTTCGGCAGTACAAAACGTCCGCTGATGATCGGTAACGAACAACCGCTCGTGAAAAACGTTCCTTCCAGGCGATCGCCGGAAAAATCTTGAATCAGGATTGCGCGGATCGACGTCACGATCCCGGAGCCATCCACGGCGGTGGCCGTAGCGTCAAACCCGGTTTCATCGAAGGTGACGACGAACCCTGAGTTACGTATACAACTGCCATCGCTTATTTCTTGCGCCAATCGGCCGGTAAGTACATCGCCATCCTGACGGAAAGTTAACGTGATAGTTCCGTCGTTGCCGCCCTCGGAGCTATCCAAAACAAAGGGGCCATCGTAACTGCCGGCATAGGGGGCTCCTAATAATGGACCGCCGGCGGCTTGTTCCGGTGCCTGAAATAAAGCCACGGCTGCTTGCCCGAAGGCCACCATAAAGGCCATAAAGACCACGCAACCTTTTAACCGCCAAAACCTGCTCATTGTGCAAATCTCCTTACGTAATATTAACGAGGTGTGTGCTCAGTGCAAATTGTGAAAGGACCGGCAATGCTCACGCTACCAACGGCACCTCGTATACGCTGCCCGTTGCCCGTAGCTAAGTCGATATGGGAAACTTCGCCTACGGGAAAATTCAGTGATAAGCATCACCTTTTGAAATATAAGATCTCAAGAAAATAAGAGGAACGGGGTGGGACCCGATCCTCACTATCATCTTACCATAACTTAGTTCAATCAAAGAGCACAATTTTCCTGAAGTTCGATCATAAGAAACGCGCGGATGCCAAACTCCAGTCCCGCGGGGTCCTGGAGTTTGGACATTTGTAGGGAGTGAGACACCGCTTACAATCCAAAGCTTGAAGGAGCGAGGTGTAATAGCCAGGGGCAAGCGCGGCGCCGCCCCTGGAAAGAAAGCGTCCCCAGCACGTCAGCCCGGAAAGGGCGCACTAATGAAGATCAATTCCAAGGCCGCCGTCGTTTCCTTCCATACATATTCCTAGATCAGAAGGATATCCCGCCCTTTCAACGCTTATAACTTATATAACCTCACATACCAGGGGCTGCGCGACGCTTGCCCCTGGCTATTATAGCCCGTTCCTTCAGAGCTACGCGATCCAGCTTCGGGCTATGGCGGGGCCGACACTGCTGCCGTCTGATTGGCTTATGATCGAATCTCAGCACAAACGGACTCATGCTCGCCATAGCGTCGGCGAGTGCCACATGATTATAACCCTATTCGATTGAATTAGCACGCCGCGTAGAGGGCGTGGTTACCCGACGCCCTCCATAGATCGCAACGTACCGATTTACCGCACGGCGCCCGTCAGAACATGAGTCACAACTTGGTTCTTTGCTATCCTTTTCAATTCTGGTTCCATCATAAAAATTATTCTTTGATTCATGAATGTAATCCCAAATTTACCCGCGCTATATGCTGCGCCGAACGGAACCAGCGCTTTGCTGCTTGTTCTTGGTTATGTGTTCATCCGGCGCAGACAGATAACGCACCATAAAATCTGTATGGCCGGGGTTTTTGTGACCTTTATTTTTTTTCAAATCTCTTATGTAACCTAGCATTCTCCGATCGGATCGAAACCATTTTTTGGCCGTGGAGTCATTCGACCAATTTATTTTGGGATTCTAATTTCCCATACTATATTGGCCGTGGCCATTGTTCCACTCGCCATCGTGACGTTGTTTCGCGCTCTCAAAGAACGATTTGATAAGCACGCCAAGATTGCACGCGGGAAGCTGCCCCTGTGGCTTTACGTATTAATCACCAGTGTTATTGTTTCTTGATGCTCTACAGGCTCTATGATTTCTCGTCATCTCCCGCAGGAGCCCCTTGTCGCGGGCTCCGGATTGAAAAATTTGTGTTTAAATAAAAAAATTGCAGTATAATTAGGCTCACACAAGAGTAACTTTGCTACTCGGGGGGGGTAGCATCAGGAATCCTCATAACCAAACAGTTCTTTAAGGAGGGAACAATGATTAGAAGACTGAACCTAATCTTCATACTTTGTTTGTTGGCAATGCCACTTTCACTGTTAGCGTCTGATGCAGAGCAAGAACGTGTCCTGCCGCGCTATCAGACGGATGCCGAGAAGGAGGCGACTAATGAAACGGCGACACCGGGCCCTGGGGTCTACATCTGGGAATGTTTTCCTGATCTTGCCGGCTTCACGGAACCGCCGCCGAAGTCGGCTCGATTTCCTACCGAATCCGAGCAAATTAGCGGTGTCATGTACGGCTGGCCTTCCTACGGCGGCCAGATGAGCCCTCTGACTGAACTCATTCGCAACTCGGTTCAACAAGCAGATTCCGGCTATGTGACAAACGTCATCGTTCCGAGCTCGATTCGTGCCTCGGCCGAGTCCACGCTGCGCAATCGAGGATTTGATGACCAGATGCTCAGCGCTATTAACTGGTTCATTGCACCAATAGATGGTATTTGGATACGCGATTACGGCGCGGAGGCTCTGACCGACTCGAGCGGTACAGTGCGATTCGTTGACATGGGCTATTACTCAGGGCAGAGCACGGTATGCCCTGCCACTCCGGAAAGTGCTCCGAGATTGCCCGGCCGGCCATCCGATGACGTTTCGCCAACGCGCTTTGCCCCGTATCTCCTTGACGGAGTTGATGTGTTCCGCCCGGCGCTTCGAACCGAAGGTGGCAACCTGCAGACCGATGGGCAAGGCACTTGCGTCCACATGCAGCGAGAAGTACTCGCGCAAAACCGATTTTCTCGCTGGTCCTACACTCAGGAGCAATTGGACGACGTGTATCGGAACTATTTCAACTGCCCAACCGTCATTTCGCTAGAATCCTTCCAGCCTGATCCGGAAACCGCGATCGGCCAGCGGAGGGTCATCGACCACGTTGACATGTTCATGACCTTTATCTCGCCGCAGACCGCCATTGTTGCCCGCCTTGATCCTGAAGACGCGGAATTTGACCCTACCAACGCAGCCATTCTCGAACGCAATGCCCAGACTCTAGCCGATGCTGGATACAACGTCGTTCGTATTCCTCAACCTTCGCGCTACTGCACGCTTCGTCGCGGCACGACGTGTGTCGCTAATCCAAGAGATACTCTCGTATGCGAAGCTGGGGCCCCACTACGGGACAGAGTATGGGCGACCTATGCCAACTCAATGCGCATTGGAAACCGGATGCTCGTCCCTATTTACCGGGACCCGGTTTCTGAGAGCAGCCCACTTCCGAAAGACTTAAAAGATCGGATTATGCGGCAGGAAGCCGAAGCCCTGGCGACATTCCAGAGTGCGCTCGACGCTGAATTTGGCGAGGGCGTGGTTGCGGTCGTGCCCGTAGTGTCTGACGACATGATCCCGTGCCAGGGATCGATGCATTGCATCGCAATGACGTATTAACGATGGTGTGAGCTGGAGTTTGACCGGCATCAAACGTTACTAGAGCCGGTAGTCCGCCATGAATCTTGGCGGACTACCGGCGAGTTATTAAGGCCCGAAGCAAATCAAATCGACTTCAATAGAGGACAGTATCATAGAATTATGACAGATCAGAACTTCAGACTTCTACTTTACGTTTTCTTATCGTAGAATGGTCTGAGAAGTTTGCAGATGTGAAAAGCAAGAATCTGCGACTCGCAGTGATGCTATACCTTACAATCGCAATGGCCCTGGGTATAATGGCGAGCACGTGCTCGGAAGAGGCGCCATCAAATCTAATGACAAGGAGGGATTACAGAACGGACCTACATATGAGCTGTCCGGATGAAGGAACTCGATCCTTTTCTCCCTCAGATACCTCACAGCCACCGGACCAGTGCCTTTGCTGCTGTACTCACATGCTCTCCGAAAGGTGTGATTTCCGTATGATGTACCCGACTAGATGGAAATTATCATCAGATCAGAATAAGTATCAGCCCCTATGGGGCTAAGGCGCGCCGGCTGAGTAGTTACCAAAAAATTAGAATTGGTAAGATTCAAGGGTCATTAGTATTTTCTGAGATTCGATCATAAGCCAATCAGACGGTAGCGGGGCCGGCCCCGCACAGGGGTTCTGGAGTTTGGACATGGGCCGCAGCCACGCGCGATCCTTTCGTCCCCACCACTTCGAGCGAGCGCCCCGCCATAGCCCGAAGCTGGTTCGCGTAGCTCTGAAGGAGCGGGCTATAATAGCCAGGGGCAAGCGCCGCGCAGCCCCTGGTATGTAAGATTATAT
>JACOSC010000185.1 GCA_016179055.1 Acidobacteriota bacterium
CACTGCTGGTGGCGCAAGTGAAGAAGGACGAAGAGAAACCCAAGCCGGCCAAGGCCGGCGCCGGTTCGTCGGCCCTGCGGGAAGATCGGAAACCAAGACCCCCCAAGGTTCGTGGGACACCGCTGGGATCGACTAAGTCGGCGCCGGAGAAGACCGATCGCAAGTCCGCTGTAATTCCCGACCGAACAACGATGCCGGCCAAGCCGCTGCGTCGCATACTGGTAACGGACTTGCGCGGCCGTGAAATTGAACTGACCGATTTCCAGTTGGGGAGCGCTGGAGTTTGGGAGTATGGCGGCCTGCGCATACGTAAGTTGACGGAGGCGGCGCGGCCGGAACAAAAAAAACCATCGCCCACTGGGAAAGGTCAGGCCAAGGAGCGGCAACAACGCCTTCAGGAGCGACTCGCTCGAAAACGCGTTAATCACGGCGGCCCTGATCCGCGGCGGACAACCCTGGCACGAGATACCGTAGTGAAATGGGATACGATCAAAGAAGCCAACCTTAGCCGAAATAAAAATAGCAAGGCGCTTTATGCGAAGATTACCACGAAGGATAATAAATTGATCGAGGGCCCGCTTAATGTGTCATCCGATTATCTCATCGGAACAAAACCAGATGGGCGCGACTACGTCGTTCGCTTGCGAAATGTGTCTCACATCGCGTTCTCGGCTGACCCGGCGGAGTCCTCACGAAAGCCTGTCCTCGCACAAAGCAAGCCACATGTGGGGAGTATTAAACGGGGAAGCGCGGACCCGAAGAAAATGCAGCCGAAAATTCTTTCGATGCGCTAGGCACTTATCCGTCAAAGATCGACAAAATGCGGTCAATGTTTGTATACATTCGGCAGCATATCGGCGTATAGAATTTGTGCTTGCTGAGGAATCCTAAACGGCCAGGGTCCTGCGTCGTTGTGGGTTCGCCGCACGCGTATGCCGGCAGGTCACACCAGTCGCTTGCCTGAAGTGGGGGGGTTCTTCCAACATGAAAATAAATTTCACCTGGTTAAAGGAGTACGTCGAAATAACGGCGTCGGCTCAGGAACTTCGCCGTGCTTTGACCATGGTGGGCCTGGCGGCGGAAGCGCTTACCGAGTCCGAGGGCAACATCATCATTGAGATGGATGTCACCTCCAATCGGCCCGATTGCTTGAACCACCTGGGCGTTGCTCGGGAGGTGGCCGCCATTTACAATTCTGCGTTGCTCACGCCCGCGATGAAAGCTACGCCGCTGGAGACCGAGACGGAAACGGCGTGCTCCGTCGAAATTGCGAGCCCGCGCTTGTGTGCCCGTTATAGTGCCCTGCTGATGACCGATATACAAGTTGGGCCATCGCCGCCGTGGTTGCAAACCCGGCTGATTTCTGTCGGCCAACGTCCCCTGAACAATATTGTTGATATCACTAACTATGTGCTGTTGGAGCTGGGGCACCCGCTGCACTCGTTCGATTTTGAAAAATTGGAGGGCGGGAAAATCATTGTGCGGGCCGCACGTCCGCATGAGACCTTAGTTACACTAGACGGCATCGCACGCACACTGGATCCTTCCATGCTGGTGATCGCCGATGCCAATCAGCCAGTGGCCTTGGCCGGCATCATGGGCGGCTTGGACAGCGCCATAGACGCTAGCACTCGTACGCTCCTCCTCGAAAGCGCCTTCTTCAATCCTACGACGATACGGCGGACGGCGCGGCAGTTGACGCTAAGCACGGAAGCTTCTTATCGCTTCGAACGCCAAGCCGACATCGGCATCACGGTGACCGCCATTCAGCGGGCCGCCCATTTAATACGGGAGATTGCCGGAGGCAAGGTGTGCGGGCCATTGATCGACGTTCATGCCAAGCCGCTGCGGGCTAAAACGATTGTGTTGCGCCAGAAGCGGGCGGAACAGCTCATCGGCGTTTCCTTGGATCCGGCCTTTATCGAGGATAAACTGACGCGCCTCGGTTTTCGCGTGAAGCGCTCGAGCAAGCATCGCTGGAAAGTAGTTCCGCCCTCATTTCGCGTGGATGTCGGAATTGAGGCCGATTTGATTGAAGAAATCGCACGGCATCATGGCTATGATCGCGTGCCGGCGACAATTCCCGCCGGCGAGAGTTTGGGGCGATTCGCGCCGGGATTCGAGAAAGAGCAGATAGTTTGTTCGACGCTCAAAGCGCTGGGATTTTATGAAACGATTAATTGGAGCTTTATCGGCGCGCCGGAGGCGGCCATTTTCCATCCGCCGTCGGAGGCCGATCGCCCCGCCATAAAGATCGGCAACCCGATTTCTGAAGTGGATGCCATGCTGCGGACCACCACGCTTCCCAGCCTGCTGAAAGTGCTGCGCTGGAATTTTAATCATGACCTGGAAAGCGCGCGTGTCTTTGAACTCGGGCGCGCCTTTTTCTTAGACGGACAACGCTCGGGGGAGTATGCCGTTCTGGGCCTGGCGTTGACCGGCGCCATCACGCCGGCCAATTGGCAAATCAACCCGCAGGAAGTAAGTTTCAGCCATCTCAAGGGGGCGGTGTCGGCCGTTCTCGATCAATTGCGCTTGTCAAAATGGGAAATAATCCCGGTCGAGAATATTCCTTTCTTTCATCCTTACATAGGCGCTCGCATTGAGCGGGAGGGTCGCGGGCTGGGCATACTTGGGCGGTTGCATCCCCGCCTCGAAGCGGAATACAAATTCAAGCAGGCCGTGTTCTTGGCTGAACTGGATTTGCGCGCGGTCTTCGAGCAGGAGGCCTTGCCGGTTCGTTACACGCGGCTCCCCAGGTATCCCGCGGTATGGCACGATGTGTCGCTTCTCGTTGAAGAAAGCGTGGTATACGGCGACGTAGAGCGGGCTATCCGCAGCGCCGGAATTTCCGCATTGCAAGAAGTATTTCTTTCCGACCTTTATCGGGGAGCCGGCCTGCCGCTGGGGAAGAAGAGCCTGTCGGTGCGTCTAACGTATCAAGATCCAGAACGCACGTTAACCGCTGATGAGGCCATGGATTTTACGCAAAAGATTCGGAGTATGTTGATTGATCGCTTTGGCGCCGAGTTGCGCTAGTCGGCGCGAGTCGGATTCATAAGAGGTTCTGAAAAAGGGGGTGCCGGCATCATGACAGAGATAACCAACATGAAGGTTAAGTGCCTTGACAGTTTTCAAATGGTTGCCCAGGGTATTGAACGGCTCGATACTTTATACCAAGCCTCGCGCGGCCAGGCGATCCAATTGAACCATGACGCCGTGCAATTGCGAGAGCAAATTTCAGTGTTGAAGAATGAGCTTAGCGCGCGCCGGCGCCGCGACTCGGCTGGAAAACGATTTGGACTTATACGAGAGGGAGCGGGCTGGACGAGAAGGAAGCCGAGATCAACTCGGCCGGCCTGTGAGCGACGGGTTACAGGCGGCTGCCGGCGCGCCAGCCGAAGCAATGGTGGCGCAACTGAAGGAAGAGCTCCGACAGGCGCAAGAAACTCTTTCGCAAACCGAAGAAGTTCTGCGTTTCAAGGACCGCCACATAGAGCAGTTAGAGAATTCTCTGGCTGGAATGTCGAAGTCTCCGGCCCCGGAAGTCCCGTCGTCGGTTCGGGAGGAAGAGCTGCAGGCCGCTCTCCGCGCTAAAGATATGGAATTGGTAGAACTTCAGCAGCAACTAGAAAATCAACGGAACCGACTAGACCTTCTCGGCAAAGAGCGCGGGGAAATCCGAGCCCGCGTGACAAAAATGTTGAGCCGGCTCTAACGCGTCCTTGAAATATTAGTCTGGATACGGTCGCAGGGGACTCGCTTCCGAAAAACGTTGGTGCAGGGAGTACGTTTTGGGGAGGGTACTACTGTGGAGAATTCAGGCGACACCGTAGCCAAAGTTAAGATCTTTGATCAGATTTATGCAGTGCGCGGGGAAGCTTCCGATCACCTGGAACGGTTGGCGCAGTACGTGGATGACAAGATGCGAAAGATTTCTGACGAGATCCGCGTGGTTGACACGCAGAAAGTAGCCGTGCTGGCGGCTCTCAACATTGCCGATGATTATTACCGGTTGCAAGCGGAATTTGCCGACTTGGTTCGCTGTGTCGAGGAGAAAAACCGGCAGTTGCAGAGCAAGCTTGACCAGGTCATGGCCGAACCGATAGCCCGGCAACAAACCAAGTGATCACTGCGCCGCCACCGACTTACCCAGGATCGAGGCGATGCGTTCTTGCCGTTGCCGCAGAATCCGCCATGGATTCGGTGAAGAGTTTAGGGCCGCGTTGGCGCGTGCCCCCGCCGCTAGTGCTGTTTGAGCGCTATTCTCCTTGCCGAGGTTTTCCGCCAGGGCCGCCACAGGCTGGGATTTAGCCAGCGCCGCATTGATTCTCATCACGTGAATGTCTCGCCGTTTGGCTTTGCCGGCTTTCCATGCGCGCCAATTGTTCTCCGTCCACAGCGGCTCATAGTCAACCCTTTCTAACGTGGCCGTTCCGCCGCTATTGGCTCCCTCTGCTTTCGTGAAAGTGACGATGAGCGCGACGCCGTCCCGACTGTCGCCGGTGGCGATAGGGCTAGTCGCATGATACGATCGATCTTGATTACTGATGAAGTTTCCCAACGAGTAGGCCACCAATCCTTGCCGATTGCCGGCTTCGACCCACTCGACGGGCTGTAGAACGTGCGGGTGATGGCCAAGAATCAGATCGCATCCGGCGGCCACGAGTCGCTGCGCCGCCTCGCGCTGGCGAATCGTTGGTGCATGCGAGTACTCATGGCCCCAGTGAACAGACACAACTACGGCATCGGCCAGCCGGCGCGCGGCGCTCACGGCTTCTGTCGCCGAATCTATATCCAGCACGCGTACCCACGGCTCGTTCGGCCGCTGGTTCCGATTGGCGTTCAACAGGTCCGTAAAAGCCAGGAATGCCACCTTGATTCCGTTGTGTTCCGCTATGATGGCGGATTCCGCTTCGGCGCGGGTCAAACCGCTTCCTACCGGCAGCAGTTTTTCCGCGCGCAACCGCTCCAGCGTTTCGCGGACGCCGGCGGGCCCTTGGTCGAAGGCGTGATTATTCGCCGTGCTAATGATGGAGAGGCCGGTTTGCCGAAGCGCGGCGGGCAAATCAGCCGGCGCGTTGAAAACAAACGCGCGATTCTTACGGCCCGTGCGGGGGGCTACCGGCGTCTCCAGATTGGCAAAAGCCAGATCCGCCCTTGTAAACAACGGAACCACATCAAGCCAGAGGGCGGCAAACCCGCTCGGGGCCTGATCGGCGGCGCGCTGTACGTCCTGGTGCATCATCACATCACCAACCGCCGCCAGCCGCAACGCCGCCACACGCGGCGGTGTCTGTATCGATCTAGGAGAACTCTCCTGATATAGCAACGTGATCAACCCGTACGCTATCCACCATAAAGTCCAGAGTGTGACACAATCCCGTAGAAGCGTCTGGGTGATCGGTCTACGATCATTTATTTTATTCGTCGATCGGATTCGATTCATAATAAATAATCAGTACCTGTTCAGGGCGGTCACCGGCCGGTCCCCGAAGGGGACCTTGTTAATAGCCGTGGGTGGCGCCCCGCGCCACCCACGGAATGCCATCTCCCCCCGACCGGACCCTGAAAGGGTCCACGTAGGGTCCGGTGCGGGTGGGCGACTGCGACCCTTTCAGGGTCGGCCCGCGCGGGGGTTCCGGTCCGGGGGTGGCGTTTCGCCACCCCCGGCTATTAACCGCGTCCCCTTCAGGGACCAAGCGCCGTAGGGCCACCTATTGTCGATAGGCTCATCAGCGGACCCCCTGAACAGTTACAATAATCATAACAATTCGTATACGGCTTGATAAGATTTCCAGCCTTTCTCCATGGCGCCGCTTGGATCCAGGGCGTATGTGGCGCACTCCGTGGCAAAGCCGTCCGCAACCGCGAGAGTCGTCTATTGACTATGCTTGGCAAATTCCATAATATTCTTAATTGAGTCTCTGCTATGCTCGTGATGGCCTAGTACTTATTTGAGCCATTACCATTATGCTAGGGAGCTCGAGTCTTTTCATGGTGTGCATGCCCCCAGGCCGTCGGCCTATAGGGGGAAGCCTAAAGTGGAAAGTAGGGCACCCACCTGTAACCCAGGTTCAAATAGCATGTGCCACACGGCAATGCGGAGGCTTTTTATTTCAGCCTTCCGCACTCCGCTTACAGCCTTCCGTTGAATAGGATGAACGGCCGCTCGGGTTCAGGTGTGGTTGGTTTCAAAGTTGCCGGCCAAGGACGGCGGGCCCAAAGCGGGAGGCTTTGCCACATGAATTTACTTTTCATCGGGGATGTTGTGGGTCGTACGGGACGCACGGTCCTGTTCCAGAACATTTCTCACCTGATTCAGCAGCACCATATCGATTTTACGATCGCCAACGTGGAGAACGCCGCCGGCGGCTTTGGCGTCACTCCCGAGATCGCCGACGAATTCCTAGCCCATGATATCGATCTGCTAACCTCCGGAAATCACATATGGGACAAGCGAGAGATTTTCGATTACCTCAACACGCAGCCACGCCTACTGCGCCCGGCTAACTATCCGCCCGGCAATCCTGGAACGGGCGCATTTCTGGGATGCACCAAGCAGGGCCTCAAGGTCGCTGTGCTCAATATACAAGGACGCGCCTATATGCCGACGATTGATTGCCCGTTCCGCGTCGCCGACGCGGAGATTGATCGTCTACGGAAAGAAACGAATATTATCATTGTCGACATGCATGGTGAGGCTACTGCTGAGAAAATGGCCTTCGGATGGTATGTCGACGGCAGAGTCTCCGCCGTGTTAGGAACGCATACCCATGTGCCCACGGCCGACGCGCGAATTCTTCCGATGGGGACCGCTTATATTACGGACGTCGGCATGACTGGACCTTATCACTCCGTCATTGGTATGAACATTGAGGACTCCTGGCAGCGATTGATTTATCAGCAGCCTAAGAAATTTGAACCGGCCAAGGGAGATCCGCGCATCTCCGGCGTTATCGTTGAGATCGACGCTCAATCAGGCGGCGCCCGACGCATTGAGCGCCTGCATGAGCGATACGAGATATAACCGCCGCCGCATAGGCCTCTACGAACGACTTTCTCCTGGTGTAATCTGGAACGATGGGTTATGCACAAATAGCTAGGTACGCTAAGGCATGAGTGGTAGAACATTTACGAAATCTCTTATTCGCGGCACGGATTAACAAGGCTGAAAAGCCTTCAGAATAACTCTTACCACAAGGACACAATGGCACTCAGCTCACAAAACCATTCGCTTAATTCCTTGGGTATGGGCTCAAACGTTTTCATCTTTGTGTCATCGTGTCTTTGTGGTTAATGAAACCTACCATAAATATACAAAACCCACACCAGAAAATCTCCCCGGCCCGGCTGATTCAAACCACCAACAAATTTGACTCACACCCCCCTATTCACGGCAATTGACAGGTAGGGCGAGGGGATGGGATAATGAGCATGTATTAGATGAAGACCGATAGGTTCGATAATCCTCTCACCAGCATAAGGAGCAACAAATAGATATGGTTTCAATGAAAAGCTACCTGCCGCGATGGTTTTCAATTTTCTACGGATCGGCGATCACTCTGTTGATCTTATGTACGCTGACTGGACTCTATGCCGATGACGCGATCGTGCGATTTGCGGTTATTGGCGATATGGGGATTGGCTGCGACGCCAAAGACGGCAATCAATGCAAAATCGCCGACCTCATGTGCGAGTATCAAGACCAGTTCGATTTTGTCATCACCGTTGGCGACAATATTTATCCGGATGGCGATCCCAAACTCTTTCCCCCTAACTTTGAAGAGCCCTACCGTTGTTTGCTGGAACTGGGTATGCCTTTCTATGCCTCCCTGGGAAATCACGATACGGAATCCAGTCGTTGGCGATACGAGGAAGCCAATGTTAACTACCCCAACTACCATATGATCGATGACCGAGATGAGGTTCATCGCCGCTTCTACTCTTTTCGCAAAGGATCGGTTACTCGCAACAGCCAGACCGTCCCGCTGATTGAGTTTCTGGCTTTGGATTCCAATCGGGTTGCCTACCCCGATCGCGCTCCCGAAGAAACCGATCAACTCCCCTGGCTCACGCAGCGGTTTCAAGTCTCGGACGCGGTCTGGAAGATTCCTTACTTCCATCATCCCCTGTACGTCTCCAACTCCGATGGCACCGATCGCATCATGCGAGAGACGTTCGAGCAGATCTTTATCGACAATGGCGTCCGATTGGTTTTCACCGGTCATAAGCACCAGTTTGAAGAGATTCGACCGCAGAGCGGCATTCGCTATATCATCTCCGGCGCCGCCGGCCGTCTCAACCGCGGCGGCGTGCGGCGGGGCAGCCCGCTCGTCGAGCGATATAACGATAGCAATCCTCACTTCCTGATCGTTGAGGCCACGGAGAGCGCGCTTACCTGGGTAATGATCGATGGCAACGGAGAGCCGATCTGTTTCGCCGATGGCGATGATGACACTCCCCTTGACTGCCGGGGCCGCGTGAGCGTTCAATAGGCGTACGGAAACGTGTAGCGTCAGATATACAGTACGCCTAATGTCCATGAGGTCACCCCGCCCCTGCCCGGCATCGTCAACTTAAAAGGAGACCGCCGCGATGTTTAAGAGAATTGCACTATGGGTTTTCCGATCGGTTGGACCTTGGTTATTCAGCGGCCTGTGGATGGTCGTCGCCTTGTCGGTTGCCGTCTATGCGAACGATTCCGTCGTGCGATTCGCCGTTATCGGAGACGGCGGCGTAGGCTGTGCCACTAAGGACGGCCGGCAATGCCGGATCGCGGATCTCATGGTCGAATACCGCAAGGCGTTTGACTTTGTGATCATGCTGGGCGACAACATTTATGAGAACGGCGATCCCGCCGACTTTCCGCTCAAGTTTGAAGCGCCTTACCGCGGCTTGCTGGATAAGCAGGTGCTGTTCTATCCGGCGCTGGGTAATCATGATGTGGAACGCAATCGGTGGCGTTACGAAAGCGACCACGTGAATTATCCCAACTATCAAATGATCGATGACCGCGACGGAGTCCGTCGTCGCTACTATTCCTATCGAAAGGGAACCGTCGTGCGTGACGGAACGCCGGCGCCCCTCATCGAATTTTTTGTATTGGATTCCAACCGAGTCTCTTATCCCACGGCGCCGCCGGATCCGGACCAGCTCCCCTGGCTGTCTCGGAGACTAAAGGAATCCGATGCGGTTTGGAAAATTCCTTATTTCCATCACCCCTTATATTCATCGGCGCGGACGCACGGATCGAGTCGCGTGATGCAAGATACATTTGAGCCGCTTTTCATTGAGGCCGGTGTTCGGGTCACCTTCGCCGGCCATGATCACGTGTTTGAAAAGGTCGCCCCGCAGAACGGCATACATCATTTCGTTTCAGGCGCTGCCGGCAAGCTTCGACTAAAAGACGTCCGACGGGACAGTCCATTGACGGAGTTATTTAACGACTACACGCCTCACTTCCTCATCGTGGAAGTGGAGCAAGACGCCATGTCTTGGTACCTGGTGGACGTAAACGGCGAGCCGATTTGCTTTGCGGCCGGCGACGATCAGAATCCGGTGGATTGCCGGGGACGGATTGACCGATAAGCCGCGCCCGACTGCCGGCGTTGGAATTTTCTCTACGGCTCTGCCCGTTTGATGTTTTTTTGCCGGCCCTTAGATCATGTTGACCAGTCCTTTTTTCTGTTTGACCGGATCTTCCCTTTTTGCTATAAGAATAGCCGTCCGTTTCATGGACCGAGCCTGTCGATGGCCGCCAGGCTGCAGACCTGAGACACTTTTCAGTTTGAGACGGAAACCGGGCGGATGATGTTGGTGAAGTGCGCTTATGGGTAAACGTAGCTTTACAGGATGGTGGCTGTGTTCCTTTCTCCTCATGGGGATGCCGAGTCTCTGCGCGCAGCAACGACCGCTGCTGACCGAAGAGGTCGATCTCGTACAGCCGGGCCATGCTCGTCTGGAGGTCGGATTTGCATTTCTGCAAAACCAAACTTTGACGTTGTTCGGCCTGCCCGGGCAAGATTTCATGCGGGCGCGCGGCGACGTAGTACGCGTTGGCGAGATCGGCGTGTATATTGGCCTGACCGACTATGCCGAATTCCAAATTCGCGGCCCGGTGCGCAGCTTTTTTACCGATAACCGGAACCTGATTTCGCGTAATGACACCGGTGATTTTCAGTTTGCCACCAAGTTCAAACTATTGTCCGAATCCCGGCGCTGGCCGGCCTTGGGCTTCCGCGTAGGCGCTCAGTTGCCGAATGAAAAGAAACTGGGCACGTCAACGCTCGCCACTTTTGGACAGCTTTTATTTGGCAAACACATCGGACGAGCCATCGGATTTCTGAACCTCGGTGTGATTATTACAGATCGACCCACGCAATTGCGCCGGCAATCCGACAAGTTGCTCTTCGGTTTAGGCGCCATTTTACCCATCCATCGACGCTGGGACATTTTTGGTGAAGTTAACGGTAGGTCCGGCAACAGTTCCATTGCGACGGAAGATTCCGCACAGGCTCACCTTGGGGCGCGCATACATGCCGCCGGTCTGCGCTGGGATCTCGCCGGCGTCGCCGGTCTTGCCAAGAACGATCCCAAGTCCGGCGTTGTCTTTAGCGTTACGTTCGATGCGCCGGTTTTCAAGGCGCCGGCCCGTGAGACCAGACCGTAGGCTCATCGCGCCAGGATAAAGTTATGAAAAGTGTATACTGTTTCCATTGTAGCGGCGTGCATCAATTCCTCGAAAGCGTTCCGCGCAAGGAAACTTGCGCGCACTGTGGATCCGACATGCACTGCTGCAGGAATTGTGTTTATTACGATCCCCGCGCTCCACGGGAATGCCGGGAGCCGGTAGCCGAATTGGTTCGCTACAAAGACCGCGCAAACTTTTGTGATTACTTTGATCCTCGTAAGGACGAAATGGTGGGCGGAGAGAAGAAGGCCGTAAGCCACGATCAAGCCCGCAAGGCGTGGGATAATCTTTTCAAGAAATAAGGCCACGCGCGCCCCATGCTCGGAAGCAAGGCCAAATCTAATACCGCGGCAGGCCGGCTTAGCTCTTTAGAGACTGACTTGAGCACGTTCGTTGGGTCGCAAGGATGTATGCCGTCGCCTAGGCCAATCCATGAAGATTAGAATACTCTTAGTGGTGTGTCTCTTTATGATCGTTACAGGAAGTATCGCCCAAGAGTTCGTGAGAGGTCGTTACGCCGACCTGGTGTTCACCAATGGGGCCGTGTGGACGATCAACCCGAAGCAGCCCAAGGCTCAAGCAGTAGCTATCGCCGGTAGCCGTATATTGTCTGTGGGCGCCGCGGCCGCCGTGCAGGGTCTAATAGGCCCAGCCACACAAGTCATCGACCTCAAAGGCAAAGCGCTATGGCCAGGATTCAACGATTGCCACTTACACTTTATGGCCGGCGGCTATCACCTGACCAGCGTGGATTTGCGGGACGCCCACAACGAAGAGGATTTTGCTCAGCGCATACGAGCCCGAGCCGCCAAACAAAGTAAAGGCCAATGGATTCTCGGCGGCGATTGGGACCACGAGTCTTGGCCCGGCGCCCAGTTGCCAAGCAAGGAGCTGATCGATAAGTACACACCGGAAACCCCGGTGTTCGTGAATCGACTGGACGGTCACATGCGGTTGGCCAACAGCTATGCGTTGCGGTTGGCTCAAGTAACCAAGGATACGCCTGACCCGCTCGGCGGCCTCATCGTGCGCCACCCAAGAACCGGAGAACCCACCGGCATCTTAAAAGATGCGGCGATCGATTTGGTCTCCAAGATTGTTCCGACGCCCAACGAGGCCACGCAGATGGAGGCCGCCCGCGCCGCCTTGGCCGAGGCGCGCCGTCTCGGCGTCACGAGCATACACGATATGGCATCCCCGGAGGATTTGGTTATTTACCAAAAGCTCCATACGCATAGGGAGCTGACCTGTCGGATAAACGCCATTATGCCGCTCCCGGAATGGAAACGGCTCGCGGCGGTAGGAATACAAGCCGGGTTCGGCGGCGACATGATAAGAATCGGCACGCTCAAGGGCTACGCCGACGGGTCGCTGGGATCAACCACGGCGTTGTTTTTTGAGCCCTATGACGATAACCCAAAGACCAGCGGGTTGCCCAACGCCATGATGATCCCCGAGGAGAATATGCGCCGGCTGATCGCCGAATCCGATAAGGCCGGCCTGCAAGTGGCCATACACGCCATCGGGGACCGGGCCAACCACATCATCCTTGACCATTTCATGCAGGTTTACCAAGCGAACGGACCCCGCGAACGTCGTTTCCGAATCGAGCACGCCCAACATCTTCACCCGGATGACGTTGGCGCTTTTGGTCGACTCGGCGTTATTGCCTCCATGCAGCCTTACCATGCCGTTGATGATGGACGCTGGGCGGAGAAGCGGATTGGCCACGAGCGTTGCCGTACGGCTTATGCGTTCCGTACTCTGTTGAACAAGAAGGTCAAACTCGCATTTGGTTCCGATTGGACGGTGGCCCCGCTGAACCCGTTGTTAGGGTTATATGCGGCGGTTACCCGCCGGACGCTCGACGGAAAAAACCCGGCGGGATGGATACCCGAAGAAAAAATCTCGCTGGCCGAAGCCCTAGAGGCCTATACGCTGACACCCGCGTACGCTTCTTTTGAGGAGGCGGATAAGGGCTCCATTGAAGTGGGTAAACTCGCCGACCTGGTGGTTCTCTCCCACGATCCCTTCGCGCTCATGCCGGACAAAATTCCTGAAATTAGGATCATGTACACTATCTTCAACGGCAAGATTATCTACGAGAAAAAGTAATGTAACTGTTCACGGGGATCGGGGGTCAGGGGCCAGGGCTGCCGATGTCTGTCAGGAATTATCGTGATTTATAAAGCCGGTAGTACGGCGGCTTCTTCACGGATTGCGGAAGGCTTTGGTAAAGAAATCCAAGTAATAATGGCCGATCCCCGACCCCTGCGAACAGTTACAAAGTAATAATGATTGGGAACTCGGCCAGGCACCGGCCGATCGTTTGATCCTACGCGCACCCCTTGACCGGCCGACCCATGGACCGAGGTAATCGGCCGCTTTATCGGTCAGTAGGAAACCCTTCTGTGCCAATCCAGCCGGGCGGCGCAAGAAAATCCCTCAAAATATTGCGGGCTTTGGGCCATTTCTGATATTATAGTAATGTTTGTGGGCTGTATAAGTCACTAGGAAAGCAAAGCGGGAAGAGTAGCACGCAAAAGGGATAATTTCAGTCTGCGGAGGTCTTACTTGAGCACCACCATTAGAAATTTGATTCTATGGGCAATTATTGTGGTTGCCCTGATCCTCTCATGGAACATCTATCAAAAGATTAAAGATGAGACCGGGTCCACCATTACCTTCAGCGAATTTAACAAGAAGCTTAAAGACAAACAAATCAGGGACGTGAAAATTTCCACCAACCAAGCGGAAGGAAAATTTACCGACGGCGCCAAGTTTAAGACCATTATCCCAGCCGACCAAAGATACACTTTAGCCGAAAAACTCGATGAAAGCGGCGCCCGAGTTGACTTACAACCGCCGGAGCAGAATTCCCTTTTTTATGGCTTTGTGGGCACGTGGCTTCCTATCCTATTGATCCTCGGATTTTGGATTTTTCTAATGCGACAGATGCAGAGCGGCGGCAATAAGGCGCTCTCTTTCGGAAAGAGCCGGGCGCGCATGTTCGCCGGCCATCAAAAGAAGGTGACATTTAAAGACGTGGCCGGCGTTGACGAAGCTAAAGAAGAGCTGACCGAAGTCATTGAGTTTCTCAAGGAACCGCAGAAATTCCAAAAGCTGGGAGGACGGATTCCTAAAGGCGTGATGTTGGTTGGGCCTCCAGGAACCGGTAAGACGCTGTTGGCGCGGGCCATAGCCGGCGAGGCCAACGTTCCGTTTTTCTCCATTAGCGGTTCGGATTTTGTCGAGATGTTCGTTGGCGTAGGCGCCTCGCGCGTGCGCGATTTGTTTGAGCAGGGCAAGAAGCACGCCCCTTGTATTATTTTTATTGACGAGATTGACGCCGTCGGACGGCATCGTGGCGCCGGATTGGGCGGCGGTCACGATGAGCGTGAGCAAACGCTAAATCAGTTGCTCGTGGAATTGGATGGCTTCGAATCCAACGAAGGCGTGATTATTATCGCCGCCACCAACCGGCCTGACGTGCTGGACCCGGCCCTGTTGCGAGCCGGACGTTTTGATCGTCAGGTGGTGGTCAACCTTCCCGATGTGCGTGGACGCGAGGAAATCCTCAAAGTCCATACTAAGAAGATTCCCTTGGCCGATGACGTTGAGTTGTCCGTACTCGCCCGCGGCGCCCCGGGCTTTTCCGGCGCCCACTTGGCCAACCTGGTAAATGAAGCGGCCCTTAGTGCCGCCCGTAAGAACCGCAAGACGGTTTTGATGGAGGATTTTGAAGGCGCCAAAGACAAAGTCTTGATGGGGAAAGAACGAAAGTCGTTGGTGCTGAGCGAACAGGACAAGAAAATCATTGCTTATCATGAGGCCGGTCATGCCTTGGTCGCCTATGTACTGAAACCGGTCGTTGACCCGCTGCATAAGGTTACAATCATACCGCGCGGCCTAGCGCTAGGTCTCACGCAGACGCTGCCCCTTGAAGACAAGCACAATTACACCAAGGAGTATATCGTGGGCTGGATCACGCAAGCGATGGGCGGTCGCTGCGCCGAGGAGCTGATTTTTGGCGCTGATCATGTCACCACCGGCGCTTCGAACGATCTCGAAAAGGCTACGGAGATGGCGCGCAAGATGGTCTGTGAATGGGGAATGAGCGAGTCGATGGGCCCGCTGACCTTTGGTAAACGCGAGGAGATGGTTTTCCTCGGCCGCGAAATTGCTCAGCACAAAGATTACAGCGAAGATACCGCCGTGAAGATCGACATTGAAGTCAAGAAGATCGCCTCCGAGAGTCTGGAAAAAGCTCGCCAGGTATTGCGAGAGAATCGGGAGGCCCTGGTGCGAGTGGCCGAGGCACTATTGGAGTTTGAAGTCCTGGACGGTTACGAAATCGATCAGGTGATGCAGTGTATCCCAATCGATGTGGACAAACATAATAAGAAAGTCAGCTCGGATGGGAAACGGGGGTCTGTCGTTGAGGATAAGCCGGCACAGCCTTCGATGCCGAATTTAGTAAACCCCAAAAACAAGCCGGCGCCGGCATAAGCGCCGAACGATACATGTGGATGATGAAAGGAGAACGGCGGCAGGTCATCGAAAAATGGCCAATTGCCTCGTTCATTCATCATCTTGTCCCTCGTCCCTTAAATTAGAGGAACTGTGCGGAAACTGTACGAAGTGCCTCTTCGTGGGGGGAGAGTACTAACTCTCGGTCGGCGTACATTGATCATGGGTGTGCTCAACGTCACGCCGGACTCTTTTTCGGATGGGGGGCGTTACTTCAAGCGGGCGACCGCCATCGCACATGGACTAAGGTTATTGGAAGAGGGCGCCGATATTCTGGACATCGGTGGTGAATCGACTCGTCCGGGGGCGCCACCCGTGCCGGCGGAAGAAGAAATGGAGAGAGTGATCCCGGTGATTGAAGCTATTCGATCGCTCACGCCGGCGCTAATCTCCATCGATACTTTTAAAGCAAGCGTTGCCCGCGCCGCCGCGGCCGCCGGCGTTGATATCGTGAATGACATCAGCGGATTTAAGTTTGATCCTGCACTCGCCGAAGCCGTGCGGCAAGCCGACGTTCCTGTAATTCTTATGCATTTGCGCGGCACGCCCCAAACCATGCACCAGTTGCCTGACAGTCCGGACATCATGCAGGAGATTGAAACCGGCTTGCAGGAATCCCTGAACGTCGCACAAGCCCACGGAGTTTCCCGCGCGAAGATACTCGTGGACCCCGGCATCGGATTTGGCAAGAATCCACAGGAGAATCTGATGGCCCTTAACCGGCTTGCTCGCTTGCAATCACTCGACCGCCCCTTGGTCGTTGGAACTTCGCGCAAATCATTTATCGGCGCCTTGCTGAACCAGCCGACCGACCAGAGATTAATGGGTTCGATCGCTTCGGCTGCCGCGGCGGTCCACCGCGGCGCGCATGTCGTGCGAGTCCATGATGTGCGGCCGATGGCCGAAGTGCTCAGGGTGCTCGATGCCATTTCAGCGGAGAAACTTGCGCCGTGATCGTCCTCATCGCCGATACGTTGCTGAGTCGTGCGCGTATCTCGCATATCGAGCCGAAAGATGTTATTGACATTCTCATAGTCGCGTTCCTGATTTACCGCGTGCTGCTCTTAATTAGAGGCACGAGGGGAGTTCAAATCACTATTGCCATCATTTTGATGGTTTTATTCTATTACCTGACCCAGCTTCTACAACTGGAAATGGTGCAATGGTTGTTTACGCACTTACTGACCTATATCGCCTTCGCTTTGATTGTCGTGTACTCGCCAACCATTCGGCGCGTCTTAACCAATCTGGGACGATACCCATTCCTTCGGCAATGGACGGAGAAATTGCCGGCGCAGGCTTTTGAAGAAATCGTGCTGGCCGCCACGACGCTCTCTACCAAACAAATTGGCGGATTGATTGTCGTGGAAGGCGAGGTTGGCCTCAAAAACTATATAGAGACCGGCATTAAGATGGATGCCCTATTGACTTATGACTTGCTGGTAACGATTTTCAGCCCTTATACTCCGCTTCATGATGGCGCGGTGATTATACAGGGCGACCGCGTGGCGGCCGCCGCTTGTTTCTTGCCTCTCACCCTAGAGCCGCAGTTGAGTAAGGAACTGGGAACCAGGCACCGCGCCGCGATCGGCATAACCGAAGAGACGGACGCCGTAGCCGTGGTCATCTCGGAAGAAACCGGAATAATTTCGGCGGTCGTGGGCGGAAAGATGCACCGGCCGCTCGATGGGGACGGGCTCAGGAACACTTTGGTCAGCGCCATGGAAACTAAGGCCAATAAGACGTAACGCGGCGCGGCAACTTTTTTAATTACGAATTTTTAAGTAACTACTCAGCCGCGTAGCGGCTGATTGAATTTAGGCCGGCCTTTCAAGGCCGGTATAGCCGGTCCCGAACACACCGCCCATCGCTACGCGACGGGGCGTTCCGCCGGTCCTTGCCCGCAGGCCCTAAAGGACCTGCCTAAAGTCAGTGGTCCCTACGGGACCATAACGGCTGAGCAGTTACATTTTTAATTACTAATTATGACTTATCTAAGCAACCTCAAAAAAGTTTTAACCGAGAACATCACCTTAAAGATCGCGGCGTTGGCGCTGTCATTCTTGATGTGGGTCAGCTTATCCAATGACCAACCGGTTGAGAGGGTGCTTAGCGTCCGGCTCGATTATCAACACGTGCCTGACGGCATGGAAATTTCCAGCCAAACCATCGCAACGGTCGATGTGCACATAAGAATGCCCGGCCGCCGTCGCACTATTTCAGAATCCGACGTGGCAGCTTATGTGGATCTTAAAGATGCCACCGCCGGCGAAAAAATTATACACCTCGACCCTCAGAAAAACGCGCGCGGACCGGCCGGAGTAGAAATATTGAAATTGAGCCCGCCCCGCATAACGCTCTTTTTGGAGCCAACGGTCCAGGCCATGGTTCCCGTCGAACCGGCGATCGACGGAACCCCAGCCGAAGGCTTTGCCGTGGTGCGGGTGGCGGTCCAGCCAACCAAGGTGTATATCTCAGGACCTGAAAGCCATGTGCGGAGAGTGGGAAATGCGCGAACCGAAACCGTCGTTATCGACCATCACCGCGCCACTGAGACAGCCTGGGTAAATATTAATGTCGCTGATCCGAAAATCCGAATCATCGATACCAAGCCGGTGCAGGTGATCGTCGAAATTGCGGAGAAACGGAAAGAAGTGTTGATTGAAAATTTGCCTGTGCATGTGGCGTCGGACTTGGGTCCGATTAATGTGCGGCCGAAAACCATCAAGGTGTGCGTTTCGGTCCCACTGGCGTTCGATACAAACGCCCTATCCGACATGATCCATGTGGTCGCCAATATCAGTGAGCTGGATCTGGCGGAGGGAAAGCGGACGGTCGAGCCGGAAATAAAGATTCAGGGCACGATGTCGGACAGCGTGAAAATAGTGTCCATAATGCCCCCCGTTTTAGAGGTCCGTTCTGCCGGACGAAAAAGATAATCGGCGATTTCGGAAGAGGAGTAAGGATAATGGGACAGCTTTTCGGAACCGACGGCATTCGTGGCGTAGCCGGACGACCGCCCCTCGATCAAGTCACCATCACCAAGGTCGGGCTTCACTGGGCGCGTCAGTTAAAAGGGCAGCGCGCCAGGCCTGAGGTGGTGATCGCGCGCGATACGCGCGCCTCCGGCATCTGGATCGAAGAGACTCTGGCGCAGAGTCTAGAGAAGCAGGGCATAGTCGCCGCGCGGGCAGGCATCCTATCTACTCCGGGCGTGGCCTATGTGACGCGGAATTTTAAATTGGACGGCGGCATCATGATTTCCGCGTCACACAATCCCTATCAGGATAATGGAATTAAGATCTTTTCCCGGGAAGGAACCAAGTTGTCGGACGAAGAAGAGCTGGCGCTTGAGCGCCTCATATTGGACGAAAACGGCCCGATGCCGGCTATTGACTCGGTTTACGATGGCCATAGCCAACTCTGCGATTTGCGATTCTTTCACCGCCCGTATTTCGAGAGCTATGTTAATTTTTTATTGCAATCGGCCAAGACGCCGGTGAATTTGCGCGGCTTGAGCATCGTGGTAGACTGCGCCAATGGCGCCGTATTTAAATTGGCGCCGAAAGTTTTCTCCGCGTGGGGAGCGAAGGTTCGCGTCATCCATGACAAGCCGGATGGGTTTAATATTAACCTGTTGTGCGGCTCCACGCATCCCGAGGCGGCCCAGCGCGCAGTAGTAGAAGATGGCGCCGACCTCGGCATATCATTTGATGGCGATGCTGACCGCGTGATTTTTACCGACCATAAAGGGCGGACGACCGATGGCGATCACATACTCTACCTATTTGCCAAGCACCTGCAACTTAGCCGGCCGGCTATCGTCGGAACCGTCATGAGCAATCTTGGTCTTGAGCTCGCCTTACATCGCATAAACCTACAATTACGACGAGCGCCGGTCGGAGATCGTTACGTCTTGGAGGAGATGATAACCCATGGGATCAACATCGGCGGAGAACAATCGGGCCACATTATACTCTCAGACTATTCCATCGCCGGCGATGGCCTGCTCACCGCGCTGAAAGTTCTGCAGATCATGTCCGATCAAAGGAAGTCCTTGGCAGAGCTGGTGGTGGACATGCAAAAGCTTCCTCAGACGCTCATCAATGTGCGCGTAAAAACCAAGGTCCCCTTTGATAATTACCCGGCCATACAGGCGCAACTGGATCGGTGCCAAGCCGACCTAGGTGATCAGTCGCGCATATTGCTCCGGTACTCCGGCACGGAACCGCTGGCTCGTATCATGATTGAGGGCCAAGATCAAGCGCTGATTGAAGCGGAAGCACGCAAGATTGCCGATACGATTCGTGAACAGCTCGGATAGAGCAGGAACAACCAACATCGCCAACTTCCTGGCGCCGACCAGAGCAACGGGCCAGTTGCGGGAAGCGGTGAGTGTGGTCCCACAAGAATTCACGGGTTGATTTAGACCCGCTTTGACCTTGGGCCTTCCCGCCGATAAGGAATGACCCTGGAGCTTTAGTTTATGACGGCATGGACAAGAAGCCTAATTTGGATTCCGTAGACATATTGTAACTACTCAGCCGTAATGGTCCCGTAGGGACCACTGACTGTAGGCAGGTCCTTTAGGGCCTGCCGGTGGTGGCCGAGCATGCTCTCCGTCCCGACACGTCGGGACGCGAATTCTCCTGTGTCCGGCTATACCGGCCTTGAAAGGCTGGCCTAAACTCAATCAGCCCCGACGTGTCGGGGCTGATTAGTTACGACCTATTTAAAGAATCGCTCCTACCTTGGCATAGCGGTTGCTTTTGGTTATCAGCAGCCGCGCCCGTTTTAGGATTCTATGCGGATTTCTAGGCTTACGAATATACTTAGAACAGTTTGAGCCCGAACTGTATCAAATAGGAAGAGAAGAGAGGAGGACGTGATATGGGGAATTTTTACCGGAAAAGTTATCCAGCCGGCTTCGTGAGTTTTCTTATTCTGACCGCACAATTACTAGTCCTGACGGCATGGTTACCGGCGCGACTCGAGGCGAGGAGCGGCCGCGCCGTGACTACCGCGCGCTACAACAATTCCCGCAACGGGTGGAATCCCAGCGAAGTGATTTTAAATATCAGCAATGTTAATCACAACAGTTTTGGCAAGAAATGGTCGACGATGATTCAAGGAGAGATCAAGGGCTCGCCATTATACGTAAGCGATGTGCTCATTGCCGGTCAACGGCACAACGTCCTATATGTGGCCACCGAGAACAACTTAATTTATGCGCTCGATGCGGACAGCGGTGCCGAGTTATGGCCCATCCCAAATTATCTCGGGGTTCCGGGAAACATTGCGTTGCTGCCCGATGGCTGCGGCAGCATTGGCCCAAATATTGGCATTACCAGCACGCCCGTCATTGATCTGGAAGGCAGAACCCTCTATGCAGTCGGCTTGACTCTGGAAGCCGGCCGGAATATTTTCAAGATGGCGGCGGTTGACATTGCGACAGGGAGGTCCCGTCCCGGATGGCCCATTGTGATCAATCCGCCGGCGAGCCCTTCCTTGGACACTCGCGTCTCGTCTAATCGAGGCGCATTGCTCTTGGCTAACGATATGGTCTATGTGCCTTTTGGCGGGTATGCCGGCGATTGCGGGGATTATCATGGATGGGTCGTGGGAATCCAAAAAGCCAACCCCCAAGCCCCGCAGCTCTATTACCGCACTCCCGGCATCGGTCCGCATGTTGGAAGCGGCATATGGTCTTCCGGCGGTTTCCCGGCCGACGAAGACGGCAACCTTTACCCAGCCACGGGGAACAGCTTCAATGCTCCGGCATTGGACTACAGTAATTCTGTCCTGCGTCTGCGGCCGAACCTCTCGTTTTCAGAAACCGCGCGCGACTTCTTCACTCCCTCCAACTGGGTCGATTTAAATGACGCCGATGATGACTTGGGATCGTCGACCGCTATCATCATCCCCAGGCAACCAAGCTCGCGTACTCCCAACATGCTATTTATTGCTGGAAAAAGGGGAGTCGGTCATTTAATAAATCTTGATGCTATGGGCGGCGTTGCCTCCGGCGACGGTGTCAGCGGCGAGGGAGTTTATAGTCGGAAAGTGGCTGAATCGGTTTTCAGCACGGCGGCATATTACGAAGATCCGATTTTGGGGCCCATGCTATTCTTGACGGTAGCCGGCAATGAAACCATATGCGGTCCGGAGAGCCGCACGGCCGCCATGACCCTGCGCCAGGATTCCGACGGGAATAGCTATTATCAAGTAATTTGGTGTACACCGCCCCGACTGGCGTCGGCTTCGCCACTGGTTACCAGCGCGCCCGGCCAAACCGGAATTCTCTGGGTGGTCAGCCGTCGTACGGAAGCTCTGCATGCCTTCAATGCCGCCAGCGGAGAGGAGCTTTACAACAGCAACATGGTGCCGGGAGATGAACTAGGCGGTCCGCAGAAATTCCTGAACTTTATTGCCGTAGACGGAAAGATATTCCTGACCAATGAACAGAACGAGGTCATGGCCTACGGTTTGCGCGAGGCGCGCTTTCGTGATCTGGACTATCGCCGGATGGATAGATACCCGCTGCGCTAAGCCTGCGCCATTGCCTGAGTAGGTGCTCTCCGAATCAATTTACCATGGCGGCCGAAACGGCGCGCGGCCACGCCCAGTCGATACGACAATATTAATTTAGCTAACCATCCCACCGCCGCCGTTTCAAAATTCACGGCATCTACGAGTCACCATTGATTAGGCGGAGATGACCCACGGATTTACCGCTAATCTCGTGAATAATCGCTAAGACTTTAGTCGACAGCCGACCGGGGTGGAAGCCCATCGCTAATTCTATTTAGTGCTTGCGCAGTGGCCTAACGACTCGCGCATAAGCTGTGGGCCGCGGCGGCCAGGAACCGTGCGGCCAGCACCGCGCTAACAAGATGGCGTGATCCGCCGCGTACTGGCAGCTTCGTATGCCTGTTCGGCGGCCGCACATTGACGTATAAGAGCATGGTCGTACCAACGAACTCAACCTTCTGAATGTCGTGTGCCTTATCCATTTTTCTTTTCCTCGGCGCGTCAAGGCCGGAAACACCTACGGCCGGCCTCAGTACTGTTCCGCGTTGGGATACTTTCGTGCCCACGCATCTGGTAAGAACACAGAGCCAAACCCCATAGCTATGTCTTCCTCGCGTAGCGGCTGAACCTCTTGCTAGAGCTCTCGGAGCCTCTCTTGGAGGGTCGCCGGCAGCATCGTCACGCGATCTTTTTTTCCCACGGGAGCACTATAGCACCTTCCGTGACGGAAACCCGGAAATATTTTAAAAAATTGGACGTACACTGAAGAAAGGTGTGCGGGCGGATCGTTGCCGAGGTCCTGGGCGGTCGGGCGCGGCGCGGCCCGCCCCGCTTTTCCGCCCGCCGTTTTTTTTTGGCCGACGAGCGACAGACCTCGACTGTGAAGCGGCAACGACCGTGTTCAAGGACGGTGTTCACTTAGGGCGTAACGCCTGCGGGCACCCATGTAAATAGCATCTTTGCCAGTTACGATGGTGGGCTGACCTGGAGTTGAACAGAGATCTGCTCGACCGCATGCCCGGTTAGAATCCCGGTCTTGAGCGCACCGTTAGAAGGGCGTGCTCTCAGAGAGTATATATATCTTAATCCCACCATAGCTTATCTATTTGAAATGTGGTTTGGAAGTGGTAGAACACTTGGAGGAGGAAGAAAACATGACTTTAAGAAGACTGTCTTTTGTCACAATGACGGCTTTGCTTGTAGGCTTTGTCAATACATCGTGGGCGCAAGTGCCGCGCATACTACTCACGAGCACACCCCTACAAATAAGGGCAACGGGTGTAACGGAAACGGTCGGCGATCTTGCGCTGAGTGTCGTCGGCGTCGGCCAAATTCCCGCCGGCGCCGTTCTTACCGTTTCGCTGATACCGTTTACGGCGGCCATCAGTAATGATCCAGTTTTCAACGGCGTAAACGTCCGTTTAAATGGCGAGCCCATTCCCGGCGCTATCCTCGCCGTAGGCCCTACGCCGGGGAACACACTGATCATTACCTTTACAAAAACAATAACTATTATTCCGGGGGATCTGCTTAGAATCGGCGCTATCCGCGTCAACGCCCAGGCGGCGGGCGTTAGCGCTCCCGAGCCAATTTACGCCCGCCTGACGGTTAGCCCACGTGATGCCATTCAAATTGAGATTATCGATACGTTACCCGTTGGGTTTCCGCAGCCGACGCTTGATGTTGAGGTCAGCCCGCCGGCTAACTTGCCGCAATGTCGCCAGACTTCTACCGTGAGCACGATAATAGTCACCGAGCGGTTTACAGCCGTCTTCACTACCGATGAGCAAGAGAACCTTCTCTCTTCTACCCCGACGGCGACCAATCCCACTCAGGTACAAATCGTATTGGGAAACATCCCCGGTGGCCTTACCGTAGATGTCCCAGTTTCGATACCCTTAGATGGAAGCTTCACGCCGGCGACTCTGGACCTTAATCCGGACCTGAGCACTCCGCCGACCGAAGAGGGCCCCGAGGGTACGGTACGTTATCGAAGTGCTATGACGCGTGAGGCCATTCACCTCATCTATGATGTAGCCGGCACACCGGATTGGGGGTTTATTAAGAGCGCTACCGTGGCTATCACCTTTACCACCACCGGCCGGATTGTCTCGCAGCGACTTGGCTGCGTGACCGCACAGGCTCGCTTGGCGCCATTATCCACCACCCCCGATCGTGCCATTACGGATGATGAGGGACCGAGTCGAATTCTGCCTCGGTTTATCGACCCTTTCCAGCCCTCGCCGGCGTCGGACATCGTATGCGTGGTCCGTTGCGATCCGGCCCATTGACAAGTTTCGAAAATGGTATTGGTGATTGACAACTACGATTCATTTACTTATAACCTGGTGCAATACCTTGGGGAGTTGGGTGCCACCTACAGGTTTTCCGGAACGATCGAGTCTGCCTTGAAGAAATCGCCGAGATGCAGCCCTAACGGCCACTCGGCGGGTGGGCTTTGCTTGTAAAGGCGAGACGGCCGACGACATGACCGGCTTTGCGAGCCTCATACGCCAACACATCATATAGGCTCGCAGCCAAGCAAGTGAGCGTTTGGCATGGTACAATGACTTATTTGTTACAGGATGCGTATGGACAGATTAGTGCAGCGCACTCGATGGCTGCTGGTTTGTAGTATCCGGCCATTGAGCCGGAACTGGCCTTCCGGCGCGATCTCGCACGCCTGCGCTTCGTAGCCTATGCCCAGCAATTGCGCCAGGAGGGTCGGGCACCGCGCTAATGGCATTATCTGAGGAGTTTGCCCCTGGGTGGGACACCACGACGGATGAAAGCAGAACCGCCTGCGATAGGGATGCAGCCGGCAAGCTGCGAGTCTAATGGGGTGAAAGTCCCCTGTCGTCAGTTGCCCGATTCAGACGACTAGTATATCCGACGTGTGAGGAGGCAACCACTCATACGGTGCTCGGAAGTAAACGCCACAGCTGCCTTGCGACCAAGTGTCG
>JACOSC010000186.1 GCA_016179055.1 Acidobacteriota bacterium
CTGCGAAAGATCGAGCGAGCCAGGGCGAAACTGGAGTCCATCCAGCCGGGTTGCACGCAGCCCCCCCGCTGTAAACGGAGCCAGTGATATGTATAGTTATTTAAGGGACACTACACTAGGATTCGGCATGCTGGGGCTTCATATATTTAAAAGGAGGGGTGTCGATCCAAGGCATATCGGATTTTCAACTTTTTTGCTTATCCCACTTTTAATGCAAAGCCTGATCCATTATGAGGACCGGTATTTTCTAGTTCTTCTTCCAATTTATTCGATAATTACTATTTGGCCGGTGCTCTTTATGCCTTCAGTTAACAATAACTCATTCGTTGCACCTACACGCACGGCTCTCCGATCAGCGAGCGTGGCCCTGTTCCTAATTGCTTTCCTATGGGGGTCTTTTAAAACAGTAGAATCAACGAAAGAGTTTTTGACTTCAGAGCCAGTTTATTTGATAAAAGCTTCGAAGGCATTGCAGGATTTAGTCCATCCAGGAGAACGAATACTTGCAAGAAAGCCACATCTAAGCTTCCTCCGCGAGCTACAATTTACCCTTTTTCCTGAGGTCCCGTCGCTGGATGATCTTTTAAATTTCGTTAGATCCATAGACGTTAAATACATACTGTATAGTGAAATGGAAGCAGAATATCGCCCGCAATTCCGATTCCTCTTAAATCCTGATAATGTTCCGGCAGGGTTGATACCAATCTATTTCGATAAGGATTCTCACTTGGTCATATATAAGGTACAACTTAATAGATTCGAATCTCCCCCTTCAACCCTTTCTGACAAGTGAGCCGCGTATACCTAGAAGGGAGCGATTTTCCGCTCCCTTCCATTTCACCCGTTACAATTGGCCTAGATATGGCCATCCAAGGTACATAGACTCGGTCGCTACCGCTCCCGGTTCTGTATCAGTGTAGACTCCCTGAGCAGTTGTGTTGGACCTGTACGGATTCAATAGCGGCGTTGGCGCTGCTGCCGAATATCAAATTTGGCTGTGTCGGCTACCGCCATCACCGCCATGACACCGGCTTGCACCGGGTCGCTGACCACCAGGTCGGCGGCGCCGGGAACGCTTCCCGCCATATTGAGGGATATAACTAGAATCCCTTTTTCCCGGATGGCTGTAACCGCTTGCGTGATCTCGCCGCCCATCAGCGCGCCGGCCAGAACCAACGCCTTGGCCCTGGGCAGGCGCGCCACGGCGCGCACGGCGGCCGCCAATTCCTTCTCCCCTACCAAAGGAATCGTATCCACGGAGATTCTTTCACCTCGAATATTGTGGCGATCGGCTTCGCTGATGGCGCCCAGCGCCACCTGTCCGACCTGCGCCCCGCCTCCCATGATAATGATCCGTTTACCGTAAATTTTCAGGAGGGAATCCGATTGCTCAATGGACCGTACGACGGGCAGCGCCTTGATCTCCAACAGCAAGCTGTGCAGATCGGCGACATCCTGCAATTCGAAATAAACCCCGGCGCATTCCGGCAACCGACCGACAATATCCACATGACTAATATTGCCGTGATGGGACGCAATGATTTTGGTAAGTTGAAAGAGCACCCCCGGCTCATCCGTGGTTTCAATAAAAAGTGCCGTGGCCTTAGCCGCCATCGTCCGATTCCTTTCGGATTATTCGTAATCCGGTTGATGGTGAAATCGAAGAATATAATAACCCTACGGCGAAGTCAAGGCGGGCGGACTCCGCCGGGGACGAGTCCGTTTCGAATGCGAGCGCCGCCTGGCGGCTTGGGAAATTCATGGCACAACATGATCACCAAGAAGTTTGGAAGTTGACCAAGAACAAGTTCCGCGACAATAAGGGACCATCAAAGGTCTTCCGCACAAAGTTGGCCTGAAGCTTGGCTCTGGTCTCATGGAGGAAGAAGTTGACGCCGGTCACATAATCTCGCTCATGGGCGCTCGCCGGAGTATCGTCCCGCGAGGTGTCTGGATCCCATGTATCATAGCGAAAAACCAGCTCCCACTGCGGCGCCACTCTGTAGCCGGTATGGGCATACCAGCCTACCCGATGTAGATTGGCGTCCCTTCCAGTCATGACTTCCGACTTGAAGAGAAACGGTCCTTGGCGATATGCCATTTCAGCGCCAATGCGGTCGCGACGTACTAGCTCTCGGTCGGCCACCCCGCGGGCGCCGGATACGCCAAATTGCAGCCCGTTGAGCGCCGGTGGCTTTATCACGAATTTCCCGATAATGGCTTTTTGATCGTGCTTGGCTACATCGTTTTGATTCTCACCGCTGCCGTTGAACACGCCGGCATGATATTCGGTAAAGCCCAGCTTACTGCGCAGCCAAATCCCTGTATCGCGAATATCGCCATAGCCGCCGCCACGTGCGCGGTCCGACAGGAATAGCGCGCGTTCGATGGTATCCAACGTAGCTGTGGATTGCAGACCTTCGGCGCTCAGCGGAATCTTGGCTTGTCCCATTTCAATCGACAGGTTCTTCAGGAGATCAAAAGTGACGTACGCATCTTGTAAGACATTGCCGGCCGGGTTGATGCCGGCATCTCTCAGCACGGAAGTCCCTTGAAGGCTGGTCGTGGTCTTGTTCAACGATAGAGATTTGGCTGGGTCGAACATAACCAACCACTTAATCTTTGGCGTGATTTCGCCGGAGAGTTTAATCTCGGTTCGGCGCAATCGAAACGAATCGGCCACACCTTGATTGCCGGTAAAAAACCAGCCTTGAAAGAGACCCGTTAGTTTCAGCTTGCCGTATCCGGGCTCAACATACTCGCGTTTGGCTGGAGAAGCTTCGGCCTTTGATTTCAAACTTTTGTCCGTCTCCGATTTAGCGGCGAGCACTTCCTGCTTGGTCGCCTCGGCCTTGGCCGACACCTCGGAAAGCCTTTGTGATAGCACCGTGTTTGACTCATGGACTAACGATTGCGCGGCGGTCGCCACTGTGCGCGAGTCTTGTACCATGGCTTTCAAAGCCGCCAATTCTTCGGATTGACGATCGAGCACGGTTTTGACCTGATCGATCGTTTTGGCCTGTTCATGGATGAATTGCGACTGTTTAGCGACTAGCTTTTTTAACTCGGCTATTTCATCCATCGTGGCTTGGGCCTTTGTCCCGCCATGGATGGAGTTCAGGACTAAGCAAAACGCGACTAATAGCGCGCAGAAATATTTAGTCATCAGTACACACCTCCGAAATGTCCTATGTAGACAATTAACGCCTCTTCCTTCATGTGCTCCATGCAAAAGCTTCGCTTTTGCACTCCACACGGTAAACAAATGCATAATTTCCTCTAGCTACAAGCTGGTTTCTGATGATCGAATTTAAGTTCAGGAAGTATTTTATCAGATGTAGGTAACGTCTCTATGAAATTCTTATTAACTTTTTGTAAATTAATTTGGGCAGGAAGCCGTAGTACAGCTAGCCGATACGGAACCGGGAGCGGTAGCGACCGGGTCTATGGGCACTAAGGCGTAGGTGGTTGAACAATTACGAATTACGAATTTTTAAATTAGGAATCGTGTTTTAGTCCCCTTGTATTGATGATGCTTCGGGTGAATTTCACAAATTCCTCTCCATCCGTGATGATCGGGGCGAAGTTGGTTTCGCCGGCATAACCGGAATCGGTATCTTCTCAATAAATCGGGGTAAGTGTCCCGACCATAATACGGTTACATCAGGCCCGAAGGGCCGGTAGGCAATAGCCCCGCCCGTGAGGGCGGGGTGGGGATACGGAAAGGCGGATGAGGCCCGAAGGGCCGGTACATCTTGCGGTTGTGTGCCGCGCCTTCGGCGCTCGCGGCGTGCCCGTCGCCGTTCCCCCCGCCCTCACGGGCGGGGCTATTGCCTACCGGCCCTGCGGGCCTATGGCAGATGGTTTACTCCGATTTATTGAGAAGATACCGGAATCGCGCAGAAACCTCCGGCTTGATCGAAGTAAGCGCCTTATGGCACATAGACCCGGTCGCTACCGCTCCCGGTTCTGTATCAGTCAGGACCCCGAAACAGTTACTAATTTACAAAGATTTAATATTGAATTAATAGGGGTTTAACGCCGACCTGTTAGACTTCATATTCAAATCATCGCCCAGCATATGTGGCGCGACTGGGCGGGAGACGTTCTGCCATCGGCCAACCACAATTAACGGGCTTAAAAAACATGATGGATTTCGACTAAGGAGGCGATCATATGATAAAAAAACAAAAGGCTGTCTCAGCGATTCAATGGGCACGGTGTTTGGCTTTGACCGTTGGGGTTGTACTTCTAATTTCGAGCTTGGGCTGCTCCCGCGACCGGCAGGCGACCATTTCGCTACAGGGCGCCGGCGCCACTTTTCCCTATCCGCTCTACTCGAAGTGGATGAGCGAGTACCAGCGACTAAAGCCCAATGTACGCATCGACTATCAGTCGATCGGCAGCGGCGCCGGCATACGTCAGATTCGAGAGCGGGTGGTGGATTTCGGCGCCAGCGATGCCCCGATGACCGATCAAGATTTAAACGCGGCGCCCGGCAAGATTCTACACATACCCACCGTCATTGGCGCGGTAGTAGTGACTTATAATTTGCCCTCGGTCAACGGCGAATTAAAGCTCGAGCGGGCGACGCTTGCCGGTATCTTTCTAGGCGAAATTACAAAATGGAATGATGCCAAGCTGCGTGCGATAAACTCCACGCTCGCGTTGCCGGACACCGCGATCGTCGTGGTCCATCGCACCGACGGCAGCGGCACTACCAACATTTTCACCGACTTCCTAAGCCGCAGCAGTCCGTTATGGCAACAACGCGCCGGCAAGGGAACCTCCGTGAATTGGCCGGTCGGAATCGGCGGCAAAGGCAACGAAGGCGTGACCGGTCAAGTCAAGCAGTTACCCGGAGCGATCGGTTACGTAGAGCTCGCGTACGCCGAACAGAACAAACTGCCCTATGCTCTAATTGAAAACCCCGCCGGCGAATTTATCAAACCCAGTATCGGCAGCACCACGGCCGCCGCCGCCGGCATCATTTCGGCCATGCCTGAGGATTTTCGAGTCTCCCTGGTCAATGCGCCCGGACGCGGCGCTTACCCGATCGCCGGTTTCACTTATATACTCATCTATCAAAACCAAGCCCACACCGCCAAGGGACGCGCCTTAGTAGAATTCTTACAATGGGCCATACGTGAGGGGCAAGAATACGCCTCCGCTATTCTCTATGCGCCGCTGCCCATAGAATTAGTTCCGCGTGTGTATAATAAACTACGAACCATTACATATTAGCTCTCGGTGGATTTATGAAAGAGCCCAAGGACCTGACCTATGGCCCCGGCGCGCCGGATATGCGTGCCGGCGTCTTCTCAAATATCGGCGATCGCATCTTCCGCGGAGTGACGTTGGTATTTGGCGCCATGATCATGACCCTGGTGATACTCATGGTTGCTGAGATGACGCGCAATTCCACATTAAGCTTTCGGCAATTCGGCCTTGGATTTCTCAGCCATTCGGAATGGGACCCGGTACATGAGCGATTTGGGGCCTGGCCCTTTATTTATGGGACGGTAGTTTCCTCCCTTCTGTCGCTCATTCTTGCCGTACCGCTCAGCCTGGGGACGGCCATCTTTCTGGCAGAGTTGGCGCGGGGAAAATTAAGCGTCGCGGTCGCCTTTCTGGTGGAGCTTCTGGCGGCCATACCCAGTGTGACTTATGGTTTGTGGGGCATTTTTGTCCTGGCGCCCTTCCTACGTCAGTACGCCGAGCCGGCGCTCGCCGCGGCCTTTGGATTCTTGCCGATGTTTCGCGGCACGCCGCATGGCATCGATATGCTCGCCGGCGGGCTAATTTTGGCCATCATGGTTACACCGATTATTTCCGCGGTCACACGGGATGTGTTGATGGCGGTGCCCCGAACGCAGCGCGAGGCGGCGCTGGCGCTGGGAGCGACGCGCTGGGAAGCCACGAAAGTGGCCCTCTCGTATGCCAAATCGGGTATTCTCGGCGCGGTCATTTTGGGCTTGGGCCGCGCGCTTGGCGAGACGATGGCGGTGACGATGGTGATTGGCAATCGGCCACAGGTTTCCGGCTCGCTGTTTGATCCCTCATACACCATGGCCTCGGTGATCTCCAACGAATTCACGGAGGCCACTTCGGATTTATATCGAAGCGCGCTTATCGAAATCGGCTTGTTGCTCTTCCTCGTTACCATTGTCGTGCAATCGGTGGCTCGCTTGCTGGTTTGGCGCGTCGGCCGCCGGCTTAAGGAGGCCAAGGCATGAGTGCCGAGCGGGGAGTTTTGTATCGCAAATGGCTCGATCGTATGATGCTGGGCATGACGACGCTATGTGCGCTGATCGCCATTGCGGTTTTGTTGCTCATATTAGGCTATATAGCGATACGCGGGGCATCCGTTTTGAACTGGAACCTCCTCACACAGTTACCTAAACCGATCGGGGAGACCGGCGGCGGTATCGGAAATGCCATTGCCGGAACCCTCATCTTGATTGGCCTAGCTTGCCTGGTAGGACTCCCGGTCGGTATTTTCTCCGGCATTTATTTGGCCGAATTTGGCCACGGCCGTTTTGGCTCGACCTTGCGCTTTCTCACGGATGTGCTGACGGGTGTGCCTTCCATTGTCATTGGCATCTTCGCCTATACGCTCCTCGTCTTGCCCATGCGGCGCTTCTCGGCGCTGGCCGGCGGGTTCGCCCTGGGCGTGATTATGATTCCGGTCGTGACGCGTACCACGGAAGAGATGATGAAACTAGTGCCCTCCACGTTGCGAGAAGCCGCCCTGGCGCTGGGGGCTCCGGAGTGGCGGGCGATCCTGGGCGTCGTGGTGCGTTCGGCCGGCACTGGAATTGCTACTGGGGTTATGTTGGCCATCGCGCGCATTGCTGGGGAGACGGCCCCGTTGCTGTTTACGGCGTTGGGCAGCCGGTTTTGGCCCCGCGCCATAGACGAACCCGCTCCTGCACTAACGCTGCAGATTTTCAATTATGCGACCGGACCGTATGAGGAGTGGCATCGCCTGGCTTGGGCGGGAACCTTTGTGCTGGTCGCGCTGATTCTGATTATAAACATTAGTGTCAGGTGGCTCACACGGAACCCGTACCGGACGGGCCATTGAATTGAAGGGGCTACTGGAGCGAAGGGGCCGCTCCGCTTTATCGAGCGCCGCCCAAGAAGAAGAAAGCTATGATGTCACAGTTTCGCAAGATGGACTCACAGGTACCCAAAGTCACGTCGGTTAAGATCGAGACGCAGCAGTTCAACTTTTATTACGGTGGTCACCAGGCGTTGTTTGACATTAATCTTCATATTCCGGAAAAACGCGTGACTGCTTTTATTGGTCCGTCCGGTTGCGGAAAATCCACGCTGCTGCGGTCCTTCAATCGCATGAATGACACCATACATGGCACACGTATGGCGGGCCGTATATGGATGGACGGCCTTGATATCTGCCGGCCGGATCTTGACGTGGTTTCGCTGCGCCGCCGGGTTGGTATGGTTTTTCAGAAATCCAACCCTTTTATGCGATCGATCTTTGATAATGTTGCATACGGACTGAAAGTCAATCGCCTGACTCGAAGCCGCGCCGAACTGGCCGAACGCATCGAGGAATCGCTGCGACAAGCCGCCCTCTGGGAGGAGGTCAAGGATCGCTTGCATACCTCCGCTCTGGCCCTGTCCGGTGGACAGCAGCAGAGGCTGTGTATTGCCCGGGCGTTGGCGATTAAGCCGGAAGTCGTATTGATGGATGAGCCGGCCTCAGCCCTCGATCCTATGGCCACGCAAAAGATTGAGGAGTTGATCGCCAAGCTCCGGGAACAGTATACGATTGTGATCGTCACGCATAATATGCAACAGGCGGCGCGCGTATCCGACTACACGGCGTTTCTATGGATCGGGGGATTAATCGAGTTTGGGCCGACAAATAAGATCTTTACTCGCCCGGACCAGAGCATGACGGAAGATTACATTACCGGAAGGTTCGGATAAATTAAGCTGGTGAGACCACCGTTCGACCTAGTCGGAGTAGCCTTTGTAATAAGAACATCACCGGGCTATACTAGGCTCTAAGAGATGGGGCGTCATTGCTGACAAAGGATCTTCCGCCGGCGGGTCGGCGCGAGGATAGCCTATAGGGAGGCCCTAATGGCCAGAGAAACTTTTCAAAAAGAACTGGACGCTTTGCAAGAGCAAATGCTCGCTATGGGTGAGATGACGAGGCTCGCCATTGAGCGGTCGGTCGAGACTCTTAAGAATCGTGACTGCGAGGCGGCTCGAGCCGTTATCCACAATGATAAGCTCATCAATCACAAACGCTGGCAAATCGAGGAGGAGTGTCTGACGCTGATCGCCACACAGCAGCCGGTGGCTCGAGACCTGCGCATCATTGCGGCCATCCTTAACGTCATTGTGGATCTCGAGCGCATTGGCGATCACGCCGAGGGTATCGCCAAGATCACTCTATTGATTGGCGGCCATTCACATCCGAGCCCGAGCCATGACATTTTGAAAATGGCCCAAAAGGCGACCGACATGCTCACGCGCGCCCTGCAAAGTTTTGTTAAACGGGACGTCGTAGAGGCCCATGCGATCTGCCGCGAGGATGATGCAGTGGATGCGCTTTATGAGAAAGTTTATCATGCGCTACTGCAGATCATGATTAAAGATCCCTTGATGATCGACGTCGGAACCTACCTGATGTGGGCCAGCCATAACCTGGAGCGGATCGCCGACCGTGTGACCAATATTTGCGAGCGTACCGTTTTCTTGGTCGCCGGCCGCATGGAGGATGTGAATATTTCCAAGTATTAGGAGCTTGCCGGCCCCCGCCATTTGGTTTTCGGCGGGTGATTCAAAACGCCGGGCTGAGTGTAATTATCTTATGAAGCGCCAGATTCTAATCATTGAGGATGATGTCGATATTGCCCACTCTATTTTGTATAACCTGGAGCGTCAAGGAAAGTTTCAAGCGATAATCGCGACATCCGGCGAAGCCGGGTTGCGCCTGGCGTTGGAGAAACCTCCGGATTTGATAATCCTTGACATTAATTTACCGGAGATCAACGGCTTTGAAGTATGCCGGCGGTTGCGGCTTCAAAAGGACACGGCCGCTACACGGATCATCATGCTGACGGCCCGCACGCAAGAAGAGGACAAGGTTAGCGGCCTAGGACGCGGCGCCGATGATTATGTGACCAAACCCTTCAGCATGCGTGAGCTGCTGGCCCGTGTAGAGGCGGTGCTGCGGCGTTTCGTAACGAGCCGCCTGCCGGCGCCCATTTATGATGACGGCGCTCTGTTCATCGACTACGACAACTTTGAGGTGCGTTACCAAGGCCAGCCCGTGCGGCTCACGCGCAAGGAGTTCTTCCTGCTTAAACTCCTGGCCCAAAGTAACGGGCGTGTTTTGACACGCGAATATTTGCTGAGCAATATCTGGAGTCTGGAGCATTTCGGCGATACACGTACGGTGGACGTGCATATTCGCCGATTGCGGCAAAAGCTGGGCAATGCCAACTATATTGAGACGCTCATCGGCGTAGGATATCGCTTTGTTCGCGCGAAGGCCGTTCGTGATACCCAAGAGCCGGCTTGATCCAATAGGCGAATCCATCGATCAGCGCGGTGCGATTGTACTGTGAGCGGAATCCGGCGGACCGGGTAGTTTGAGAGTGAACGTCGAGCCGCGGTTCGGCGTGCTCTCCACATGGATCTCGCCTCCGTGAATGTTGACCAAATGCTTAACGATGGCCAGGCCGAGACCGCTTCCGCCCATCGCACGCGAGCGAGATTTGTCGACGCGGTAGAATCGTTCAAAGATGCGCGAGCAATCGTCTGGGGCCATGCCAATCCCAGTATCATTAACCGAAATGGCGACGGCGGACCCTGCCGCATGTGCCGTTACTCGTACGGCGCCGCCTTTGTGATTAAACTTGATGGCATTATCGACCAGATTGCTCAAAATCTGTTCCAGACGATGGGGATCGGCCGTGACCTGAAGGCCGCACGGGATATCCGTAACGAGTGTCACACCCGCGGCCTCGGCCTGTGCGCGGGCCAGCGAGAATATAGTATCCACCAGGCTGACTAGATTCACGGCGGTCGGTTCCAGGCGCACGTGCCCGATCTCAATGGCCGATAGGTCGGCTATATCCCGAGCCAACGCTTGCATACGCAGCGCATGCTTTTGCACGATCTTCAGGAAGGGCACGTTATTCTCCGGATCGGAAATGGCGCCATCGAGCAACGTCTCAACGTACACCAGGATGGCGGTCAAGGGTGTCCGTAGCTCGTGCGAGAGATTGTCGAAAAATTCTCGCCGCACTCTTTCCAACCGCTCCAATTTGGAGATATCAAATAGCACCCCGACCGCCCCGAGGGCGGCGCGGCCCCCGACGGAGGTGAGCGGTGTGATGTGGACTTGAAAGCTACTGGACTCCGGCGTCAGCAGCCTTACATAATCTTCGCTGCTCCGGCCAAAGTGGAGAGCGTCATGGAAAGCCTTATGAATGATCGGGTCATTGGTGATGTCCGTGAGGCGCAGCGCGCCGGCTGGATTTTTGGACCATTTGAAGATCTCCTTGAGGGTTGGGTTGTAAAGAGCAACGGTGCCATCGGGATTCAAAATTAATACGCCTTCGCGCATGGCGACTAGCACCGCTTGCAATAGCTGATTGGTTCGTTCGGTAGCCGCCGTCAGTTGCTGATAGCGAAGCAGCATATAGCGCATGGTTACAAAGGTCAGCGCGCCGACGACGAGCGTCGTCAGAACATGAGAAGTGATAACCGTCATACGCGGGAAGAGCAGCGTTTTGACCGTTTCGTAGACCCCAAAGGCTCCTGTCATCATCAACGCGATGAGGCTGACTCGCAGACCTATCCTTTGCATGACCGTACTCCCTTTGGATTAGAATCAATTCTGCAATTCCGCAAGCTGGCAGCCCCTGCTATAAACATGTCGCTCCTTAGAAACTTCCCCATTTTCTTCTTTATTCTGCCTGTCGTTAAAGTTCGCCTACAATCGTGATTGGCCGGTAATACTTGCTCTTTGAAATGTCCAACCTCCAGAGCGCCCCTGCCGGGGCGCTCGAGAGGGATGGGGCCATGAGTCCTGGGGCGGCGCTGCGCTTGCCCCAGGCTAATCTCCTTGCGCCCCTGCCGGGGCGCGTGCGACTTTATGTCTTAGCCTA
>JACOSC010000190.1 GCA_016179055.1 Acidobacteriota bacterium
CGCTTGCCCCAGGCTAATGTCCCGGCGCCCCTCTGGGGCGCACTGGAGATTGGACATTTCAAAGAGCAAGTATTACCGGCCAATCACGATTGTAGGCGAGCTTTAAGAACACGCAGAATAACGATGAAACTGGGGAAGTTTCTAAGGAGTCCCCCAGCTTGGTCTAACGACAAGCAGATACCAAGATGAAACTAAGGAAGTTTCGTAACTGGTCACGGGATTCACTGAGACCACACAAGAGACCCCCAGCTTGTCGTAAAACGACACGCAGAACAACAATGAAACTGGGGAAGTTTCTAAGGAGCGACATTTGGTCGGTCGTGATGGTTCACATGTCGCCCCTACGGGGCTTGGTTTTAACGCGAGCAGCCCCTGCTATAAACATGTCGCTCCTACGGAGCTTATATCGTACCGAAATCACACCCAGCGCGTGCGCGCGAGAAGATCCATTCAAAGCCTTCGTCACGTAGGAACACCGTCGTTAGGGATCGTGAGCGAGTCTCTGCGCGCTCCGGACGCGCCGCGCCATCGATGCTCAGGACCACGCCCAGGGCTGCGCGGAGAAACCCGCTTGATATTTTGACAAATTTCGACATAATTATAGGGAAGCCGGCAAGGCGCCGGTAGTATCCGTTACGGATTGAACGTAAGATTATGAATAACCTGGACCCGGCACGTCTGCTGTCACAGATGGTTGAAGACTTCGGTGGCGAGGAGATCGAAAAAAAACTGGCCCGCGTCTCCAACCGACTAAACGAGTATCGATTTGATCCGTGGGGTTTCAGTCCCGAATCCGCCCAATTCGGGTTTAAGTTTTTCAATTGGCTTTATACGTATTACTGGCGCACACAAACTTACAATATCGAGCGAGTGCCGTCCGGACGCGTGTTGCTCATCGCCAATCACAGTGGCCAGATCCCCATCGATGGCACGATGTTGGCTATTGCCATGCTTAAAGAAGCTAATCCGCCGAGAGTGGCCCGGGGGATGGTCGAGCGCTGGTTCACTACGCTACCTCTTATTGGAACTATGATCACGCGCCATGGCAGCGTAGTGGGAGACCCGCGCAATTGCGTCCGCCTGCTGCAGAATGAAGATACCATCATGGTTTTTCCTGAGGGCATACGCGGGTCCGGCAAGCTTTGGAAAGATCGCTATAAGCTTATGGAATTCGGTCTGGGCTTCATGCGGCTGGCTTTGGAAACAGATACGCCCATCGTCCCCGTGGGAATCATCGGCGGCGAGGAGCAGGCGCCTAGCTTCGCCGACGTCAGATTCCTGGCCAAATTTTTTAATCTGCCCTACTTCCCCATAACACCGATATGGCCCTGGCTGGGTGTGTTGGGCATGATCCCTTTTCCAACCAAGTACCGCATGTATTTTGGGGAACCGATGCGCTTTCGCGGCCGAGCCCACGACCGGGACGCGGTCATTGAGAGCAAAGTGGCCAAAGTAAGGCAGGCCTTGCGCAAGCTGATTGATCGCGGCTTGGCCGAACGGGAGAGTATCTTTTGGTAACCCGCAAACCAACCACAACCGGCGCCGCCCGCCACCGCAAGAAGCGGTTGCTCATTACCGGAATCGCCGGGGGCTTGGCCACGCAACTGGCCTCCGCCATTCCCGACGATTGGGAAGTCATGGGGATTGGCCGCCGCCCGCCCGCCCATGGATTGTCCCGCAAGATCATTTATCGATCGATAGACATCACCAAGAAAACTTTGGAGGATTTATTCCGCAACGAACGATTTGACGCGGTGATTCATTTGGCGGTGGCCAACGATCCGCGCCTGCCCATGATCGTTAGACACAATGTCAATGTGATCGCCACTATGCGTCTTCTCGATTGTTGTGAGTCTCATCATATCCCGCAAGTCATACTGGTCAGCACGTCCGAAGTCTATGGCGCCGACCCCACCAATCCAATTTTCTTGACCGAGGAGAGCCCGCTGCGAGCTATTCAGCGCTTCATAGACATGGGTGACAAAGTCGAATTCGACACCTATTGCCGATCGTGGATGTATCGCGTCCAACACTCCAATGCCCTGTTGCTGCGACCGTGCCACATCGTTGGGCCGCATGTCCAGAATTTTTTCACGCTTTATTTCCGCAATCCGGTCGTGCCGATTCCCCTCGGCTACGACCCCATGATTCAAGTGATTGATGAGCGAGATATGGTGCAGGCCTTGGTAAGTTGCCTCAAGCAGCCGGGCCGGGGCGTTTACAACATCACGGGTCCGGGAGAGATCCCTTTGAGTATCGCTATTAAGGAGGCCGGCAGCATTGCAGTGCCGGTTCTTTATAGCCTGGCTTCGCCACTCATTAAGGTCGGGTGGTGGCTCGGTTTGTTGCCCTTTCCCACGCCGCAATTTGATTTCTTAATGTACCCGTGCGTTATCGATGGGTCTCGCTTTGGCCACGACTTCCAGTTTAAGCCGCACTACTCACTCCGCCAGACGATTCGCAGTTTGCGAGGGCGACGACGCTTTGTCGGGCGCGACGAGTTGTAACGGGCGACGCACCCTCCCAAAACTCCCTAGCGATGGATAACCCGATCATGCCCAGGCAACTCTTCCAGGTAACGCCGCAACAAGCGCACCGTCTCCTGCCAGTCGGTCTTGTCTGCCAGCGATAGGCATGAAACGTGGTCCCGATTCTTTCGCAGCCAGCGCAAGATGATCTCGCCTTTCCAAGTCTCCGGTGGAGACTTCCTTCGGGTTTCTTGGAAAAAGAAATCTTTGATACGACGGAGAACCGGCGCCAGGTTGGTCCCGTCCCGGGCTACGGTGATTTGCCGGACGACCTTATCCTTGCGCAACAGGAAGAGCCGCGCACTCCCTGCTTCTAGGGCCGGCAACACGAGGAGACGATGATAACGATAATCGCCTTGGACGGGTGGCTCCACAATGTCCATCTGCGTGTTGACGAGTGGTTTGAGCGCCTTGATCGTTTCCGCCTCCCGTATCAACGCCTCGAGCTCGGACCCGAGCGCTTCGTACCCGATATGATACATGGATTGCCGCAGCACGCGTTTTTTCTCGTCATCAGCGCCGGTGAATTGAAAGTAGGAATGGATACGGCTGTTGAGATTCTTGGCTTTGCCGACATAAAGCACCCGCCCCACGCGATCACTGAAGACATACATGCCGGGTCGGCGTGGAATCGCGGCTAAGAACGCTTCGTCGAATTGGAAGCGGCTCCAATCAATAGGCTCGGCTTGATGATCTTGAAAATGGCAGAGATCGGTAAGTTTGGTGATCCCAAGGTCGCCGGTTAAGTCCAGGATTTGAAAAAAAGACTCAACCGCGAGTCGCAAGCGCATTTCCGGCGTGCCGGCCTCCGACCAACCCATGCCAAGGCAAACGGCGGCCTCTTCATCGGTACGCACCGCTTCGCCGGGGAAGAGTTTCTTGGTGAGGGCGCGCAAACCAAGGGTTCGGTAATTCTGCGCCGGCAAGTTTTCCGCTTCCAACTTTCGATTGAGCAACGCCAGTTCGCGCTTGGGCTCAAAACTTACCCACACGGTCCCGCGGAGAAAGATCAGAAATTGTTGAAGCGCTTCCTGATCAGATTCCGGGATACCCGGCTCACTTATCGAGAGGTCCGATTCCCCGGCCGCTTGCCGGCGTCCGGCGCCCATCCACTTAAAAACCCGATCGACGATCAAGCCGCCCTGCACACGCGCGGCCGCCAAAGTCGCAAGGTCCCGTCGGCCCTCCGCATTTTCCCATTCCCGTATATGAACTATTCCCCACGAGATTTGGTCCAAGGCTTCCGCGGCGGGTTCCGTATCAACGTCAACCAAAAACACCTGACCGCCATCCTCATGCGACCAATGAAAACGCGCATCCCTTTCCAATATAGATTCGATCAAGCGCCGACTGGTATCTAAGTTGGCGTGCTTCACCTTGACAACATTTCGTACAAGCTCGGCCACGGAAGCGGGAGCCCGCTTTGTCTGCAAGTAGGCCAGAATCTTTTCCTTCATAACAAAAATATTATGCCGCAGGAATGCCTTACACACCAAGGCGCGCGTCGACCCGTCATTTCCGGTTTACAAAGCTTGCGCCGGAGAATTCAAGAATCGGTCTTAGGGGTGGGCGCGTTTGTTATATTTTTCTCGGCTATTTTGTCGAAACCGCGGAGCGCCTAACGCGCAAGTATCTGACAAGATGAAATTGTAGTGAAACGGGCAAAATATTTTTTGGAGGTGGACTTCCACACATTATTTATGCGGATATTAGATGGTTTTCCAGCGCCTCAAACTTTCTGAATTTTACCTGGTTGGTTACGGCTCATACGGGTTAGGACTGGTCATTACTCAAACATTGGCGCCAAACCGAAGCGTGGTTAAACCGACCGCTACGCGGCCGGTTTATACAGCCTTCGGGTCGGCTCCGCCATCATCTGATAGGCTTATGATCGAATCGCAGTTCTTCCGATCGGGAAATCGTGTATTGACTTTTCTGAAAGGCTACGTTATCAACATTACTTACTACGGGAAGTGGTTCGTTTTTTTTCCAAGTACTTCCGTGCGCGAGAAGGGTTAGGTACCGGCATTTACCTTCGCTTTTTTTCTTGCCTCCCCGTTTTCAGGGCGCGGTTCAATCACAGCGATTTGCTCACCGGGCAGGACCAGACCGGTCCGGCAGAGTGTAGCGAATTCGATATGAGGATTTATTATGGCTATCAAAGTAGGAATAAATGGATTTGGCAGAATTGGACGTAACCTGCTGCGCACCATGTTGGATGACAGAGCTATTGATGTGGTGGCGGTCAATGATATCACCGATCCCAAAACACTGGCCTATTTATTGAAACATGACTCGATTCATGGCAACCTGGCGGCCGAGGTCATTGCCGGACCGGACTTCATCGCCGTCGGGGGTAAGAAGATCAAGGTTTTTGCCATCAAGAATCCTGCGGAAATTCCCTGGGAGCAAGTCGGCGCCCAGATTGTCGTCGAGTCGAGCGGCTTATTTACAAAGCGTGAAGATGCCGCCAAGCATCTGCGCGGAATGGTAGGAAAAGTCATTATCACGGCGCCCGCTAAGAACGAGGACATGACTATCGTGCTCGGCGTCAATGACCGCTTATATGATAATGCGCGGCATCATGTCGTATCCAATGCCTCCTGTACAACGAACTGTCTCGCGCCGGTGGCAAAAGTTCTTCATGATAACTTTGTCATTGAGAAAGGTCTAATGACCACAATCCACTCGTACACCAACGATCAGCGCGTTTTGGATTTGCCGCACTCTGATCTTCGCCGCGCCCGCGCCGCCGCCCTGAACATGATCCCCACGACTACCGGCGCCGCCGTTGCGGTTACCTTGGTCTTGCCGGAGTTGAAAGGGAAACTCGATGGCATCTCCATACGAGTCCCCACTCCGGATGTTTCCCTGGTGGATTTTGTTGCCCTGGTGAAAAAGACCGTCACACGCGACGAAGTGAACAACGCCCTCAGAGAAGCGGCCAATGGCCCATTGCGTGGGATATTGCAGTACAGTGAAGAGCCGTTGGTTTCCAACGATTTCAAAGGCAATCCGTACTCTTCCATTGTCGACGCGCCCTATACGGCGGTTATGGATGGCAACTTGATTAAGATCCTAGCCTGGTATGATAACGAATGGGGCTATTCATGCCGCGTCCACGACCTAATTAATTTCCTCAACGCGAAGATGAACTAACGCGGGGCCGCCCGATCGCTAGCGGCGCAGTCTTACGGCCTACGGCTATCGGCAGTATGGCTCGATTGGAATAGAGCGGGAAGGCCTGTGCCACGATCGTGGTCCGTAATCCGTTTCTCGTGGTTACGTTGAAACAAGAGAATTAGCCGGCCGGAAACTTGACGCGTTTGAAGCAACGGGTGAAGTGAAAGACCTCTAGGTCGTCGGGGAATTCCTTTACGGGAAGCTTGCAGGCTTAACGATCATCCCTTGCCGGTGCCTCCTCTTTATTTATGAACTCCCGACTCACGATCTCACGCAAAGAGGCTGGTCATGAATAAGCTAACTATCCGAGATTTGGATTTAAAGGGTAAACGCGTTTTCCTGCGCGTGGATTTTAATGTTCCCATTCAAGAGGGCCGAATTACCGATGATACCCGCATACGTGAATCGCTGCCGACACTAACGTATGCCGTTGACCATGGGGCGATAGTTGTGCTGGCGTCACACTTAGGTCGCCCAAAGGGTGAACGCAAGCCTGAGTTCAGCCTGCAACCGGTGGCCGAACATTTGTCCAATCTCTTGGGCAAGCCTGTGGACTTTGTGTCGGAATGTATTGGAGAACTCGTTCAAACAGCCGTGCGATCGGCGACACCTGGGTCCGTTCTTTTGCTCGAGAACCTGCGTTTTCATAAGGCCGAAGAGAAGAACGATCCGGATTTCGCTCGCCAACTCGCCGAAGGGATCGATCTTTATGTCAATGACGCGTTCGGCTCATCGCACCGTGCCCACGCGTCGACCGAAGGCATCACTCGTCATATTAAGACGTGCGCCGCCGGTTTGCTGATGGAGAAAGAACTGGCCTACCTGGGCAAAGCGCTGACGCAGCCGGATCGCCCTTTCACCGCCATATTGGGCGGCGCCAAGGTATCCGACAAGATTGAAGTCATTGAGAACTTAATAAAGATCGTCGACCATTTGCTGATCGGCGGCGCCATGGCCTATACGTTCCTTAAGAGCCAGGGCCGCAGGATCGGAATATCTCTTTGCGAAGATGACAAGTTGGAGTTGGCGACTCGATTACTAGCGGCCGCCGGCGCGCGGTCCGTGCGACTGCAAGTTCCGCAGGATCATGTGGCGAGTTTAAGTCTGGACGGAAAGCAAGAGAGTAATGTCGTTCCTGTCGACATTCCCGACGGGTGGATAGGCGTCGATATCGGTCCGCAAACCATACTGGCTTACCGCCAGGTTGTGCAGGGCTCGCGGACGATTCTATGGAACGGCCCGATGGGCGTTTTTGAAGTAGAGCCTTTTGCGCGCGGCACGATGGATATCGCACGCGCGGTGGCGGAGGCCAAGGCTACTTCGATTGTCGGCGGCGGCGACTCCGTAGCGGCTATCCATCAGTCCGGCGTCTCCCATAAGATTACCCATATTTCAACGGGGGGCGGCGCTTCGCTGGAATTCCTTTCCGGCAAAACCTTACCGGGAGTTGCCGCCTTAACGGATAAATTATAAGACCATCATCTCATGGCCTCATCATACGTCTATGGAAACCGGACCAAAATGAGTGGACTTTCGATGGTCACTCAACCCAACGGGTTAATGGGACCCAAGGCGAACGGGAACGCCTTGAGGCTAGTATAAAACGTCTTTATCACCTGGGAGTAGATTGAATGCGAAGACCCTTGATTGCCGGAAATTGGAAAATGTATAAGACCACAACGGAAGCGGTGGTCACCGTGCAGCAATTGCTGCCCTTGATAAAGAATGCCGCCCATTGTGATATCGCAGTAATCCCTCCGTTCACGGCGCTTTCCGTCGTGGCCCCTCTCTTGCGCGATTCTAATTGTGGGTTGGGCGCACAAAATTGTCATTATGAAAAGGAAGGCGCTTTCACTGGAGAAATCTCCCCGGCTATGCTGGCCGATCTGGGGTGTCGTTATGTGACGATAGGCCACTCCGAGCGACGCCAGTATTTTAAAGAGTCCGATGAATGGCTCAACAAGAAATTAAAGGCCGCGATTCATTATGGAATTTCACCGATTTTCTGTATCGGAGAACTCTTGGAACAACGTGAGGCCGGGCAGTTTCAAACGGTCGTAGGTTCGCAGGTTCGCGCTGGGCTGGCCGGCTTGACAGGTGAAGAGTTTTCCCATATCATACTCGCTTACGAACCGGTTTGGGCCATAGGCACTGGACGGACGGCAACCCCGGAAATGGCGCAGCAGGCGCACCAATTTGTCCGTAACCTCATTTCTCAACTTTATAGTTGGGATCAAGCCAATCGTGCGATCATCTTGTATGGGGGCAGTGTAAAGCCTGAGAACATAACCGGGTTGATGGCGCAGCCGGATATCGACGGCGCCTTGGTCGGCGGCGCCAGCTTGGACGCGCAGAGCTTTTCCAGAATTGTGAAATATTAATTCTTTAATTACGGACATCATTGGGCGCGGCCGAGACACACGACTTCATGAGTCCTGAAAGGGTGACATCCCATGCTTTGGTTAACCATGCTAGTGACCGTCTTACACATCCTTGTATGCCTGGTATTGATTCTCGTCGTATTGTTGCAGCAGGGCGGCAAGGCGGATCTCGGCGTATTTGCCGGCGCCGGCTCACAGACAGCTTTCGGCGGAGCGGGACCGGCTACGATATTACACAAGCTTACCATCGGCGCCGCCGTGATTTTCATGATTACGTGCCTCTTCCTTTCGCTTAATCCCGGCAAATCGGTGGGAGAGACGGATATCACCAAGGGATTGCCCAAGACCCAAGCCGCTAAGCCGGTAGCGCCGGCCCCAGGGACTCCGGCTCCCGGAACTTCGCCCGGCGCCCCGCAAGGCGCTGCGCCATCCACACCGAGCTCGTCCACTACGGAAGGCGGCAGCGGGGCCCCCAAAGAGACGGGCGCGACCACCGGTTCAACCCAACCCGCGGGAGCGCCGGCCGCGCAACAGCCGGCCGGCAGTGCGACCGGCGACGCTACAAAAAAACCATAGGACTCAGCCGATCGAAGTTGTGCCGAAGTGGTGGAATTGGCAGACACACCATCTTGAGGGGGTGGCGCCGCGAGGCGTGGGGGTTCGAATCCCCCCTTCGGCACCAATCATCCCTAAGCGGCTTCCCAACGCGCAAAGTGCTCTCATTGGCCGCATGGCGATTGTTGGGTAGATTAGAGCCGCCACCCATAAAGGGGATCGGTTGATGTCTACAACGACCCATACCTCATTCAAACCGTTCATTCCCGACGACCAACTGCTGCCGGAATTCACATTACGCGCCGTTTTCCTCGGCGGACTCCTGGGAATTGTCTTCGGCGCCTCCTCGGTATACTTAGCACTCAAGGCCGGACAAACTGTCAGCGCTTCGATACCCTGCGCGGTCATCGCCACTTTACTGTTCCATCCGAAGAAGCGGTCTGCCGGCGCCGCTTCCCCCATACTTGAATGTAATATCGTGCAAACCATTGGATCGGCCGGAGAGTCCATTGCCGCCGGCGTGGTTTTCACGGTGCCCGCCTTAATATTCTTGGGTTTTAATATGGAGATTCTCCATACATTGCTGTTGGCGTTGACCGGTGGTTTTTTGGGAGTGCTTATGATGATTCCCTTACGCCGCTACTTGATTGTCAAGGAGCACGGGGCGTTGACGTATCCGGAAGGCACGGCATGCGCGGAAATCCTGATGGCCAGCGAGCAAGGGGGCGGTCAAGCCAAGCGTGTGTTTGGCGGCATGGTCGTCGGAGCGGTTTATAAATTCCTCATGGTGGGCTTGCGGTTTTGGCAAGACTTGCCCACGTGGCAGCCGAAGTGGTATCCCGGCAGCACGCTTACGGCGGAGGTTTCTCCTGAGCTATTGGGCGTCGGCTATATCATCGGCTACCGAACGTCCGCCTTCATGGTGGCCGGCGGTGTGCTGAGTTGGCTAATTTTAATTCCCATCTTTCGCTTCCTGGGGGCCGGTCTAAGCGCGCCGTTGTACCCGGCCGGCGCCTTGATACGCGATATGAGCAACGAGGAGATTTACGGCTCATACATACGCTATATCGGAGCTGGGGCCGTAGCCACCGGCGGTCTCATCAATCTTTTTCGCTCGCTGCCCAGCATTTGGACTTCTTTCCATACCAGCGCCAGACAGTTGTTGGACCGGGCTTCGCCGGCAGGCCTCTCGTTGCGACGCACTGAGCGAGATATTCCGATGACCGTGGTCATCGGCGGCTCATTGGGGCTGGCCTTACTCATATGGCTATTGCCGGTATTCCATGTTAATTTTCTATCCGCGGTGCTCATCGTTATTTTCGGCTTCTTTTTTTCTGTCGTGTCCTCTCGCTTGACCGGCCAAGTGGGTTCGTCCTCCTGCCCAAATTCCGGCATGGCCATTGCCACGTTGATTGGCACTTGCTTAATCTTCCTGCTGATCGGGTGGAGCGGCCATGCGTACTCTGCA
>JACOSC010000025.1 GCA_016179055.1 Acidobacteriota bacterium
CAGCGCAGCCCCTGGAAAGAAATCGTCACCAGCACGTTAGCCCTGAAAGGGCGCACTAATGAAGATCAATTCCAAGGCCGTCGTCGATTTCTTCCATACGTATTCATCGATCAGAAGGGTATCGCGCCCTTTCAGGGCTTATAACTTATATAATCGTACATACCAGGGGCTGCGCAGCGCTTGCCCCTGGCTATTATAGCCCGCTCCTTCAGAGCTACGCGAACAAGCTTCAGGCTATGGCGGGGCGCTCGCTCGAAGTGGTGGGGACGAAAGGATCGCGCGTGGCTGTGGCCCATGTCCAAACTCCAGAACCCGTGGGACTGGGGTTTGGCATCCGCGCATTTCTTAATGATCGAACTTCACGATGTTGCTGCCTCCTCTGTTAGGAAAAGTTGAAAAGTGCACTTTTCAACCTTAAATGACATGTTGCTGCCTCCTCTTGACATTTTTCCCGTTTCACCATAGAGTAACTATCGTTCTTCGAACGAACGTTCGAACTAAATCGGGTTTGGCGAGCGCACGGCACAACATGACTTCAGCAAAAACCATTTACGCGGGTTGCGATCAGAAATTGGAAATCATTCTCCGTGAAGCGGCTCACATTTTTGCCCGCAAAGGCTTCCGCGGAGCCACGATTCGCGACATTGCCCGCCAGACCGGAATCAGTTTAGCCGGCCTTTATTACTATTTTCGCAGCAAGGATGAGTTGCTCTTTCTGATCCAGAAGCACTGTTTCGAATGGCTGACCTTGTCGTTGGAACAGCAGTTGGAAGGCGTGGCCGATCCGGTCGCCCGGCTTCGCCTATTGGTCAAGAACCATTTGGAATATTTTCTGACGAACATGCGAGAGATGAAAGTTCTCTCCCACGAAGCGGAGAGTCTCGACGGCGCTTTTCTGGCGGAAATCGAGCAAATCAAGCGGCGCTATTACAAGATATGTTTGAGCGTGGTTCAAGAGCTGATCAATGCCGGCAAGATGAAAGAGCTCAATCCGCGTATAACCGTAATGAGTTTGCTCGGCATGATGAATTGGATATATAACTGGTACGATGCCAAGCGCGACGGCAAAGTCCATGATCTGGCTAACCCTATGACGGAGATTTTTCTGCGCGGCATTTTGCGTTAGTGAGCGCGGCTTTGCCGGCGCAGCAACCAATTTATAACGGAGGAGGAATCTGATATGGCCAAGATGTTTATCGGCGGCGAGTCTGTCGACTCTCTGACCAAGCACGTTTACGAAGTAAGAAATCCGGCCAATGGCGAGTTGGTGGATACGGTCCCCAAAGGCAATGCTGAGGATGTTCGCCGCGCCGTCGACGCAGCGGATACGGCATTCAAATCTTGGAGCGAAACCACCGCGGAAGCGCGGGCCAAATGGCTATTTAAGGCCGTCGACTTGATCCATGAAAATATTCAAGAGCTTTCCGTGCTGCTGTGCCATGAGCAGGGAAAGCCGGTAAAGGAAGCCGTCACGGAGATAGATCACTTTCTGCACGGGCTGAGTTTTTATGCGGGCCTGGCCGCGAAGCTACGCGGGTCGTACGTACCGCTGCCGGATAATAAGATGTACGGCATGGTGATCAAGCAACCTTTGGGCGTATGCGCGGCCATCGTGCCCTGGAATTTTCCCATTACCTTAATGGGAACGAAAGTAGGTCCGGCCCTGGCCACCGGGAACACGGTCGTGGTTAAGCCGGCCAGCTCCACGCCACTGACCACCATTCGCATCATCGAGCTGATGGCTAAGGCGGGAATGCCCAATGGAGTCATCAATGTGGTTACCGGTCCCGGCGGCGTTGTCGGCGAAGCCCTGATCGCGCATGCGAAAGTCCGCCGCGTGGCCTTCACCGGCGAGTCCAAGACCGGCAAGCACGTCATGGCCGTGGCCGGGCAAGATTTCAAGCGCATCACGTTGGAGTTGGGCGGCAGCGATCCGATGATCGTCTGCGATGACGCCGAGATCGACAAAGCGCTTACCGGCGCCGCCGTCGGACGCTACTTCAATTGCGGTCAGGCCTGCTTGGCCGTCAAGCGACTCTTCGTGTTCGAGAGTGTCTATGACATGTTCGTATCCAAATTGGTTGACAAAGTCAAAAAACTGAAAGTCGGGAATGGCATGAGCGCCGATACGCGTATAGGGCCGTTGCACAATGAGGCGCAGCGCGCCGAGATCGAGGAGCAGGTGCAAGACGCGGTTAGCCGCGGCGCCCGCGTTATCTTCGGCGGGAAACGGCCGGAAGGCCCCGGGTTTGAAAAGGGATTCTTTTACCTGCCCACGCTCCTGGTCGACGTCCCCGATAACGCGCGCGTGGCGACCGAGGAAGTTTTCGGGCCGGCGCTGCCGATCTTCAAGGTCAAAGATTTGGATGAAGCGATTGCCAAAGCGAACAGCTCTATCTACGGTCTCGGCTCCTCGATTTGGACGAAAGACTTAACGCGTGCCCGCCGTGGGGCCGAACGTCTGCAAGCCGGCAATGTTTGGATTAACTCGCTGCACATCGGGTACGACGAGATGCCTTTCGGCGGAGTCAAGCAAAGCGGTATCGGGCGTGAGCACGGCCCGGAAGCGCTCGAATATTATTTGGAGACCAAGGGTATCGTGGTGGCGACCTGATAAGTAGCCTCGCGATAGCCGCAATGTGGAAGCGGCTTCCAGCCGCTTCCTGAAGTTTCGACATTTTATGTGGTCCCGCAGGTCGGGAGAGTCGGCTTGTCTTGGAAGCAGTCAGAGCCCCGACATGTCGGGGCTTTACATACGGAAATGTCCAAACTCTATGGACAGGCAAGATGCCTGTCCCACCTTACGGCTCGTCCGGGTTAGGTTTCAGGAAATTACTTGAAAACGTAAGGAGCAAATGGCAGATGGCAAAAATGATTATTGGGGGAGAAGCGGTCGATTCGGTGAGCGGTGAGCGCTATGAAGTGCGCAGCCCAGCCACCGGCGAAATTGTCGATACGAGCCCCAATGGGACAGTCGAGGATGCCCGGCGAGCCATTGCTGCCGCCGATTTGGCGTTTAAAACATGGTCGAAAACCCCGCCCGCTAAGCGAGCCGAGATTTTGGCCCGTGCGGAACATGTGATTAGCGAGCATGAGGAAGATCTGGCCTGTACTTTGACGTTGGAGCAAGGCAAGACGTTACGCGAAGCTAAAATGGAAATCCACCGCTTTTGTCACACGATCAAGCATTATGCCGGCCTCGGGAAAAGCCTGCGCGGCGGCTATGTGCCTATGCTGGATGAGAAGCGTTATGGCATGATCATCAAGAAGCCGCTGGGGGTTTGCGGCGCCATTGTGCCATGGAACTTTCCAATATCTCTGATGGGCAACAAGATTGCTCCCGCACTATTGACGGGAAACACGGTGGTGGTTAAGCCCGCCGGCACCACGCCGCTGACGACGATAAAAGTGATAGAGCTTTTCCACAAAGCCGGACTGCCTGCCGGTGCGTTGAACGTCGTTATTGGTTCCGGTCGCTCAGTCGGAGAGGAGATTTTGCGCCACCCCAAGGTACGTAAGATCGGGTTTACCGGCGCGACCAGCACAGGCAAACACGTGATGGCGGTAGCAGCAGCCGAGCTCAAGCATGTCACTTTGGAGCTCGGCGGCAGCGATCCCATGATTGTATGTGATGATGCCAATCTGGAAGCGGCCGTGAGCGCCGCCTCCGTAGGTCGGTTCTTCAATTGCGGACAAGCCTGCCTGGCGGTCAAACGCCTTTTCCTCTTCGAAAAAATTTATGATGAATTCCTCAGCCGCCTGTGCGAGAAGGTGAAAAAGCTGAGAGTCGGCAACGGGCTGGATCCCAAAAGCACTCTGGGCCCGCTGCATTCCAGCGGGCAACGCCAGGAAGTCGAAGAGCAGGTGCAAGACGCCGTCGCCCGCGGGGCCCGTGTGATCGCCGGTGGGAAACGCCCGGAAGGCAAGGAATATGAGAAAGGCTATTTTTATCTTCCCACGCTGGTAGTGGATGTGCCGGACGAGGCCCGCATGCTGACCGAAGAATGCTTCGGCCCCGCTTTGCCGATTGTGAAGGTCAAGGATCTGTCGGAAGCGTTGGCCAAAGCGAACAGCTCTATATATGGTCTTGGATCTTCCGTGTGGACGAGAGACATCAACAAGGCCACTATCGCCGCCGAGCAACTAGAGGCCGGTTATACGTGGGTCAATTCGGCTCAGATTATTTATGACGAGCTGCCGTTTGGCGGCGTCAAGCAAAGCGGACTTGGCAAAGAGCATGGATCCGAAGTGCTCGATTATTACATGGAAACGAAGTCGGTGGTCATTGCCATCGAGTGAGGAACGCGTAGAAACAGAGACCTATATTCGGCCGGTGCGCGCGCGCCGAACATCGGCCGCGCCCTGGACCCAGAACAACGGAGCCATCATCATGACGGAAAAAATGATCGAATATCAAGTGGACAACGGCGTCGGCATTATGGCGCTTAACCGGCCGAAGGCCAACGCCTACACTCTGGAAATGCTGAAGGAGCTGGATGAGGCGATCCTCGCCGCTCGGCTCGATGAAAACGTCCATGTCATCGTGTTACGCGGCAAAGGCGAGAAGTTCTTTTCGGCCGGCGCCGATATTGAAATGTTGACGAGCCACTCCACTTCCTACCGTTATTACTTTTCCTTGTATGGCCATGAAACTCTGACCCGCCTGGAGAATACGCCGAAGCTGGTGATTGCAGCGCTCAACGGGCACACGGTGGGCGGAGGATTGGAAATCGCGCTGGCGTGCGACATAAGGATCGCCAAACGCGATGGCGGTCGCTTGGGGCTGGCCGAAGTCAATCTGGGAGTGCTGCCAGGCATGGGCGGCACACAGCGGCTGCCGCGTTGGATCGGCCGCGCCCAGGCCTTGGAAATGGCCGCCACTGGACGGCAGCTTTCTTTTGAAGAAGCCCACGAGCTGGGTCTCGTCAATCACATTTATGAATCGGAAAATTTCTTTGAACAAGTTTTGGATTATGCCCGACAGTTTGTGCCGCCCAATAAAGCAAGTTTTGCCGTGGGGCGAATAAAGCGGGCCATTCATGCCGGATTGGATGGGTCCCTGAGCGAAGGGTTGGCCCTCGAGCGCGAGGTCCTGCTGGAAGCTTTTCTCAGCGAAGATGCCGCGGAAGGGCTCGCTGCCAACCGCACACGGCGGACGCCGCAGTTTAAGGGCCGCTAATCGGATATTTTCGGGCGAAGGTGCCCTTGGCTCGGCCATAGTATTGGAGGATTTGCTCATGACAAGAGTGGCGACATTCGACGATTGGAAAGATATGTTTCGCCAATGGGAGAAGGAGATTGATCTCGACGTTTCCAAGTTTAAGGATTATGAATTCGAGATTAAATTTGAACCGACGGAGTGCGAGGAGATTGAGTTCGGCGATTTCAAGGGCCGTAAGAAATGGGAAACCGTCCTGCAGATTCCGGATCAGCGCATTCGTGACGGTCTGCAACACTTGATTGTCTATCAGGGCGATACCGAATTCGGCTCCGTTGAGCAACAACGCCGGCTTTTGCGCCATCCTCCTAACGATTACGATTTAGGCAGCCTGGTGCGGGTCATGCGTGAAGAGATGCGTCACGGGTGGCAGATGTGCTACTTGCTCGTCAATTATTTCGGGCACTCCGGCAAGATTGAGGCGCAAAAGCTGCTTGAGCGCCGGTCGTTCAAAAAGACGCGGTTGCTCGGCTCCTTTAACCAGTCCATCGATACCTGGCTGGATTTCTTCTGCTTCACGCAGTTCGTCGACCGTGATGGCAAGTATCAATTGGGCATGCTGCACCATTCCGGTTTCGGACCCTTGGCCCGCAGCATGGGTCCCATGCGCAAGGAAGAATTCTACCACGTGCTGACCGGCCACACGGGCCTTGCGCGTATTATCAAAGCCGGTCGAGTTCCGCGTGATCTCTTACAAAGATTTGTCAACAAGTGGTACCCTTCGGCGCTGGACTTGTTCGGGGTCGATAACTCTACCTCGGCCGCTTGGTTCTATGTGTGGGGCCTGAAGGGGCGCTATGATGAGCATCCGGATCTGCCGCCGGCCGATCGGGAAAATCTTAACGATGAGGCTCGACATCATTACATGCAGGAGATGCGCGCGCTTTTTGCCGATCTCAACCAACGATTGCCGGCCGACCAGTCGCCCTTGCGGTTGCCGGAGGAAAAGTTTAACCGCAAGATGGGCCGCTATGCTGATATGGCCTTTGATGTGAACGGCGAGCCGCTGGCCGCCGCCGACTATATGGCCTACCTGGCGAGTGTATTGCCGGGCCCCGAAGACTATCGCCGGCTGGAAGAGATCTGTAAAGACAAAGACTGGATCGTGGCCGTTTCCTAGGTGAAGAGATTGCCGATCATATTTTTAGAAATAACGTTTTTGCAATGGCCCATGCGAAGTTTTTTTGGAGAGGCGCGGTTTTGAAGTTCAAACGCGTAATGGTCGTACGGGAGCGATAATTCTGTGGCGAAGGTTTCACACATACTAGTTTGCCAAAATGTGGATTGCCGGGTGCGAGGGTCCGACCAGGTTATGAAGGCACTTTCCCTCCAACTGGCCGAGAAAGGGCGCCGAGATATCACCGTCAAATCCTATATGTGCTTTGGCGCTTGCCAGGCCGGCCCCAATATGGTTTTTTATCCCGAGCGAACTTGGTATGCCGGCGTACGGCTCAGCGACGTTGACGCCATTGTCGATCACGTTATGGGTGGCCCGAAAGTAGAAGCCCTCGAGGGCAAAGTCGATCCAGCGCTGCGCGAGCTGATCTACCAGTTATTGGATGCCGGCTTGTTCTGAAGCAGGCCATCCGCGTACGGCTTTGGTGGGTCTTCCAGTCTTACCGCCAAAGCAGCGCAACGACGAACTGGCTGTTGATGGCCGGTCGCGCAATGAATTATGGTAACTGTTCACGGGGATCGGGGGTCAGGGATCAAGGGCCAAGGGCACAGTGGTACCGATGTCTGTTGGGAATTATCATGATTTAGCGATTGGGTGGTGGGGCGGATGCTTAACGGATTGCGGGAGTCTTTGGAAAAGAAATCCAAGTATTATCGACCGATCCCCGATCCCTGACCCCCGTGAACAGTAACGAATTATGCAGACCATTTTGTTTCCAGAGGATTTGATCAAAGGCGAAGAGACGTTCGATGCCTATATCAATCGAGAAGGCTACTGCACGTTGCGCGCGTTGGCCGCGCAAGCTCAGCCGGAGACCTTGATTGAAGAGATTGCGCGGGCCGGTCTGCGCGGACGAGGTGGCGCCGGCTTTCCTACGGCCAAGAAATGGTCTGTGGCGCGCCAGACGGAAGTATTCCCGCGCTACCTGGTCGGCAATGGGGGCGAAGATGAGCCCGGCAGCCTTAAGGATCGTCGGCTTATGGAAGCGCGCCCACACTTGATATTGGAAGGCGCTCTGCTAGCCGCCCTGGCCATTGGCGCGGAAAAAGTCATTTTGTATGTGAATCACATGTTCGACCATGCCGCGACGCGACTGCAGACAGCCGTAGATGAAGCGCGCGCCGCAGGCTACTTGGGAGCCTCTATCCTCGGAGGCCGCTATTGCATCGAAGTCGAAATCTGCAAGGCGCCGAGCAACTATGTCGCGGGTGAAGATACCGCGGCGCTGGAAGTCATCGAGGGACGCCCGCCGTTGCCGCGACAAAAACCTCCTTACCCGGCCGTGCAAGGATTGTATGGCAAACCCACGGTGGTAAACAATGTCGAAACCCTGGCCAATGTTCCGGTGATTGCGCGCATGGGTGCGGAAGCCTATCGTCGCATCGGCGCCGCCGACAGCCCCGGCACCATGCTTTTCAGTTTGGGAGCAGAGGTCCGTAGGCCCGGGGTTTATGAGCTGCCTTTCGGCACACCGCTGCGTCATTTAATTTTCGCATGCGGGGGCGGTTTAAGCAACGGGAGCGCAATTAAAGCCATTCTTCCCGGCGGGCCATCGACCGCTTTCCTGACGCCGGATCATCTGGATACCGCCCTTGATCACGCGTCATTAGCCGACGCCGGCTCGGCTATCGGCTGTGGCGTCGTGAGCTTGTTTGATGTTGGCGCCTGCATGGTGGAAGAAACTCTGGCGCTGGCGCAATTCTTTGCCCGCGAATCTTGCGGCCAATGCCCGGCGTGCCGTATGGAGACGGCGATGCTGGCGACGCTTATCGAGCGCGTGCAAAATGGGGCGCCGCCGGTTATCCTGGATCAGATTGACAAGGTGCTCGATTTTAATCGGGGCAAAGGGTATTGTGCGCTGGTCAACATGCCGGGTCCTCCGCTACGTAGCGCCGTGCGGTGGTTCGGCGCGGACTTTGATCACCATCTCAGACACGGGACTTGTCCGATAAGGCCGTGAAAGCCCGGAACAAGCTCGTGCGGGTTAGTATCTGACAAGATGAAATTGTGCTGAAACGGGTCAAATATTTTTTGAAGGTAGCCTTCCACGCTTTATTCATGCGGGTATTTGACAGTTTTCCAGCGTCACTAACCTTTTGAATTTTACCGGGTTTGTTTACGCTCGTCCAGGTTAGGGCTGGTCATTACCCAAGCTATTGCGCTAAACCGAAGGCTGGATAAACCGGCCGCGTAGCGGCCGCATGACTTTAGCCGTGCCTTTCAAGGCACGGTAGGTCTGGCGGCGGAAAGCTCTTTCGTCCCGACGCTGTCGGGACGGTTGAACCGCATCCACCGGGTAGAAATTATGGCTAATACGTATACTTCACTCCACTACCACATCGTCTTCAGCACCAAAAATCGTATTGGTTACCTAAAACCGGAGAGCCAACACCGAGTCTGGGCTTACCTCGGCGGGGTCGCGCGCGAACACCAGATGACGGCTTTACAGGTAGGTGGTAGCGATGATCATATTCACGCTTTGGTTATGGCGCCAGCCACGCGGGCTCCTAGTCAGATCGCGCAATACCTCAAAGGCGATTCTTCCAAATGGATTCACCAAGAGTTTCCCGAGTGGCGCGGTTTCGGCTGGCAAGACGGATATAGCGCCTTTACCGTGAGTCAATCAAACGTTCCCGAGGTTATACGCTACATTCAGAATCAGCGAGAGCATCATCACCAGAAGACCTTTCAGGAAGAGTATGTGGAATTCCTGAAAAAACACGGGATCTCCTACGACGAGCGTTATGTATGGGGCTGAATTTTCCAAGGCGTCCTAGAACGCCATTATCGCCTGAATCAATCGTCGCTGACGCGACGGGGGCCAGCGGCGGGCCCATCGGATCCGTGCCCTAAAGGACACGGCTAAAGTCAACGGGCCGCTACGCGGCCGGTTCATACAGCCTTCGAGTCATTGCCATAGTCTGGGTAAGGACAAGGCGGACGAGTGGGGCAATTACGTGGCCGATCAGCGAACCTGTCTCCGATGGGTTACCGCGATTTATTGAGAGCCTACTACTTTTACATGTTTGGTTCCGGCTCGTGCCGGTTAGGATGTTTATGACGATTTATAAAACGATACTTTACGAGGTTAGTGATAATGTCGCGGTCATTACGATGAATCGTCCGGAAAGTCTAAACGCCATCAGTCTGGAGATGCTGGATGACTTGCTGCACGCTTTATTTGAGTGTACTCAGGATGAACGGGTGCGCGTCATAGTACTTACCGGCCGCGGGCGCGCCTTTAGCTCCGGCGGCGACATTAATATCATGAAGGATTTCCTAGACAAAGATGTCGGGGCCTTCATGACGGAATGGATAACCCGTGTCCACCTGCTGGAAATGCAGATTCGTACGGTGCCCAAGCCGGTGGTTGCGGCTATTAATGGCATTGCCAGCGGTCAGGGCTTCAACCTGGCGTTGGCTTGTGACATTCGCATTGCCGCCGAGAGCGCGCAATTTAACCAATCGTTTGTCAATCTCGGGCTCACTTCCGAGGGAACTTACTTTCTGCCGCGCATGGTGGGTGTGAGCAAGGCCACCGAATTGTGTTTTACCGGTGACGCCATCGACGCCCGCGAGGCCGAGCGGCTGGGGATCATCAATCGCGTCGTTCCCGAGGCCGATCTGTACAATGAAGTTCACGCCTTTGCGCAGCGATTGGGGCGAGGACCCACGGCCGCGCTCGCTCGCATCAAATGGCTGATCAACGCCAGCTATCGCAATCCGCTTGACACACATTTACAGCAGGAGTGCAAATTGATTGCGGAAACCGCCGGCACGCAAGATTTCCGCGAGGGCGTTCTCGCCTTTTTCGAAAAACGCAACCCCAATTTCACCGGCAGGTAGTCGCACTGTTCAGGGGGTCTACGTGTCATACGTCTCTTGCCCGGTCGCTACCGCTTCCCGTTCCGTATCGGACGATTACTTCACAAATTTGTCAAAGAGTCTTTTCAACAACATCCGTGGTAAAATCTAACCACACGATAGGTAACTGTTCAAGGGGGGTCCGCTGATGAGCCTATCGACAAAAGGTAGCCCTACGGTGCCCGGTCCCCGAAGGGGACGCTGTTAATAGCCGGGGGTGGCGTTTCGCCACCCCCGGACAGTAACCCCCGCGCAGGCCGACCCTGAAAGGGTCGCAGTCGTCCACCCACACCGGACCCTACGTGCACCCTTTCAGGGTCCGGCCGGGGGTGATAGCATTCCGTGGGTGGCGCGGGGCGCCACCCACGGCTATTAACAAGGTCCCCTTCGGGGACCGGCCAGCGACCGCCCTGAACAGTTACCACGATAGGTAGTAAGATGTGGCCGGGAAGCACAGGTCATTATCGTAACGCGAAGGAGCGGTCTCGCTCCCTGGCGTTTCCCGGAGCGGAGTATTGCTTTATGTTTGGCATGGCTAAGCCAATAAACCATGACAATACCACGATACAAGTCAGCGAGGTCGAGTTGAAATTGGGTAACCAGGGCTCAGCCGCTGATTCTTGGGAGGGACTTCCTCATGGCAGAAGAATGGGAGAAGGCAATGGAGCGTTGGTTGAAAGCCAACCTCATTGACGCCGCCACCGCTGCACGCATACGCGCTTTTGAGAGTGGCGAAAAGCAATCGCAGGGGCTACGGTGGCCGGTAATTCTGGCCCTGGCCTTAGGCGGCTTGATGCTGGGAGCCGGGGTGTTGCTCTTTGTGGCCGCGCATTGGGATAAGCTTTCACCCACTCAGCGGTTTACTTTAGTGCTGTTTATGGTGTCGGCATTCCACGTAGCAGGTGCGCTGACGGTGGAACGCTTCGAAAATTTGGCTGTCACGTTGCACGCCCTGGGCACGGTAGCGCTCGGGGCCGGAATATTTTTATCCGGACAAATTTTCAATTTGCAGGAACACTGGCCCGGCGGGTTGATGCTATGGGCTTTGGGCGCATGGATTGGATGGGGTATGCGCCGAGATTGGGTGCAAGCTACACTGGTGGCCTTGCTGACGCCCGCCTGGTTGATTGGAGAATGGATCGTCGTCACGGAGCGTCTGCGAGGCGGGTATCGCATCCTTCTTGTAGGAACGCTGCTCCTTTCGTTCTCCTATCTCACGGCGCGCACCGCGGCAAGAGATAGCCTGGTGCGACGAGCGCTGATGTGGATCGGTGGTCTGGCTCTGATTCCCAGCACGGTGATGCTGGCGGAGCTGGCGTGGGAGCGTCCTTGGCAAGTATCAAATCTTCCCTTGCCAATGACGATTCTGGGATGGACGGCCGCCTTAGGCCTCCCCTTGCTGGTTGCCCTATTGGCACGCGGAAGCGCCGCCGGGCTAAATCTTCTGGCTGCGTTGTGGGTACTGGTCTTGGGGCTCCTGGGTCAGTGGGCCGCCGAGCGTGAGGGGATCAGGTTGCTGGTTTATCTGTGGTGCGCCCTCGGCTCGTGCGGATTGGTGGCATGGGGCGTGACGGAGTCTCGCCGCGAGCGTATTAATTTAGGTGTCGCAGGTTTTGCACTCACAGTACTCTTCTTCTATTTTTCGAGCGTGATGGACAAACTTGGCCGCGCGGTCAGCTTGATCGGTCTGGGCGCGCTGTTCCTGCTGGGAGGCTGGGTTTTGGAAAAATTGCGCCGGCAACTGGTAGCTATGGTAAGGGGGAGACAAGTATGAGACCACTATACAAAGGACTAATATTAGCGCTGATCCACATTCTCCTGGTTTCAAGTCTTGGAGGCAAATTGCTCATCGACCGTAGCAGACTGCCGAGAATCTGGATTCCTACGGCGCCGGTGGATCCGGAATTGCCCATACGAGGCCGCTATATTCGCTTGCTAGTCGAGGCCGATGCTTCTCGCCTGGCGGTAAAAGTGGCTACCTCCGCGAAGACCTGGGTCCATGTGAATTTCCAGGCGGAAAATGGGAAGCTCCTTGCGCTGCCTGCTACAGCGAGTGACGGTGTAGCGGCTTACTTAACGGGCTCGGGCGCCGCGGCAAGAATTCAAACCGTCGATCCCATGGCATGTTTTATTCCGGAGCATGTGCCCGATCCGTCTCGGCGGGCGCCCGATGAGGAGTTATGGGTTGAGGTTACTGTGCCGCACAAAGGCCCACCGCGGCCCATACGTATCGGTGTAAAGAAGGCCGGCGTTCTAACTCCACTGGAATTAAACTGAGCGTACAATTTCTAGGATTTCACAATTTTTTCATTTGACCCGGACGTCGGCTAAAGAAACCCCTCGTTTACCGCCTGGCCCAGCATTATGGCTGCATGCCTTCACTCGCCCGTGCAGTCTAACGTCGTGCTCTGCCGCGCGCGCTATTCGATCTCCTTCTCGGCGCGCGTCGCCAGAAGCGAGTAGTTGGGTGGTTTTATACCGGTCGCGTTCACCTGCGCGCGGAGCGCGTCAAGTGCAACGCGTTGTCAGCCGCCATTATTCTGTTGTATCTTCTATCGTTTCAAGCTGCGAGGCTACTTGAGGTAATTCAACAGTGGCAATTTGCCAGATGATATCAAGGTTAATGCCAAAGTAATGGTGGATTAGTCGATCGCGGGCTCCGGCCATGCTCCTCCAGGGGACAGATGGATACTTGGCACGGAGTTCATCCGATAGGTTCTTGGCGGCCTCCCCAAGAATTTCCAGATTGCGAACGACAGCATCCTGAGTTTTGGGGTCGGTTACAAACGACTCATACGTCATTCCGGCCACATAGGCCTTGATGCGCTGAAGGGCCTCGCCGATGTCGATAAGAAATTCTTGGTCGGTCCGCTTAGACATACACAATGCTTTGAGAAATACTGCGAGCGACCCGTTCGACGCGGATGTTTTGAATCCCGGCTGGCGTGAGCACATCTACCTTGCGGCCCAGCAAGTTTTCCAGATAGTCAACGAGTTCAATAAAGCGAAATCCAATTGGGCGCTCAAACTCGACGATAAGATCAATATCACTGGCATCGGTTGAATGTCCTTTGGCATATGAGCCAAACAAGCCAATCTTACTAACGCCGAACTCTGCGGCAAGATAAGGATGCTTTTCTTGAAGTAACCTGACAGCTTTCTCTCTGGTCAGCATGACTACCTCTGCTAAAGTATACCTGATAATGATTGTGATGGCTAATGCCCGCTATATGGCTGCACTTCCAATGGAGCCACCAATTTGACCAGGGTTTTGGAAGTATCGCCTAGCCTCGATTTCCACGTAAGTAATTTACGTAAGCGCCAGGCCCGTTTGGTGGTTTCGGCGCCAGGCTTACCACCTCTCGTTCGCTTTGCTTCTCCTTTTCTTTTAGATCACGATAAACCGCCTCCAAGTCATAATCAAACTGCGCGGCATATTCCTCACGGACTTTCCTTGTTTCCTCGACGATAGTGTCTTTCCACATAGGTTAAGCTCCCATTAGTTCTTCGGGTGTACAAATGGCTGGCGGCGCATACCCGCTGACCAGACCTAGGGCGGCTATGGCCGGCTGCCTCTCTGCATTAGCAATATGTTTGCAATTCCCAGTAAGCAAGTAATCCGTACCGTGGACGGTCGCTATAGCAATGTGTAAGGCGTCTACCCCGGCCTTCTCCGGCAACGGTCCCTTGGTTACCATCGCACGCGCCAATTCCAGAGCCGCCGCGTTCAATTCAAGCAGAGGCATCGGAGCCAGAACCTGCAATCGGGTTTTGTGCCGCCTGTTGATCTCCCACACTGGATTCTTGGATGACGAGTTGTGAGATGAATAAATCGAAATCTGTACGACGGTTTTGCCGCTAGTCCTGCGTGAGCTGTTGATGAGCCGCGATAATTAGATCTCTGCTAGGTCGCGCCGTTTGGTAGCTTACAATGGTTGTTTCTATATAAACTTTCGGCTTCATAAAACTAACGTGCAATAGAGGCTCAAACAGAAAGTTTAGCATAAAGGCTGATGCAATACTGTCACTAATTGCTCAGCATCTTTCTGTTCAGTAGCTATTCCGTCCTTTGAGTGAGCCCGAGAGCAGTACCGGTGTGCACGTGAGCTTTTTCCTCCCCGGCCGGCTAGGCCGGGCTCCTTCAGTCCGGCGGCCACAGTGTGAAAATTGTTTCACAGGAATAGGAAACAAATTGCATATAATTCCTCAACCGATGTGGTTACTGTGGCGGTTACCTTGGCCGTCGGCAATGGAAAAAGCACTGATTTTTTATTTAAAGCCGTAGGAAATTGCGGTTTAGGTCATTTACCGGCTGAGCTCTCTGGAGCTTGGGCACGACGCTTGCAATATACCAGGCATGAATGCCCGAAAGAAAAATAAAGCAGAGGAAAAAGAGACGTGGCCGGCGCCAATCACCGGCGCCAGCCGCCGAAATTCGAAGCGAAGATAAAGGAGGCAGGGCATGTTTTGTTATAGAGTCACTCTCCATGGAATTCACTACGCGGCCTCCCCCTCTGCCTGGCTTACCAACGCATGATTTCCAGTGCGGGCGGCTACCCCCCTCAGGCCGCTCGCACACCCGAAAAATTGCAACGGCGGCCTATAATGCACCACAGAGACACCGAGGCCACCGAGAAGCCAACAATATGAAGGCCTTTTCCCTCTGAGAACTCTGTGCCTCTGTGGTGAGAAGAGAGAGGCCGTGTTGAAGGGATTTGTAAACGTCAAATACCCGCATGAATAAAGGGCGAACTCCGACCTCAAATCAATATCACAATCATTAGCCCCAGCATCGTCCTCGGAAACCCCGCCTACGCAGCGAGAGAGAGGAAGCGACCTACAGGCTTTCAGATCATGTCCCGGGCTACGGATAAAAAAAGTACCTACGGGCTTTCTGCTTGTCGTGGTTTTATATCATCGAATTTGAGTTTAATTTCTTGACGCTTGATGAAGTCGTGTAGGCCGGGTATTATGTTAGCGGTGCGGCCGTTGTTCATTGATTCACGGCGACGATAAGCGTGACTGTTGATTAGCGATTTCAAACATAGGTGATTGTCATGAAAATTGCGATTCTAGGCGCCGGGGACTTAGGGGCGACTATAGCCCGCAAATTAGCAGAGACGGATCTGTTGCATGAGATTGTTTTATTTGACGATGTCGTGGGCGTGGCTCAAGGAAAAGCGCTCGACATTATGGAGTCGGGTCCCATCGTGCGGTTTGACACACATGTTTCTGGCAGCGCCGACATGGAGACGCTGAGAGAGGCGACTATACTGGTTAGCGCTAATTATTTTCAACAAGCCGGGGCCGGGCTGGATGAAAATCGGGCGACCGCCTTCTTCAAAGCGCTTAGCGGGATCGCTAAAAAATCATGCCTTGTGGTTGCTGAAGATTCCGGGGCACATCTCGCGGAGTTGGCCGTGCTTAGAGGCCGCTACTCTCCCCGCGCCGTAATTGGGAGTGCGCCTATGGCCTTTGCGGCCGCCGTGCGGGCCGGTTTGGCTCAGGCACTCAAGGCGTCCGCCGGCGAGATTAGCGTACCGCTGTTGGGCCGCCTGCCCTCGCCGCTTATTGTTCCATGGGCCATGGTTACCGCGTGTGCTGTACCGGTCGATCGATTGCTGCATGTGTCGGCGACGAGAAAATTATCAAACCGGTTGCTGCAGGGGTGGCGCCTCGGTCCCTGTACCTTAGGCTATGCCGCGGCGGCCTTGGTATGCGATATGGTGCTCGATCGCGTTAGTCTACGGCCCGTTCTGGCTTATCTTATGGGTGAATACCAGCAGCGAAATCAATTCCTGGTCGTCCCGGCCCGCGTCGGCGGCCAAGGCGTCATCGAAATTCCTGAATTAAGTCTGGACCCTGTGGACCGCGCGGCCTTCGAGCGCGCTCGCCACGGCTAACAGGCTGCCGTACAGCCGACTGCTGGAAAGAGAGGCCAAGTACCTACAGGGCGCTACTCTCGAGTCCAATGTCGCGCATCTCGGTTTTTTGGCTTCAGAACAGAAGCCTATAGAGAGCGACCTGGGCCAGTCTTGAGGGGATCGTGTACCTCATCGCAGACACCTAAGCCAGCCAGGGTTTTAATGTTTCGGCCGCAGACCACAACGGTTACGAGAAGCGGAGCAAAATGTCCAAGAATGCAAGGGCTCTCTGCTCGGATCAGCCCGCACTTCCGTACTGCCCCGCATTATTATTGGGGTTTTAAATGATTACCTACCGGTTTTTTCCGTTTTCGGTGGAAGATACGCAGGGTAAGCGTCTGAGCCCCTGCGCTACTCCGGCGCGGGGCGATTCTCTAAGCCCTGGCGGGTTGTGGCATCACGGTCAGCCGCTGCCCATATGAGCTGTTCCAAGCTAAATCCCAGTTTGCCATTTTCTTCATTTTCATACGGAGTGCCGGCCGGATCGAACGTTTGATCGGTATTGATTTCCAGCGACGACCACGCGTCCACTTCGAGGTCCTGGCCGGGAATCAAGAACGTTTTTATAAACGTATGAGTCTCTTGGCGGAACTCCGCCAGCAGGCGGCCGTCCAAATAAAGTGAAATGAGGGGAGGCTGCTTAAGCTGCTCAATCGGCACAAAAGCCTTAATGGTTAACATCTTATCCGAAGAATTCTTGTTCTTCAAAAAACAATAACTCTTATTGCCGGTCCATAGAAACGTACGAAAGTACCCGCGATCAAAATCCAAGAAGGCAATGTCAGCCGTACTAATCCACACCGTTTGGTAATGGGAAGCTGTACTGCGTGCGATTCCGAGCAGACGAAAAGCCTCGGATTCCCTGCTAAAGCCAAGCGCCCAGGTGTAATTTAGCTCGGGATAATGATGGGACAAGATGACGGCATTCATGCCTGGCTGGGGCAGAGTGTGCTCGCCGGCGGAAGGAATTAGGGACTGGGATGTGTAGTTTTTCAGATACTGTCGAACAAAAGGGAAATACTGCTTATCGTAAAAAATGGTAACATTTTGTGGAGAGATGTTTTTTTGAATGTACTCTATCGCCTGCACGACCGGCGCTTTCTGTTCTCGAAAAATGCTGACTAGGGGGAGCGCTTGGACGCTTTCGGTTATTAATAGCAGGGTCATTCCTGTGAGGAACGCCGGGTTTCTCAGATGTCCCAGACGCGAGGACAACTCATTAACGCCGACGGCAGTAAAAAAAGCGAATAGGGGAATATATGGTATCGTGTACTTCATGTAATCCAAAGAATTGAAAAGGAAGGCAAAAATAAGAAAAGGGAAAAAACAACCGAGGACAATCAGCAGTTCGCGCCACTTTTTCTTGGTAATATAGGATAGCAAGCCCACGGCCGATAGCAAATAACAAATGGCAGCTAAGAATGGAGTACCCCATATAGTGAGAAACAGCTCTCGCAAAACCCACCCTCCAAGCCGAAATTCCATGAAAGTCTGCATGGTTAGGCCCCACCTATCCGCTTCTTTGATTTCGTCCGTATACGTGGTAATTAAATCAGCATACTCCTTTAATCCGCCGGCGCCATAGATCGCCATGGGTATGAGCCAGGCCAAGCAAGTAACGCCTAGGATCGTGATACCCGTCAAGGCCGCCCAAAAATCCCTTGCTCTTAACTTCCCCCATAAAGGGACCAAAAAAAATACTCCCAAAGCAAGATTGGGGGGTCGCACACCCAAGCCCAAGCCCAGAAGAAAACTGCCAAGGTAAAAATAGCGGTTGTCCTTGCTGCGCAGCAGGAAAGCCAGTGCCATAGCAAAAACAAAAAATGCCGTAGGGTCATTGTAACCGGTCTCTCCCGTTGTCCACACCACCGGATTGAAAAGGTAGACCAAGAGCCCGCCGATAGCTATTTTGGCAGAGGCGGCTTGACGAAAAATATCGTATAGCGGAAAGACGGCGAGGCTTCCAAAAAGCACGCTCATTAGAACTTGCGCGTCTACTTCATTGCCAAAGAGTTTATAGGATATACGTATCAAACAAACCCAAAGGGGGTACCCAATAGGATGAGGGCTATTATTGAAGAGATCGTAATTGTGTATCGCCGATGCATAGAGCAGTTCGTCCCAATCCCAGAATGAAATCTGACGAAAATATAATCGAATGAAGAAAACCGCGGTGAAAATCAGCAATACAAGCCACGCGGTACGGTTCTGTCGGTTCGGATCCATGAGGTTGTTCTTGCTCATGTTAGAAGAAAGCCGTATCCAAACCGGGGCGTTCTTAGCCACCCACAGCTTGACCATCGACCGAAAGACAATTCGGTAATGCCACCCCTATCGAATTAGCCGACACGCGGCTCGCTCATCCCGCCACTGTGACAAAATATTTAAAACAACTTTCTGGTAAGGACAAAGACCTGATAGTCGCAGAAGCCGCTGAGTACGGGGAATTGCAAGTCGATTTTAAAATAGCGCTCAATCCACGTGCTGTAAACAGCGGGTGGGCGAATGTGTGCGCCTAAATCGGCCGCATGAATGAGCCGACCCGGAAGATTCCACCAAGCGCGGGTAGGTATATCTTCCAATACTAGAACGCGTCCGCCCGGCTTGATCACCCGTTGAATTTCCGTCATCGTGGCATCGACCGTGGATTCATCCATGTGGTGAAGCACACCCACGACGAGGATAGCGTCAAAGCGCGCCGATGGAAAGGCCATGGCGCGGCCATCCACTTGCGTAAACCCACGATCAGGATAGCGGCGGGCGGCATGGCGGAGATGCTGCCAGAAAAAATCCATCCCAATATAACTCTTTGCAGGGATCAGATGACTCAATTCGCCGGTGCCACAGCCCATATCGAGTATCTTCGCATCGCCGGCGCACAAACCCGGAGCCGTCAGCAAGTGTTCGCGTATCAGACGTTTTTGCGCGCTGAAATTATTTTCGACCAGCCGACGCAGGATATTCGAAAAAACCGCGCTCGAACCCAACCAGTTTAATAAATTTCCCAAGGGCATGATATCGCTCTTCTCCTAACCGGCTCGAAAGCGCAGAATCGTCCGCGCCGCTCGCTCAGCATCACCCAAAGATAGTTCCGGCCAGAGCGGCAGGGAAAGCACTTCATCGGCCGCGCGCTCGGCGTGCGGCAGGTCGCCGCGCCGATACCCTAAATGTGCATAGGCTTCTTGCAGATGGGCCGGGATGCGGTAGTGGATCTGCGTGTCGATCCCTTCAGCGGCGAGAAAGTCCCGCAGCGCGTCGCGCGCGGCCGTCCGTACAACGTAAAGGTGATTGACGCTCCGGCCATAGGGCATTTCTGTCGGCGACGACACGATACGGCTATCCTTTAACAGTGCGGTATAGAGGGCAGCGCGCTGGCGCCGAGCGGCATTGTCGGAATCGAGATGCCGCAATTTTACACGAAGCACCGCCGCCTGAATCTCATCCAGTCGGCTGTTGAGCCCAACAATAGGGTGATGATAGTAGTCACTGCGGCCGCCATTGCGCAGCAAACGCGCCCGCTCGGCGACGGCAGCGTCGTTGACGGTAACCATACCGCCGTCGCCAAACGCTCCCAGGTTCTTGGTCGGGTAAAAACTGAACGCGGCCGCGTCGCCAATGCTGCCGACGCGCCGATCTCCGTATGTAGCGCCATGCGCCTGCGCGCAGTCCTCAACCAGCTTAAGCCGACGAGCGCGGGTTAGCTCCAGCAACGGGGTAAGGTCGGCCGCCTGACCATACAGATGCACGGGTAATACGGCTCTAGTGCGCGGAGTGATCTTTGCGGCCACGGCTTCAGGGTCTATATTAAAGGAGGTTGGGTTGATGTCGGCGAAAACCGGCGTGGCGCCCGTGGCGCTGATGCCCAGCACCGTGAACAGGGCCGTGTGCGGGCTCGTGATAACTTCATCACCATGACCCACTCCCACGGACTGCAAGGCGATCTGGATGGCCTCGGTGCCATTGCCGCAGCCGATGGCATGCGCCACCCCAATATAGGCCGCAAATTCCTGTTCAAACTGTTCGCCCTCCTGGCCTAATATGAACCAAGAACGCTCCAATACCCCGGCTATGGCCGAATCGAATTCTGCCTTATGACGCACATATTGCTCTTGAGTGCTGCTCTGCGGGATACGCGCCGAGTTATTTGTCTGCAAGATTCTTCTCCTCATTCCAATAGTGAGCATGGTGCTCGCGGTAGTAAGCGACCATACGTGTGAGGCCTTCGCGGAGAGGCACGCGCGGCTGCCAACTGAGTTCCTTACTGATCTTGCCATAGTTGCCGTAATAAGCGCCAATGTCAATCCGCTTGCGGTCGTCGGGCCATGGATGCAAAATATAACCACCGGGACTTTGTGTAATCTCGACCAGCAACTCGACAAATTGCCGCAGGGTCACCGGGTCATTTCCCAGGTTATAGATTTGGCCATTGGCGACATCGCCGGCGCCAACCATCAGGAAAGCCTCGACCACATCATCGACGTAATTCAAGTCGCGAATCTGCTCCCCGTCCCCCCACAGCGGAATGGGACGCCCCTCGATAGCCAGGCGGACAAACCAACTGATGAAACCCATGCGCTCATCTTTCATCCACTGTCGCGGGCCATAAGTGTTGGTCAGGCGCAGTGACGTCGCGCGCAAGCCATACACATTGTTGTAAAGAATGTGATACCATTCGCCTGCCATCTTGTTGATGCCGTTCACATCTGTGGGATGCATCAGATGTCGCTCATCGACCGGCAAATAATCGGCTTTGCCATATTGTTGTCGAGTTCCGGCAAATATGATCTTAACGCCGGGATTATAGTGACGGCAGGCTTCCAAAATTACTACCTGGCTGCGGCAATTGATTTCCAGGTCCGTATAGGGATCAATCATGCTGTCGCGATGGCTAACTTGTCCCGCCAAATTAAAAATGATGTCCTGCCCCTGCACAAGATAGTTCATCGTAGGGGCCGTACGAATATCGGCGACATTAACGCGGACGCGCGCGGAGTAGCCATCGAGGTTCAGATTAAAAAGATTGCCGCCATAAACCGGAATTAATGAGTCTACTACCAGCACATCGGCGCCCAGATCGGCCAACCGCCGGGCGAGGTTACTGCCGATAAAACCTAGACCACCGGTGACCATCACGCGGCGCCCCCGGTAAGCTTCCCTATAGTCTACTTCCATGAGCTGTCCCAAATAATCTCCTCTAAAAAAACCTGGGAGCGCCCCGACTACCGTCGGGGCGAATCCCTTAGCGAATTGCGTCCACCCTTGCCCCGATGGTAGTCGGGGCGCTCCCAGGCGCGTCGTTGCTATATTCATTCGTCGGGGTACCCCTCACAGGGGCATGAACAACTCCTCTGAATACAGCACCGGTTGCGGTAGCGACCGAGTGCGCCCCAGCCTATCCGCCTCGGCCATCCGCCCGCTACCGCAGGCGGTTCTGTTTTTCAATCGTCGTGGCGCCCCAAAGGGGTATGAACAACTCCTTAGTTAACGCTGATCCGAAAAACTGACACTACAGAAGCCGCTCACGGCGGTTAGGAGCCTCTTCATACCTGAATTTTGCACGAGAATCACCAGGATCGTCTGGAAACAAGGCTTCAGCGTTGTTTTACGCTGATTAGCTGAGAACGCACAGTCATCGCTAAGTTACCCTCCGTGGTGATGATCGTCCGTGCAAAAATTTTTTCTAAACCGATAAGATGACTGGAAGCCCACGCCTTTAGGATTTCAATGTGTAGACCGCTCACTAAGGAGAAGCGTTACGAGCATACCCCCAAAGACAACCCACCCTCACATAATCCGAAAGAGAATTGCGCCGGGCGAGTGACTCTGATGGCGCATGGTAAGAAATGGTGCCCTGAGCAAATCGGCTAAACATAAAGACTTTCTATTCCCAAAAGCTCAATTATATTAATTAATCCACTTTACGTCAATGAAAAATTAAGCCGTGACCAATTAAGCCGGAAAATCCAAGGTGGGCGCGCTCAGGGACTATTAATACCAAATGGTTTTTTAAAAGTGCCCACGACGGATAATCCAAACGGGAAGTGAATACGCTTCAACAATAAGTTTTCCACTCGCATGATGCTTAATAGGAGTTTGTTAACCAGGGGATGCGCAGGTTGTATCCCCGAGGTAGGCGCCTGTTGAAAGTGTTCCATTACTCTTTGCAGCACGGCCAAGGGAAAAAGCATGGCGAGCCGGTATCCTATTCTTAAGCGGACGAATCCAGCCTGCTCAGCCAGCTCTTCGAGTTCCGGGCAAGTAAAGCGGTGCTTGGTGTGGACAATAGCGTCGTGACCTGAACGCAACCATTCGTACGCCGCCAATTGGATAACGAGTAGGCCGCCGGGCTTGAGGACTCGAAAAAGTTCAGCCATGGCCTGGGCATGAAGGGCCTTCTCAATCAAGTAGACCACATCTATCGAGATCACTACATCAAAACAGCTATTCCCATAGGGAATGTTGAGTATGGATCCTTGCTTAGTAAAAGTGAGGCCGCGCAACCAACAAAACTTAATAGCTTCGGTGGAGTAATCAAAACCGCTCAGCGACAACCCTTCGAGGTCTTGTAGTTGTAAGAGCAATCCACCGGTTCCACAGCCCGCATCACAAACCCGCAATTCTTTAGAGCTGCGCTTTTGATAGTCAAGAATAATTTGTTTGACATACTCATGAAGAGAAACGTACCACCAGTGTGCTCGTTCATTTTCATAAATATTCTTATATTCGCTTATTTCCATCAGACCTATAAACTTCCTTCACAATATACAACGGTGTGCCATTTTGGGTAAAAAAAATGCGGCCAAGATACTCGCCAATCATTCCCAGCGAGGTCAGTTGCACCCCGGAAAATATGATAAACAAAATCATCAATGATGCGTAACCGGCGGGCACGTTCGGGTATCGGAGCCTTTCGATGACGGTAACCATACCAAAAACTAAACCGATCCCCGTAACCATCAAACCCAGCACAATCGAGAGACGCAAAGGCAGAATCGAAAAATTAGTGAACATATTGAGCCAGAGCCGGATCAAACGGTGAATGTTGTAGTTGGACTTCCCTTCCATCCGCCAGTTATGTCGAACCTTGACTTTGCCATAGCTCCGGCTAATGCGAAAGATTATTCCATCCAGATAAGGGAAAGGTCCCTGGTATTTGCAAACCTCATTAATAAGAAACCGGCTGAGCACTTTAAAACTGGAAAGATACAGATCGCGAGGTTTTTTAAGCATGATGGTAGCGACGCGATCATTAAAGCGACTGCCCAAATTTCTAAACAGGCTATGCTTCTTCTTGTCAAAAAAGCTATACACGACATCGCAGTGGCACTTGAGAGCATGTTCGACCAGTGCAATGATTTCCTCAGGTGGGTTTTGAAAATCATCATCGATGATCCCCGCGTAGTCTCCCGAGGTGTGGGCTAATCCCGCAAGAACGGCATTATGTTCCCCAAAATTTCTCGACAAATTAACAAAGACCGTTGACTCCGGAAAACGCTTATGCACTCTGATACAGGCCTCGGCACTGTTATCCTCGCTGCCGTCATTGACCATGACGACCTCAGTTCGATAGTATGGTGAAAGCGCGGCGAAAACGCTTTCCACTAGTGGCTCGATAGATTTCTCGCCATTATATACCGGAATCACCACTGATATAAAAAGATTAGAATTTGTTGGAGGGATAATTTCGTGCGTGCCTTGTTTCATAGAGCTATGTCAACATTGAACGACCCGTATCGGATCGACCGCGGCCCGCCATCTGGCCGATGCCATCGGCTTGTCTAAGTATCCATGGCCATCTGACGCGCATCGTAAAGTCTCATCAACAATTGAGAACGTTTGTAGTACTCTGCCGGGAATAATAACCCGTTTACGACCCGTATTTTATCAAACTTTCCGCGAAAACACCAATCTGATTTGTCAAGTTCAGGAATTCCCGGTCGGCGGGCAAGCGGTATAATCGTTGAGTTTCCTTTCACGTCACCAGAACATGGGTTGTCCTCGCTATTGTCTCGAAAAAATTAGACGCACGTTCGGTAATGCCGTATAACCTTATGGACGGCCTTAACCACGTCCCTCGCATCTTCTATGGTCAAGCGGGGCGACATCGGAAGTGAAAGAATCTGCTCTCCGGTTCGATACGCCACCGGGTAGTCTTCCGGTTTATATCCGTACTTGTCCCGATAAAAAGGGTTCGTATGCAAGGAGCGATAGTGCAGGGAGACTCCAATATTTTCTGCCATCAGGGCCTCAAGAATTTGGTTGCGGCTTACGGAAAACTGGTCCATATCAAATATCAGCACGTAAAGGTGCATGGCATGCCGATCGATTTCATCGTTCGGGTGCGGTTGCGTCCGCAGATAATCCACCGTGGAAAAAGCCTCGTCATAGACTTTCGCGGCCTCATAGCGACGAACCAAGAGTGACTCTTGTTTGCGCAGTTGGTGCAAGCCCAGAGAGGCTTGTATGTCCGTCATGTTGTATTTATAGCCGGCATAGACAACTTCCGCCGGCACGTAACGCCGTGATGTGAAGCGCTGCCACGCGTCGCGTCCCAAACCGTGCAAACGGTACACCAGCAACTTGTCCGCCAGGCCGGCGTCATCCGTCGTAATCATCCCACCCTCGCCGGTCGTCAGATTCTTATTGGCATAAAAACTGAAGCTCGTCAGCGGGCTGATCGACCCTACCATACGTCCCTTGTATTTGGTCGAAATCGCGTGGGCCGCATCCTCGATGACCGTCAGGCCATGCTTATTGCAGATCTGATGAATCTCGTCCATATCGCAGGCTAACCCACCATAATGTACCGCGATGATGCCGCGCGTTCTCGGGGTAATTGCGGCTTCTATGGCGGCGGGGCTCATGTTGAGCGTGCTGGGATCAATATCGACAAAAACCGGACGAGCATTAACATGTTCGATAACATTGGCAGAGGCGCAAAAAGTCAGCGGAGTCACGATGACTTCATCGCCGGCGCCAATTCCGCTCACGACAAGGCTCAAGTGTAGCCCGGCGGTACACGAGTTTACTGAGATGGCGTACTTGGCCCCGACGTACTTGGCGAACTCTTCTTCAAATCTCATGGTCTTCGGACCAGTGCTGAGCCAACCGGACTTAAGCGTGTCGACCACTTCATCAATCTCATCGCCGTCAATGCTCGGTGGCGCCAATGACAGGAACGACTCGCGCACCGGATTTCCGCCTTCGATCGCTAACAAATCAGTGTTTTCAAAAGGCATCTTTAGCCTATCCATAGCTTTTTCTCCAAATTCTCGGATCTCGTAGCGGCATGGATAGCTCGTAGACCGCCTGTGTGCCTCTTGCCCAACGTAATAATCCAATAACGCGTTGGTTGATCGGCTTTAGGGCGAGCTAAGGCTGGACCTATGAACGTCCTACGCGGTAAACCAGTACACCAAACTCATGTTCCTAGGGCCTCATGTAGAAGGCTCTCTCCACGCTTACCTTACTTAGCCGCGACTCTGACAACGCATTCCGAAATCTTATTTCGCGGCCTATCGGCGCGACCAACCTCCATTATAGTCGGTCCAGGTCCCCTTTCAAGACCGCCACTATCTCTACGTCCCCTTCGATCAGCGTAATCAGGCGATCTTTGTAATTCTCCAGAAATGCCTTGAACGACGCCGGAGTAAATCGGTGCGGCTTCATGCCATCGCCAGGATCATTAAGCAAGTAGGCCAGTTTACGTATGAACCAGCATGATGACTCCGTGTTGTTGCGAACGGGTTCCACGAGAATAAATCGCTTGGAATACGCCAGAATTTTGTCGATCAAGGCCTTGTGAGCTGGAATAAATTGGTAAAGGCTGGCCATCATTAAGCTGAAGTCGGCCGGCACAGGCTCGTCTACACAAATATTCATAACTTGGCACGGAACGCCGCGTTGGTCGCGCAGCCGCGCAATGAACTGTTCATTAAAATCCAAGCCCAGGTACGCAACATCCCGGTGTTTTAAATGCGACGTGTATATCTCGGCGTCTCCACAACAATAGTCGACGACTCGAACGTGGTCGGGCACGAGTGCTGCCACCGTCGTATAGCGTTTCCGATATTTACTCCGGTACGAAAGCAGCAGACCGAGCTTATATAAGAGGAGGGAGCGATAAATAATGGATGGCATTTTAGACCACACCTCCTGCGGTGCGACGGCCGACTTTCTCCTTTCTCTTGTAAGCATAAAGGGCCCTGGAAAAGTTTACGACGTCTCTGACAACGCGCATACTGCTGCGTTTGTCATTACGACGGGTTACTACTACAGGCGCCTGGACCACGCGTTGTGAATGCCTAATCGCTTCGGCGACTACTTCCGTATCCCAAAACCATCGTTTATCGCGCACTTCACCAAGAAATTCCAACACCGCTGACCGCCGAAAGAGCTTGGCGCCGGTCTCCGTGTCCAGGGATCCCAGATCAAGCGCCCACGATGTTATTCGACGGACAACTAAACTGCCAAAGTTGCGTATGAGGTTCCTGAGGTTGAGATTCCAGCGATAGCAGCGATCCGCGATAACCATGTCGGCGCCGGGTTCGAATACCGTCGCAGTATAATACAGCACGAGCAGAGTATACGCCGGAATTTCCAAGTCTGAGTCAATGAAGCAGACGTAATCCTTGGACGCGGTCCGTATACCTTTCGTCACTGCCGCTCCGCGGCCCTCGTTTTGTGAGGATAAAATCAGCCGGACGCGCCCTTCCGGAAAGAACGCCTGCAATGCGCGCTGAACAGCCTCTGAGCTTCCATCATCGACCACAATAAACTCATAGTCTATGCGGGCGGCCTGCATCATCGTCGTCAGCGCCGTATACGATCCGAAGATGATGGGTACTTCGTTAAAACAAGTCAGAATAATGGATAGGCTCATAGGCTCTCCGAAAGAATCCAACCATCGGCTGATCGGCCCAGATCGAGGCTTGAATCAGCCATTACGGCTCCGTCAAAAAACTCTAGGGCGAGTCAGTAGGGCACGTTCGCCGTGCGAGAGTTTTTCTTAGCGTTCGGAGACTTTCTCGAAACACGCTAAGAGAAGGTCATACGTATTTAAAAAAATACATTTCCTCTCGAGAAATGCGCCGAGGCCGGAACGGTTTTTTCCAAATACAAAGTAGAGGATGTATTTAAGTATATAGCTAAGCTGAAAATATTTACCTCGATAGGAAAACGAGCACAAGGTGTAGCCATGCTCACGCAACAATCGTATTAAGCCGGCTTTTGAAAAATAGGAGAGGTGATATTTATTGTAAAAATGCCAATATTTACCAAGAATGATGGATGGCAGTGTTCCGCACACGGGGATTTCGATAATGACGTGCCCGCCAATCGGCTGTATATCTGAGATGATCTCTAAGACCGAGCGTGGCTGCGGCACATGTTCCAAGACGTCGCACAACGTAACCACGTCAAACTGCGATTGGACCTTCGTGGCGAGGCTTTGCAGCGGGAAGTTATAAAAGTGTGAATTTCCTTTCAAGTACCTATCAAAGAGCGGTTTGGAAGGCTCTAAGCCCACCGCGTCAATTCTGTTTTCTCTTAGGAAGTTGACGAATTTGCCGCTTCCGCACCCGATGTCGAGCAGTTTTTTACCGGAAAGATTAACCTGTCGGGAGATCCAAGCGAGTAACGAATTGAAATTATGTCTATCGGAAGGATTGGCTTCCAGATAATTGATATAAGCTTCCTCGTAGCTTTCAATATCCGTTTGGTCATTAAGATTTACCTCGGGCCTTGAAAACCGGAATGTGCAGTGGCGACACTTGTAATATCTAATGGTATCCTTAACGAAAAGGGAGGAAGTGTCCACAGAGAGACACAAAGGGCAGCCTGTTTCTGTTGCCAACCTATCCAAAGCCATGAACACTAACTCGATAAGGTTCTCCAGAGCAAAACACGATGGTGGAATGTTGCCCCGTAAGCGAACTAACTATATCATACACCGAGGCGCCGGACCAGATCTGCTTTGTCACTTTTACCCTAACCAATCCATCGCTGCTTGAAAAAAATAGGAATTCGTTGACCGTGGCCGTCGCGTTTGGTATGATCTAGTTCAGGATTTTTGAGAAGGCAGCCGTCGCTTGGTCTTCCTATAAAATTCTTCGCAGATTATCAGGCTTGCATGTAGGGAATGCCCATGAGAGATGAAAAATGCACCGACCCACAGATTGGTAAGCTTATCGGAAATTATGAAAACGGCTCGCTCAAAGGGGACCCGCGCGAGCGCTTTGAAATTCATTTGGTTCATTGCACATTTTGCCTCAATCAGACCCTGCAAAACCAACCCATTATCCGAAATATGCGCTTGAAGGCGCCTACCCTTATAACTCGAATCCCGCGCGAGCGGCCTAACCCGAAGCCGCTGCTCCCGGAGCGGATGTTCTCACTGAGCGATAGCCGGTCGTGGGCCGGGCTGGCTCTGATATTTCTTGCGGCCATAGTAGCGATATTTATTTATACGGAGAGAGGACGACGTCTCAGCACCGAGCATGGCGTTGAGAGGGCCAGCCCGGAGTTCCGCGTGCTCGATCTCAGCCCCAGCGGCCTCATCGACAGCGCGCCAACAGAGTTTCAATGGCGGGACATTCCAAACGCCGGGTACTACCAGGTTGAGTTATTTGATGAATTCGGAAAATCTCTGTGGCGACAAGAGACCGCGAGGCGCCGGCTATCGCTTCCCGACTCACTCCGTTTGTTGCTGCGCCCAGGCTATCGTTACACGTGGGAGATTCGCGCCGTAGAGAGCCAAAAATTGCGGCCATTTCACGGGAGCGCTGATTTTATGATTCGCCTCGACTCGCCATCCCACCCCACGTCGAGACCGTAGCTCGGTGCAGCGGCGCACAGACGGAAGGGCATCCCCTATCATTGTCTATCGAGGAAATGATGGCCGTATACGCGCTGGAGACCAGAGAGTTAACCAAAGTATTTAAGAGCCCCATTCGTAAACATTCCCTAACCGCCTTGGATCGCATTGGTCTTACGGTCAATCAAGGTGAAATCTTTGGATTGCTCGGACCGAACGGCGCCGGCAAGACCACATTCGTCAAGATACTGCTCGGCATCACGCACCCCTCCGAAGGCTGTGTATCTATCTTGGGAGAAGATCTGTCGAGCGTTCGGGTTAAAGAGCGACTCGGATACTTGCCGGAGAATCATAAATTCCCGGGATATTTGACCGGCGAGACGGCCCTGAATATTCTGGGACGCCTTGGCAATATACATGGCGCCGAGTCGCGTGCGGCTATCGAGAGTTGGCTTAAGCGAGTAAACATGTATGAATGGCGCGCCATGCGGCTCAAGCGCTATTCCAAGGGCATGCTGCAACGAATCGGCTTGGCGCAATCACTGCTGAACAATCCCGAGCTTGTATTTCTCGATGAGCCAACCGATGGTGTGGATCCGGTCGGACGCTTCGAGATCCGCAATATTCTTCTGGAACAAAAAGCACTCGGAAAAACTATTTTTATTAATTCGCATTTACTGTCCGAGGTCGAGCGCCTTTGCGACCGCGTGGCCATTCTGAATCGTGGGAAACTGATACGGATTGGCTCGATGGCAGACCTCACGCGTGCGACGCAAGAGTACCGAATTGAGCTGCACGAACCCTTCGACGCGAGTTGTCTAAGCACCGTCACCGCGGAGTGGACCGGCGCCCGACTGGAAAACAATTGGTTGAATATCTCTGTGGGCAACGTTGCGGACTTGAACCGTGTCATTGACCGCCTGCGCGCCGCCGCCGTACAAGTGGTCGCCGTGGTACCCGTGCGCCGGTCGCTCGAAGAGACCTTCATGGATCTTATACAGGTTGAGAATCCCTCCCATGGCTGAGTGGAGCGAACAAATCCGACAAATATTGGCCGGCCGCGCGCCTTCGCCGTCCCCGGCGCCGGCGGACGACGTCTCGCTGGTCCGCGCCGCCGTGCTGATCCCGCTGTACGAATGCGAGGGTCAAATCTACGTTCTATTGACCCGGCGCACCGACAAGGTGGATCATCATAAGGGACAAGTGTCTTTCCCCGGCGGGCGCTACGACGACTCTGATCAGAATTCCCTCAATACGGCTCTGCGAGAGGCGTACGAAGAGGTGGGCTTACAGCCGGCCGACATCAAAATTTTAGGCGTCTTGGACAGCATGCTCACCAGCACCGGATTCGTTGTCACGCCTTACGTGGGAATGATTCCTTATCCCTACAAATTTCATCTCAATGAGGACGAAGTGGCCGCCGCCTTACACGTCCCTTTAGCGGTTTTTCAAGATCCATCGCATTTTCGTGAGGAAATCTGGGAATGGAATGGTGAGTTCATTCCTATGCAGTTTTACAGGCATCAAGAAGAGGTGATATGGGGGGCGACGGCCCGTATCATGAAGAGCTTCCTCGAAGTCGTGGGTGACGAGGCGATCGCTTGGCCGCTGGCGACGCCGGTTCCGGCGCGTGCAGGGAAACTGCAACTCGGTTCCCAGCGCGGTTTTCACTACGTCGAGTGGGGATCCGCGGGTCGCCCTTGTCTCGTGCTATTGCACGGCGCCTTGCAGACGGCACACTCATGGGATGATCTTGCCGCGGTTTTGCAAGACCGCTACCGGCTTTTGGCGCTTGACCAACGGGGCCATGGCGAAAGCGACTGGGCCGATAGTTATCGCCTGGATGACTACGTGATGGATCTGGAAGCCTTCTTGGATCATTGGCAGATTGGCCCAGTCGCACTGATCGGCATGTCGATGGGCGGTCTTAACGCCATGGTATATGCGGTTCGTCGCCCCTCACAGGTCAAGGGGCTGGTGCTCATGGACGCCGGACCTGGGCTTTGTGAAGAGGGGGTACGGACGCTACGTGATTTCGCCAAGTCGGTCCCGGATGAATTTTCTTCACTGGAAGAGGCTGTCGAGCTTGCCCGCCTATTTAACCCGCGTCGTTCGATTCAAAATCTGCGACATCGGCTATTCCATAATCTTCGGCGACGGGTCGACGGAAAATGGGTGTGGCGCTACGATCCGCAATTTAAGCAATTCGGTAGCGCCTATTCCGAGCCGCTGCCCGATTTGTGGCCGGTATGGGCGCAAGTGACATCCCCGACGCTGATCGTCCGCGGGCAAGAGAGCAACGTCCTTACCCAGGCCGTGGCCCACCGTATGACGGAAGGTTGCTCACGCGTAGTTCTGGCGGAAGTGGCGGGCGCCGGGCATGCCGTCGTGGGCGATAACTTGGAAGGCTGCTTAGCGGCACTGGAACCATTTTTGGCTAATTTATAGTGTATGTCGCGGACCCGTGTCGATAAAGCCAAAGCCAAGAAATTCCTGAAAAATGCCTTGCAATTAATTCCGAGCTTGTTGCGACTGCTTTATCGCTTGCTGCGGGATGATCGAGTAAGCCCCGGCGACAAACTGATTGTGGCAGCGGCGATAGCTTATGTCCTGCTGCCGTTTGATGTGATTCCAGACTTCATTCCTTTTTTCGGGCAAGTCGATGACATTTACGTCGTTGCCCTTGCGCTGCTTCGCCTCTTACATCACTCGGACGAATCCGTGTTAAGGGAAAACTGGGATGGGCCCGGGGATATCGTGAAACTCCTCGAGCAAGTCCGTCGAATGGCCCTATTTTTCCTGCCCCGTCGCGTCCAAGAGATTCTGCTCGGCGTCCTTCGACATCACTAATTTCCATTCGGAACGAAGCTGACGAGGAGATGTTCCTGCTCCGTGGTGAGGCGCCCCGACGAATGAAAAACAGAACCGCCGCGCCTAGGAGCGCCCCGACTACCGTCGGGGCAAGGGTGGACGCGGTCCGCGAGGGGACTCGCCAGCAGGGATACCGGCGCTCCCAGGTATTTTCAGGGAAGCTAACCATCTTCGTCTAACGACAAGCAGACGTTTCCATCCGCGTGCCAGCGGCGGACCCGGCCGCAAATAATCAGCCTACTCTAGCGCGAGAACTAAAGTTTGTTCGGCTCTACTCCACGCGCTTAGGCTTATTTTGGGATGCCCCACAAACGCCCTGGGTGAACGCCGTCGGTGTCGCCGCGTAGTCGAGGTCTGTCGCTCACCAGTCCAAAAAGAGAGACGGACGGAAAGGAGCGTTAGTCGGATAAGAGGGGCGACGTGCGCCGCTCCCGTCCGCCAGACCCTCGGCGATGATCCGCCCCTGCCCCTGCCGCCCAATGATGTCCAAATTTTTTTGGTTGTCCATCCCCGACTGTGCTATAGTGCTCCCGTAGGAAAAATGTCATTTCCTAACTGTTTATTATAACCGCTAAGGTTTAGCTGTATTCGTTTGCCGCTTTCTTACACAGCATTTGAGTGTTTAGAATGAGGAGTCATTTGTGGGATGGAGAACCGAATGGAATGCGATATCAAATCAGATTCAGGGTCTCTTAGAGGCAGGTCGTTTCTATGTAAGTTGTCTATCTACTGATAATAAAGATCCTCACGAGATTGCAAGAAGGGAAGTGCTGCCGCAGACCGATCGAATGTTTGAATCACTCAGAAAGTTTTATGAAATTTACCAGGCTAACCTGCCTACCCCTGCGGCTGCATGTTTGAATAGATTTCTCGAAAATAAGGAAAAGTGGGATAAAATATCTGTGCATCTCGTTATGCAGGGGCTTCCCGCTGTTCAAGCACGCTTAACAGCTCTTAGTTCGTTTGGGTCTGAATTCACGTACCAAATTTCGGATTGGTCCGCAGTGGCAAGACGCCTATCTGAGCGCGCATTTTTACATTTACAACGAAGCATTGTGGCTGATTCGAGTATACGGGAACGTTGGAAGAGCGCATTTGAAGAGGGAGAGCTGGCCTGCGAAAAGCTTGGTGGCGCTCATCTGCTGCTTCATGGTATTTGGGCTTTCAAAGTTAATGCCGAGCGCGAACGGACGGACCTCGTTTTATCTAATCAGTTGACTGATCTCTCCGAAGTCGAGAGAACCGCTGAAGCCTTGGTCCTAACGGAATGGAAGATTGTTCGTGAGGAAAATGAAGTAGGCGCCAAGATCAAAGAGGCTCACAGACAAGCCGCTCGCTATGCTTTCGGTGCTCTGGCGGGTATTGAGCTAGCAAGCTACCATTACTTGGTCATGGTAACTGAGCGGGTGCTCCAAATGCGGGGTTCTTGGATCGAAGACGGTGTAACCTACCAGTGTATCAATGTTGCCGTCGATCCAAAAACGCCTTCGGGTAGATGAAGGAAGTAGGTAATTGATCTAACCGATGCTTAAATCCTTGTTAGGCGCTCCGGAGCGCGACCCATTGCAGCCTTGGCTGCTCAGGAAGATGACTTGACCCATGCCCGACCATAACTACTTCGCAAACCTGATATGGCAGATCGCCGATCTGCTGCGCGGCCCGTACCGGCCGCCGCAATACGAGCGCGTCATGCTGCCGATGACCGTACTGCGCCGGTTCGACTGCGTGCTGGCGCCGACGAAGGCCGAGGTCCTGGCGGAGCATGAGAAGCGGAAAGGCGGGAGGCTGGAAGGCGACGCCCTCGACAAGAAGCTCAGCGAGAAGGCCGGCCAGCGTTTCCACAACCACTCGCCGCTCGACTTTGAGAAGCTCAAGGGCGATCCCGACAACATCGAGAAGCATCTAGTCAGCTACATCAAGGGCTTCTCGGCGAACGTGCGCGGCATCTTCGAATTCTTCGAGTTCGAGAACGAGATCGAGCGGATGCGCGAGGCGAACATCCTCTACCTCGTCGTTTCCAAGTTGTGCGACGTGGACCTGCACCCGAGCACGGTCCCCAACGAGCAGATGGGGCTGATCTTCGAGAACCTCATTCGCCGCTTCAACGAGCTGGCCAACGAGACCGCGGGCGACCACTTCACGCCGCGCGAAGTCATACGGCTCATGGTGAATGTCCTGTTCATCAATGACGACAAGCTGCTCGCCACGGCGGGCACCGTGCGCAAGCTCCTCGACCCGGCCTGCGGCACCGGCGGCATGCTGGCGGAGGCGCAGAACTACCTGCGCGAGCACCACGGGGAGGCGAGGCTCTTCGTCTACGGGCAGGACTACAACAAGCGCGCCTTCGCCACGGCCGCCTCCGACATGCTCATGAAGCAGGTGGACCATAACGGTGGTGGCGACAATGTGCGATTTGGCGACAGTTTCACCGACGACCAGTTCGCAGCCGAGACCTTCGACTACCTGCTCACCAACCCGCCGTTCGGCGTGGATTGGAAGAAGCAACTAAACGAGATCAAGAAAGAACACGACCAGCGCGGCTTCGATGGCCGTTTCGGCGCTGGGCTCCCGCGGGTCAACGACGGCTCGCTGCTCTTCCTGCAGCACATGATCAGCAAGTTCGAGCCCGTGCGCCCGGCGGAGCACAAGCACGGCTCGCGCCTTGCTATTGTTTTCAGCGGATCGCCGCTCTTCACCGGCGGCGCGGGCTCGGGCGAGAGCGACATCCGCAAGTGGATCATCGAGAACGACTGGCTCGAGGCGATCATCGCCCTGCCGGAGCAAATGTTCTACAACACCGGCATCGGCACCTACGTCTGGATTCTCACCAACCGCAAGGAGAAGCGCCGCAAGGGCGAGATCCAGCTCCTCGATGCCCGCGAGTTCTACGTCCCCATGCACCGGAGTCTCGGGGACAAGCGCCGGAAAATCGGCGAGAAGGAAGACGGGCGCGACCAGATCGCCGAGATCGTGCAGATCTATGGCCGCTTCTCCGACGGCGATACTTCGAAGATTTTCGACAACGCCGATTTCGGTTACACCCGCGTCACCGTCGAGCGGCCGCTGCGCCTGCGCTACCAGATGACCACTGAGGACAAGACCCGCTTCCTCGATGGCTGCCCACATCTGCTCGATGATGTGCAGGCCATCGACAAAGCCCTGGGGCGCGAGCCGCAACGCGACTGGAACGCCGTGTGGACGCGCATCGAGGATCTGCTGCATGAGCGGAAGTCCCGCTGGAAGGCGCCCGAGCAGAAGCTCTTCCGCGGCATCTTCACACAAAGGGATCCCGATGCCAAGCCGGTCACGAAAGGCAGTCGCGACGAGGACTATGAGCCCGACACCGACCTGCGTGACTTCGAGAACGTGCCGCTCAAGGACGACATTGATGCCTACTTCGAGCGCGAGGTGCGGCCCCACATGCCTGATGCCTGGATGGACCGATCCAAGGACAAGGTGGGCTACGAGATCAACTTCAACCGCCACTTTTACAGGCACACGCCCCCGCGCCCGCTGGAAGAGATCGATGCGGACCTGAAGCAGGCCGAGGAGGAGATTATGCGGTTACTGCGGGAGGTGACAACGTGAGCGCATCAGCAGGCCGCGAGCAGCAGCGACTGAAGTATGTCGCCTCGATCAATACTGAGACCCTCACTGAGGAGACTAGCCCCGACTACGAGATGCGGTACGTGGATATCGGCAACGTTGATTCCTCAGGCGTTATCCATGAGATCGCCACATACCGCTTTGACGACGCGCCGAGCAGAGCCCGACGCGTGGTCCGCGATGGGGACGTCATTATTTCCACGGTTCGCACGTATTTGCAGGCGATTGCTCCTATCCAAGAGTCTCCCGAAAACCTAATCGTCTCTACGGGCTTCGCGGTGGTCCGCCCGCAGGCAAGCGTGTTCGATCCAGGTTTCTGCAAGTACGCACTGCGCGAGCCGGCCTTCCTCGCGGAAGTGGAAATGCGCTCAGCGGGTGTGAGCTACCCCGCTATCAACGCTTCCGATCTTGGTGACATCCCCATCCACCTGCCGACGCTGCAACAGCAGCGGGCTGTAGCGGGCTACCTCGACCGGGAGACGGCGCGGCTGGATGCGCTGGTGGCGGCGAAGGAGCGGCTGTTCGGGCTGCTGGCTGAGAAGCGCCGGGCGCTCATCACCCGCGCCGTCACCCGCGGCCTCGACGCCCGCGCCCCTCTCCGCGACTCCGGCATCCCCTGGCTCGGCGAGATTCCGGTGCATTGGGAGACGAAGAGGCTCAAGCACTTTGCTACGATTTACTACGGACTAAGCCAACCACCGGAATACGTGCCGTGTGGCGTCCCGTTCTTACGCGCGACGAACGTAAAGCGCGGAGAGCTGTTCAAGGATGGGCTCGTATACGTTGACGAAGCTGATTTGCCTGAATCAAGAGTCGTGCGACTTCGCTCTGGCGACATTATCGTGGTGCGAAGCGGAGCGTATACAGGAGACTCCGCTATCGTCACCGAAGAATGGGGCGGAGCTGTAGCTGGTTACGACATGGTGGTTCGGATGGCCCGGGCTGCTGAGCCCGAGTACATATCGTTGGCTCTCCTGTGTCAGTATGTGCTCGAGGCGCAAATCGATCCATTGCGTCTCCGAGCTGCGCAACCCCATCTGAATGCGGAAGAGCTCGGCAACATTCAGTTCGCCATACCTCTCCTGTCGGAGCAGAGAGACATCGTGGCATACGTCGGTGCCGAAACTACCAAGCTCGACGCGCTCCGATCTGCCACCGAGCGCACCATCGCTCTACTCAAGGAGCGTCGGGCCGCCCTCATCGCCGCGGCAGTAACGGGGCAAATTGATGTGAAGGAGGTGATGGCAAATGCCCGCTAGGGATAAGAAGAAGCCCGTCACGGCAGCCGTGCAGCCACAACTCCTCCGCTGGGCGAGGGAGCGCGTGCCCCTAACGACTGCCGCTCTCGCTAAGAAGGTCGGGCTCAAGGAGGAGCGGGTCATCGAGTGGGAAGCGACGGGCAAACTGACACTGGCGCAACTGGAGAAGGTCGCCGGCAAGACGTACACGCCCGTGGGGTATCTCTTCCTCCCCATACCGCCCCGGGAAGATCTGCCCATCGCCGATTTTCGCCGCGTGGCTGGCCAGCCAGTCGGCCGGCCAAGCCCCGACCTACTCGACACGATCTACGTGTGCCAGCAACGGCAGAACTGGTACCGAGAGCACCTGGTCGCGGAAGGAGAGAGGCCTCTGCCATTCGTCGGCAGCGCCAGGCTCACGGAGCAGCCGGCGATCGTGGCGGGGCGCATCCGGGCGGTGATCGGCCTCGATGACGCGTGGAGCGGGTCGGTCCGGAATACGAATGAAGCATTTCGCTCCCTGGTTGAGAAGGTGGAAGCAGCCTGCATTCTGGTGATACGGAACGGTGTGGTCGGCAATAACAACTATCGCAAACTCAGCGTTTCGGAGTTCCGCGGCTTCGCGCTGTCTGACGAGTACGCGCCCCTCGTCTTCATTAATGCTGGCGACTGGCCCGCCGCGAAGATTTTCACCCTGGCACACGAACTCGGTCATATTTGGCTTGGGCACTCCGGCGTCTCCGACGCGGATATGGAATCGGACCACCAGGAAGAACACTTCTGCAACGAGGTGGCGGCGGAGGTGCTCGCGCCCATGGCCGAGTTTCGGGACGCCTGGCGCAAAACCGCCGATCCCTTGGATGAGGCGCGGCGGCTGGCCGATCTGTTCAAGGTGAGCATGCTGGTGGCGCTCATTCGCGCTCGGGCCGCTGGCCTTATCTCGCAGAAGAAGTTTGACGCCCTGTACGAGGCCGAGCGTGAAGGCTTTCCGCCCACGGAGAGTAAGACGGGTGAGAAAGGCGGGGGCGATTTTTACAGGACGCAGGGCAGCCGCCTGAGCAAGCGGTTCGCTCGCGCGGTGATCGTGAGCGCTCTCGAAGGGCGCACCACGTTCACAGAGGCGTTCCACCTGCTGGGGCTAAGGGAAGGAACGTTCGATGAATACGCTCGGAAACTGGGGGTCGTTCACTGATGGCCTACCTGCTTGATGCTGACGTGTTCATATCGGCGAAGCGGCATCATTATCGCTTCATCGTCTGCCCGGGATTCTGGGAGTGGTTGCTCCATGCGAACGGACGCGGGAGGGTCTTCAGCATCGACAAGGTTCAGCGTGAGTTAAAAAATGGAACGGACGAACTTGCGGCTTGGGCTGAGGAGCAGTCAACGTCATTCTTCCTTGAGGGGGACGCCCAGGTTATCGAGGCGGCGGAGAGGGTGAGCGCGTGGGCGCACCAGCAGCATTACGAGCCGCAGGCCATCTCGGAGTTCTTCAGGTCCGCGGATTACTGGCTTGTCGCGCACGCGATATCGAGGGGATGGAAAGTGATCACGCACGAAGTCTCGGCCCCCGAATCGAAGAAGAAGATCAAGCTGCCCGACGCCTGCGCCGCGGTCGGGGTAGCGACCACGAGTCCGTTTCAGATGTTGGAAGACGAGGGGGCGCGGTTTGTCCTGGGGGTGCGATTATGACACAAACGAACGAAGCGGCCTTCGAGACCGTCATTGAAGCCCATTTCCTCGCCAACGGCTACGTGTGGGTGAGTCGGGACGGATTCGACCGCGAACGGGCGATCTTCCCCGAAGTCGTCCTCGATTTCATCCGTCAGACCCAGCCGAAGGAGTGGGCCAAGTTGGAGGCGCTGCATGGGGACAAGACCGGCGAACAGATTCTCGGCGACCTGTGTAAGTGGATGGATGCCAATGGCTCGATCGCGACGCTGCGCCACGGCTTCAAGTGCTACGGACGGACGCTGCACGCAGCCTACTTCAAGGCGGCGCACGAGCTGAACCCGGAGCTTGAGGCGCGTTACGCCGCGAACCGTCTAGGGATCACCCGGCAGCTTCACTTCTCGTCGCGCTCGGAGAAATCTCTCGATGTCACGCTGAGCCTGAATGGCATCCCCGTCGCCACGCTGGAGCTGAAGAACCCGCTCACGGGGCAGACCGCCGAGGACGCGCGCCGGCAGTACAAGCAGGACCGCGACCCGCGCGAGCCGATCTTCGAGTTCAAGCGCCGCACGCTGGTGCACTTCTCCGTGGACACCGAAGCGGTGCTGATGACTACGCGCCTCGCAGGCACGGCCACTCACTTCCTGCCGTTCGACAAGGGCTGCGGGGGCGGCGCGGGCAACCCGCCGGACCCGGCGGGACGCACCTACCGCACGGCCTATCTCTGGGAGGAAGCGCTGCAGCGGGACAGCCTGCTCGATCTCCTGGCCAGATTCATTCATATTCAGATGGAAGAGAAGCGCGCGGAAGACGGACGAAAGGTTAAGACCGAAACAATGATTTTCCCCCGTTATCACCAGCTCCAGGCCGTGCGTATGCTGGTGGAGGCGGCCCGCCGCGAGGGCGTGGGAAACAACTATCTCGTCGAGCACTCGGCCGGCAGCGGCAAGAGCAACACGATCGGCTGGCTGGCGCACAGGTTGGCGTCGCTGCACGACGCCGCGAATCAGCGCGTATTCGACAGCGTCATCGTGGTAACCGATCGGGTTGTGCTCGATCAGCAGTTGCAGGACACGATCTACCAGTTCGAACATAAACGCGGCGTGGTGCAGAAGATTGACGAGAGTTCTCGGCAACTGGCGGAAGCGCTCGAGAACGCGGTGCCGGTGGTCATCACCACGTTGCAGAAGTTCCCATTCGTCTCGCGCCAGTTGCTCAAGATGGCAGAGGAGCGCGGCGAGAGTGGTACCGGCACGCTGCCGACCCGCCGCTGCGCCGTGATCATCGACGAGGCGCACAGCTCGCAGGGCGGCGAGACCGCCACCGACCTCAAGGAGGTTCTGGGCGGCGAGGCGTTGCGGGAAGAGGCGAAGCTAAAGGCCTCCGATGAGGGTCAGGAGGACATGGAGGAACTCTTCCGCAGCATGGCCAAGCGCGGTCGGCAGGCGAACTTGAGCTTCTTCGCCTTCACGGCGACTCCCAAGCACAAGACCCTCGCCGTCTTCGGTCGCGACGGGCGGCCGGCCCACCGCTACACGATGCGCCAGGCAATCGAGGAGGAATTCATCCTTGATGTGCTGAAGCACTACACGACATACGCCGTTTACATCAAACTTCTCAAGGCATGCTCTGACGACCCAAACGTCGAGCGCAAGAAGGCGGCGAAGGCACTGGCGCGGTTCCTAAGGCTGCACCCGCACAACATCGCGCAGAAGACCGAGGTGATGGTCGAGCACTTCAACGCCGTCACTCGCCACAGGATTGGTGGCCGAGCCAAGGCGATGGTTGTAACGGGATCTCGACTCGAAGCGGTGCGCTACAAGCAGAGCTTCGACCGGTACATTAAGGAGAAGGGCTATCCCATCAAGACTCTGGTCTCGTTCTCCGGTACAGTGCAGGACGACAAACTCTCCAATGTGACCTACACGGAAGAGGGAATGAACCTCGGGATTCGCGAGAAGGAGTTGCCGGAGAAGTTCGCGACGCAGGAATACCATGTTCTTCTGGTGGCGGAGAAGTACCAGACGGGCTTCGACCAACCGCTGTTGCACACGATGTATGTGGACAAGCGACTGGCGGGTATCCAAGCTGTACAGACCCTGTCGAGGCTGAACCGCACCCACCCGCTCAAGGAAGACACCTTCGTCCTCGACTTCGTGAACGACCGCGAGGAGATCCGCGAGGCGTTCAAGACGTACTACGAGGGCGCAGAAATGGGCGACGAAGTCGACCCGGCGCGCATGTATCAGCTAAAGGGCGAGCTGGACACCTCGGGCATCTACCTGGCCGAAGAGCTCGAGCGGTTCTGCACGGTCTACTTCAAGCCCAAGCAGCGGCAGAGCGCCGCGGATCATCAGGCGATGAATGCGGCGCTGGATCCGGCGGTCTCGCGATTTACGGTGCGCCAGCGCGACGACGAGGACGAAGCGGAGTTGTGGCGGGGGAAGGTGCAGGCGTTCCGCAACCTGTACGGATTCCTCAGCCAGGTGATCCCATATCAGGACTCGGACCTCGAGCGGCTGTACGTGTTCCTCCGTCATCTGGCCGCGAAGTTGCCCCGGCGACGAAGCGGCCCGGCCTACCAGTTCGACGACGAGGTGCGGCTCGAGTACTACCGCCTGCAGAAGATCAGCGAGGGCTCGATCTCGCTGCAAGATGGCGATGCCCGACGCCTGGACGGTCCCACGGACGTCGGCAGCGGCCTCGTACGGTTGCAGCCTATGCCGCTGTCGCAGTTGATCGACATCGTGAACGAACGGTTCGGGACGGACTTCAACCAGGCCGATCAACTCTTCTTCGATCAGATGGTCGAGGCCGCCATGGACGACGATGGACTGCGGCAGGCGGCGGCGGTGAATCCGGGAGACAAGTTCGAGTTGCTGTTCAAGAATCTGCTCGAAAGTCTCTTTGTGGAGCGCATGGATCAGAATGAGGAGATCTTCGTGCGCTTTATGAACGACCTGCCGTTCCAGAAGGTTGTAACGGCTTGGATGGCGTCAGAGGCCTACCGGCGGCTGCGGGCTTGCTCCGCCGATGCCGGCGCCGGCAGCGATCAACGGTCGGGAACGTCAAGGCTTCGCATCGTTCGGCCGCGTCCCGAGGAGTGCTACGTCACTTGCGTTCCGCTCATTCCGCTTGAGGCGGCGGCGGGCGCGTTCAGCGACCCGCAACTCGTCGAGAACAGTGACTGGGAGTGGGTTGCCATCAACCCGACCCGCAAGCTCCGTCCGGGGATGTTCGTCGCCCGGGTGGTCGGTAAGTCAATGGAACCGACTATTCCGGACGGTTCCTATTGCCTGTTCGCCACGCCCGTTACCGGCACGCGGCAAGGGAAGATCGTGCTTGTCCAGCTCCACGATGCCGCCGACCCCGAAACGGGTGAACGCTACACCGTAAAGCGCTACGAGAGCGGGAAGGTCCCCATTGAGGGATCGTGGCGTCACGCCAAGATCATCCTGAAGCCGATCAACCCCGACTTCGCGCCGATCGAACTCAGTGGCGCAGAGGAGGGCCAGCTCCAGGTTATCGCCGAATGGCTCGTGGTCCTCGGTCGCGGCCAATGACGACGCAAGGCGCGCCTAGCAACCGGTTGCCGCCGACGGCGCGGCACGCCGCCGCTGAACCGGCGCGTTGGCGAAGTTTTTAATACGTCAACGGCAGAGATTTTAGAGGGGCTAATAATTGTCTTAAAGTCGTGCGCCTGTCTCACAAAAGTCGGGGAGATGCGCCAGAGTTAGTCTAACTATTTTTGGCACATAACCTCTTATCTAGCGCCTACTCACTCATCTCGAGGGTCTTAGCCAACCGCAACCATACCGGCATATGTAGGTCAGCACTTAAACCGTTCGGAGGTCGAGAAGGCGCCGATCAGAAAGTTATCGTTTGAAATCGGATCAGGAAAACCTCCCGTCACAGATTTTAGAGAGCTTGGTGGCAACGGGCGGATAGGCGACTCGCTGGAGGCATGGACCCGAAAGGGCAGAAGTCCGTCGGCATCGCCAGTCCAGGACAGCACCGCGCCCTCATTTTACTCAGTTCTATTATTGTTGCCCTGGACGCAGACGTTGTATAAGCTCTTCCGCCATAGGAACTAGAAATGTCCTTAGCTCTTCCAGGCCGAGCGGCTTAATCATGCGCGGCAATTTGCGCAATTTTTGTACTCTGTGTAAGTTGGTCGCAAAGACAAGAGTACCGTCTTCGCCGTCGAACACCGCGTCCTTTTCACGCGCCCGACCGATCAGGTAGTCCAGTGTATAGCGCGACTCTTTAAGAATGAAAAAGAGGTCACAGTAGTCCTTCAGGTCTGGTGGTTCTCTGCCATAGATCGCGCAGATTTTGTTTACGGCTATATCCTCGAAAGAGTCCATGACAATTCGTTCGTGTGTTTGGGGCTCATCCATCTGTGCGGCCACGTCTTTAATAAACTCAAGCTTGAGCTGATTTTCTATCTGACCCTCCGGGTAGACAAAAAATCTTCCAAAGTCGGCGTCCGTCTCGGGCTGTTCATCGATAGTCAGTCCTACAGAGGCCAAAATCTCCTGGACTTTTCTGAAGTCTTTATCCAGCGGGTCCGGCTTCCGGGTAAAAAAGTCCAAGTCATCCGAATAGCGATGTTGCAGGTAGAACTCAGACAACGCGGTGCCGCCCGAAAGGAAATATCCTTCATCGCCGAATCCACGATCAAACAGGGCCATCAGCACTTTGCTTTGCAGATCGGTAAGAACTTTAAACGGCATGTCGCCAGACCTCAAGCGCCGCTTCCAGCATCTTGCGCTTTTTTTCCGGAAGATCCACTTGCGGCAACGCTTCTTCAATATCTTCGACGGTCAGCCATCGCTTTGCATCTTTCCATGCGGCATATTTCAAAATCCGACCAATAGCCCAAATCCGCTGGTCGGAATTCTTGTCCTGAATGTACCGGCGCAGATCGTTTACGTCTTCATCATAGTCCCATACGATCTGACGGGAGACTTCTCCTTCTAGGCGATTCATCACTTCACGCAGCCAGTCACGCGCGCGCGGTGGCGTGGCGGGGTCCTGCAATACACGCTCAATCTCACGCTTGCGCCCTTCGTAAAACCGCGACATAGGCCCTTCAATGATCGTTTCCTCTTGCTCTATGCCTGCAGTCAGCCGGCGGCGCAATATTTCGTCATTGGGGTACATCTCAACCAGCTTGAACGCCAGGGGCCAGAATCCGGGTTTGGCGCCGGTCAAGCCGTTAGCGACGGCGCGTGCAGACTCTTCGCCCTTCCTGGCAAAATCGAGCAGCAGGTTTCCGTCACTTTCTTGGTCAAGCAGACCTTTCAGATCAAAGAAAAGGGAGGTATCCGTTTGAGCAACGTTCAGAACCAACTCAATAAGACGTCCTCTGTTATTACGGTAAAGGATTTCCCAGAATTTATGGGTGTCATAGGGGTCTAGAGGGTTCCACTGCTTCTCCGAAATCTCGGACTGTTGGATAAGCTTTTCGAGAAACTTAAATCCGCGCTCCGTATCATCTTGCGCCAGACCGGCGGCCAATTGATCAAAGTGCCGACCGCTGGTTGATGACGCAACCGGTAGTTCGTGTTCCAGGCAACACCAGGCAAACTCGGCCAAGCTGCCTTTCAACGCATGACCACCTTGTACCCAAAAAGCTAACTGGCGAACGGCAACCGCGGCATATTCAAAATACTCGCCGGCAATTACCTTTAGAAGCTGCTCGAGCTGATCTGCCATATCGGCGCGAAATTCAAGGGTGTCTGCAACGTATTTCGGAGTAACCTGTTTATTCTGAATCAGAGTCTTAACACGTGTTACAGTCGTCGGACCTACGCCAAGCCAAGCGGTGGCTTGCACAATAGCCGCTCCAAAGGGAGCACCCGAATCGGTTAATTCGTCCAGACGCGCCTCTGCCGCTTCTCGGTCCCGCTGCGCCCAACCTTGCCAGTAGGCGGCAAAGGCGCGCACGCTCTCGGGCTCGGGTTGTGCGCCAAATTCCTCTATGCGGTTTTGATAGCTCAACTCTTTATCCGCGCTTCCAAGAAAGAAGAAAAAAGTGCTGGATTTCTGCGCGGATGGAGATACTAGCCATGCCACTAAATCAGCCGTTAGAAGGCTGGGTTCCTTAACCACATCACAGGCTAGCGCTTTGAGCTCGTGCGCGAAACGCGGATGGTCATCAGCCAAGATACCGCCACTCATATCATTTCCTGCCCAGCGTTTCAATCGTATGGCGAAGCCTGCTTGCCCCAGACTGTCTTCTAACTGTTGCAAGCCGGTAATACATTGGCGAAACCTATTCTGCAGATCGGATGGTAGCGTTACTGCTCCTTGTTCAAGTTGTTTAGAAAGATGCTCTCGCATTAAGCGAAGCGCCCTAAGAAGTGACGCTATATCAAGGCCGGCCTTGTCGGAACGAGCCCATTCCACGAGTTTTTTAAACAGTTCCAATGCCTCCTGATCCTGGCCAGCGCGAATACCTAATTGTGCAGTTAACCACGGCAATTTATCAAGTGCCGCTTTCGCAACCTCATCACTCTGGTTCGCGAGGCACATCAGAATATCCACCAGATTACAAGCATAGTCGTAAAAGTCATTGTACGTAAAGTCCGGCTTCCAGTCTAAGGGCTCTGAACCGGTACTCTGGCGAGCGCGGAACCACTTGTCAACCCAAGCGGCGGCCACCGCTTTAACAACAACTAGCTTTCCTTCCTTTGAAGCCTTGTCCGAGATGAATTCGTTAAGCAACTCGATCCGCTCACCAAGAGGAAGCGGCATCTGGGGATGGGACGGATGAAAACATTCGATCAGCACTCCGGTTGCATTATTAGCATAGGTTTCATTCTCAGCCTCTGCCAACAGCCATAACAGGCGGACAGATCTCCGACTCGTACTTGCGCGAAAGATCAACTGCTCAAGCGTCCTTACGAGTTCACGGCGTTCGTTATCTGCGATCCCAAGTCGAGTTTCCCTGTTGCTGTTTAGTAAACCGGATTCGAGCAAGCGTACTGTGTAATCCGGTACAGTACCTGCAACCAGCGTCAATAGTTTTGCATTTTTAAGGGCCGCCTGAAAATTCTCTAGTGGGCCGCTGTGTGTAGAAAATTCCTTCCAAAACCGTGCTACCTCATCTCCAGTTACGCCGCTAAGCCTTTTTAACAAACGAATACGTCCTGGCTCGTCCAGCCTTCCAAATAAGGCAAGCATCACTTGTTGCCGTCCTTGCAGAAGTTTTGAAACCAGAGAATTGGCGAGCATGGGAATGGTTATCGCGACAAAGGATCCTCCGCGTTTCGCCAATCCCGCCTTTTCGAGTTCTGGCAATTTTAAAAGCACATTATGCCGATCCCATCCTTCCCCAAACAATTCGCAAATGACGTTAAGTTCATTTTCAAAGGCTCCGGAAATCCCCACATGCGTCAGAAGCGAGAACAACTGAGCACCGTGGAGCGCATCGGGACCGAGTTCTTTTTTGATCCGATCCTCGAATTCCTGCCCTACTTGCTCGGCGAAGTCCTCTGACGTGTCTCGCAATTTGTTTCCAACACTAGCAGCCACCAGGAGCACTCCCGGAACTCCACCGGCATTACGGATAATCCAATCCTCAATGGAAAAATCCAAAGGCCGGCCGGCAGCTCTCAGAAGCTTTCGGGCATTTTCTTCCGAGAGGGGCTGAAGATGTACAGACTGTACCCGTTCATCGCGCCCGTAAGACGGCGCGGGGGCGTTGGCTGAGGTGGGCAACGTTATGATTAGTTTTAAGGTCGGTAACGTCAGCGCCTCACTCACCAATAAATCAATCGATTCCGAATCCGGGTCCTCAACGATGCATAGGATCTCGCCCTTATCCGAAACGAGCTGTCGGTAATCGTTCAGAGCCATGGAGCGCGGGTCAAGCGCCTGGACGACATAGTGGGGTCGGTGTCGAGTGGCTTCTAGAGCAAGACGGCTCTTTCCAACATCGTGCGGCCCAGTCAGAACTACCACGCGTACTCGCGGATCGTCAACCAACAATTTAAGACGATTAAGCTCGCCCTCCCGACCTGTGAGTTCGACATCTGCCCCATTATGCTTTTGACTTTGGTGTGCTTGGTAAGCCTCTTGCCAGGTCTTGAAAGATTCGCGAGTAAAGTAGGCGGCGCGTAGATGTGGATTGTCATTTAGAAGCACGGCTAATTCCGCTGCGCCCACGATTTCCACATGAACCATGGATGAATTCGCGTATCCATCCAAAATGGCCTTTTTTATCGGAGGTTTGCCATCATGATTTAGATCTGCATTGACGAAGAGAACGTATCGGTCCGGGTGCCGTCCGTTTCTTTCAGTCAGATCCTTCACAGCCCCTTTGAGCGACGATTTTAAATTAGAAATGACTGCTCGACGTCCATCGGCGATCAGGTCACGCTTCTTGTATTGAAACACATTCCAACCGGGACCAAGAATCGGCGTTGGCAGCGCATGACCATCATCGGGAAGCACGATGTCCCACTCGGCGTCAATGCCTTTATCCTTCGCATTGACACGCGCAGTAAACGAAGGTAGCTTTGGGCAAGCCCGTCCCGATGCGGCCCAGGCCAGGGCATCGCACAGCGACGCAAATCGATCCGGGGGCCACTCGCTGGTCCACTGTTCCAGGTGGCGTCCAGTAATCGCTTGTCCAATCAATAAAGCCATAGCAGAAATACTCTTAACGATTCGATCTCTTCGGAAAAACTATATCAAATGGCCGACGGGAAATCCAATTTCGGAAAGGAGCGCCTTAAATTTGTATAGGCCAAGCTTCCCTGCCTGCCACTCCACCCGGCGCCGCGCCGACTTTCTCTCTTGCGCTTTGTGCGCTTTTTTGCGGTCCATTATTTCTTGTCGTAAAGAGGCACAAGAAGCGCAAGACTATGCTTTCCGCATTTTGGATTTAACTAAAACCCATGAAATTTGTCTAACTCCAATCAGGCCTTTGTTGCGGTATCCTCGGGCTTGTGCGTTCACGTGGTATTATAGGAATCCGTGACGGCGCGGGTGTGGGGCACGGATTGCCGCCGTCGTCATCGACATCTTCTGCTGCTGCCCTTCGGGGTTTGTCCTCGGCGCTCAAACAGGTCTCCTTATTGCCAAGCTCTGTTCGAGACACAGGGAAGATTTTGTGCGAGGGGAGAAGCAGAGCCGGGACATTACAAAAGGTAATGACCCAGAGTACGGGAGTTCACATGCTGATACTATCTCGATCGCTTCTACGCAGGGTCGCTTGGGCCGCCCTTAGTTTTATTATTCTGGGCTATGCGGCGCCGGCCGCAGAAGAATCTGCCGAAAAGTCGCTCGAGTGGAGCGGTTCCGTGGGTGTGTTCTCCAATTATATCGCGCGCGGCTTATCGCAATCCTGGGGAAAACCGGTGTTACAGGCCGAGGTAGACGCGGCCCACAAAAGCGGATTTATCTTTGGCGCCTTTGCCTCATCCCTTAGCCGGAACCTCTATCCGGGCGGCCATACTGAAATCGACGCCTGGGTGGGGTATGAGTACCCGTTGTCGGAGGAAATGGCCGTCAGTGTCGAGGCCTTCTATTATGCTTTCCCGAAAGCCAATATCAGCAAGGCCACTTGCGGGGTAGCCATCCCCTGTCCGAGCCGGCCGCATAGCTTTAACACGGCTCAGGTACGGGTCGGGACCACGTGGCACGGTGTCACTCTCCGCCTGGATTATTCTCTTACCGATTATTTCGCTGATTCTCGGCCAACCGGCTTTGCCGGGAGCACGCGTGGGACTATGTACTGGGAGCTTAATTTCAAACAAGCGCTTCCACGGACGCAAAGTTGGACGCTTATGTCGCATCTTGGTGCTACGCGATTTCCAGTAAAATACGCGATAGCCGGTACGGGGATTAGTCAGAATCCTAATTACTGGGATTGGCATGCGGGAGTGGCGAAGGAATTTAAGGGTAAGCTGATGGGATGGCGCGCAAGTCTTCTCGGCGCCGGGGCCCTCGGTCGTTCGTTCGATAGTACTCCCTCGCTGATTAGCGTACGTTCAAAGGATCTTGGAAAACCCGTATTGGTCCTGGGTATCGAAAGGGCGTTTTGAAAAAGTCTGGCGGTTCCAAAGTAAGGTTGATATCACCTGAATTTTGCACGACAAGGAGGTTTCTCTAACAAATGATCCATTTTTGTCCGGCTCTGCTTGTTCGCGCGGATCCGTGCAAAAAAATTTTTGCACGGACGATCATCACCACGGAGGGTAACTTAGCGATGACTGTGCGCAGGAGCGGCCTGTTTATCGCAAGAATGCATGTGTGAGTTCGAACAAGCCCCGTAGGGGCGGCCTGTGTAAGGTTGATTTCGTCGACGAACGCGTCCGGACAGGTCGCTCCTACGGAGCTTTAGGACCTACCATAGGAATCGCTACTATAAGCAGGCCGCCCCTACGGGGCTGAGACGCATTGCCTGAGTAGTTACGATATTAATCTATATTGCCTCCCCCACGCACCTCAGAACCAACACGTTTATATTCTCTACGGCGGATGCGGCTAGATAAATTTCTAAATTACATGTCCGGATGAAAAATTTATATTGACTTTTGCGCTCTCATAATTTATAAATATAAACATAACTGACCAATGGTTGGGCGTAGTTAGTCCTTTCTGTTTTTTTCAAATCAAACACTCAGCAGGCAACGATAATGTGTTTGTTACGGTATACCCTTTAGATCAACACCACATGTCAGTTGTACCGGTTTAACAAATGCCGATGTAGTGACCAGATCTGTGTAAACTTAATTTTTTATACTGGCAATCTGACCACCGCCCAGGAGGCGTCGGGAAGGAACGCACCCGTAGTCTTCATTTTTCTTGACGCTCCTCTGGTGCTACGCCAGTCTCAAGGCTGTCTGGACCGTAGTCACCAGTTAAGGTTTCCCGCTTGCCACCGCTGCGGCGGTGTCACTGAGTTTTACTTTTAACAACAGGCTCCGGTAATGGTGCAACGCGACGCACCCGTTTGGGCCTCGGTCCGAACTGCGGTCATGTTGTCCCTTATATGGAGTGGCGACTGTTGTAATTTCACCACGAGCCTGGCTCTACTGAACAGGGTTTAGCGCGACAACTGGCAGAAAAAACAAACGCTTCGAGTCCGCTACGTCGAATCCGTGCCATGGAGCGGCTCGGATTTTCTTCGTATCAGCGATGAGATCACGGCTGTTGTCTATGCGCCGTTCGATCTCGAGCACATTCCACGCAATCCCATGGGATTAGCCGCGCCGCGGCGCCGCGTGCAGTAGGAGGAACGAATGATGATACAAGGCAGGACAGAAGGTTATGACTTAGAGACCGTGCCTAACTTGAAGCCCCCGGCGGGCCCCGAGGCGCTCGAGCACATGAACCTGCTGCAGGGCGAGTTCTGGCGGAAGGTTCCCGCCTACCGAGAGATCGACGAGGCTACGTTTCTCGACCACCTGTGGCAATACCGGCACTCGGTGAAAACGCCAAAGGAACTGACCGATACCGTACAGGATCTCGTATCGGCGTCGTTCCTAGAGGACCTGCAGGCCGGCTTCTATCGCGCGCCGATGAATGTACGCGTCTCGCCATACGTGATGGCGCTCATTGACTGGACCAACCCTTACGACGATCCGATTCGCACTCAGTTTATTCCGCTGGCCTCGCGGCTGCTGCCCGATCACCCCAAGTTGACACTCGATTCGCTCCATGAGCAGGAGGACTCCCCGGTACCCGGCATGACCCACCGCTACGCCGACAAGGCCCTGTTTCTTCCCACCAGCGTATGCCCGGTGTACTGCCGGTTTTGCACGCGCTCGTACGCCATCGGCGGTGACACCGACGTCGTTGAAAAGGCGGAATTGGCCACCGATCCCAAGCGCTGGCAGCAAGCCTTTGCCTACATCGCCTCCCATCCCGAATTGCAAGACATCGTCATCTCCGGCGGCGACACTTATCAGTTGCCGGCCAAAAGCCTGAAGAAAATCGGCGACGCCCTGCTCGACATTCCCAACGTACGGCGCATGCGCTTTGCCTCCAAAGGTGTGGCGATTCTGCCGAGCAAGATCCTCACCGACCACGCCTGGGTAGACGCACTCTGCTCGGTCGTTCAGCGTGGCCGTTCGATGGGAAAGGACGTCGTCCTTCACACGCACTTCAACAGCCCGAACGAGATCACGTGGATAACGGAGAAAGCGATGCGTCGGCTGTTCGAGCGCGGGGTGACCGTGCGCAACCAGTCAGTACTGATACGCGGCGTCAATGACGATAAGGAAACGATGCGGCTGCTCGTGCGGCGTCTCGGCTATCTCAACGCGCATCCCTACTATGTCTACTTGCATGACATGGTCAAGGGCGTGGAAGACTTGCGCACTACTGTGCAGACCGCCATCGACATTGAAAAGTTCGTCCGCGGCTGCACGGCCGGTTATAACACGCCGACGTTCGTCTGCGACGCGCCCGGCGGCGGCGGTAAGCGCGACGTACATTCCTACGACTATTACGATCGCGAGAACGGCATCGCCGTTTACAGCGCACCCGGGGTAAAGCCCAACCAGTGGTTCCTGTACTTCGATCCGTTAACGCAACTGGAACCGCAGGCGCGGCGCCGCTGGACGGACCCGGCGAACCATCGAGCGATGATCGAGGCCGCACTGGCCCAGGCCAAGCGTTGTGACGCCTTTGACCTGAGGCCGGTCTCCTTTGCAAGCGCGAACACAGAAATCAGGTAGGAGCTATGAAAGAAACACAGCCAAGTAATGAACAGATAAACCCTAAAATGACTGCAGAAGTTGAAAGGACCGCCTGTGACGAATCGGCAGGGTGTCTCCACGAGCTTTTCGAAGCTTGGGTCGACCTACGGCCGGACGCCCCTGCGATCCTCAGCGATGGTCTGTGCTTATCTTACAAAGAGCTTGAAGACCGGGCCAACCGCTTGGCACGGTGTATACGCACCTACGGGGTCGGGCCCGGCGATCTGGTGGCGATTTATTTCGAGCGCTCGGCGGCGCCGATCGTCGCCATACTGGCTTGCCTCAAGGCGGAAGTCGCTTACGTGCCCATAGATCCGATTTACCCGGCGGACCGCATCCGCCATATTTTGCTTGAAGCGGAAGTGAGCCTCGTCCTCACCGAGCAGGCGCTTGCGGCCCGCGCGCAAAGCTTTTCCTCCAGCCGGTTGCTCGTCACTGACGCGCCCGGCGACGAGATCAGCGGCCAATCGGCGGCGCGCCTTTCTCGCCAGGACAGCGGACTCACGCCGCAAGATCTTTGTTACGTCATTTATACGTCCGGCACCACGGGTCGCCCAAAGGGCGTGATGACCGAGCACCGCAACGCCTGGAAATTCGTCTTAGCGTTCAACGAAGTGTGCAGCACGACGCAGGAAGATCGTATTTACCAAGGTTTTTCGTTGAGCTTCGACGGATCGGTAGAAGAGATCTGGATGGCGTTTTCCAACGGCGCGCCCCTGGTGGTCGGCACTCCTCAGACCCCGCGATTCGGCAACGATATGGCGCGGTTCCTCAGCCGGCACGGCGTAACGTATTTTTCAACCGTTCCAACCATGCTCTCCACTATGACGGAGGACATCCCCTCGCTAAGGCAACTCGTGGTCAGCGGTGAAGTCTGTCCGCCTGAGCTGGTGGCCCGCTGGGCCCGACCCGGCCGGCGGGTTTTGAACGCCTATGGACCCACCGAAGCCACGGTCAATACCACGGTCGCCGAGTGCATGCCGGGCCGGCCCATCACGATAGGCCGGCCACTGCCCGGTTATGACGTATACATTCTGGATGACGATATGCAGCCCCTGCCCCCGGGTGAGAAGGGCGAACTCTTCGTCGGCGGAGACACTCTGGCGCGGGGCTACCTCAAACAGCCCGACCTGACCGCCGAGCGCTTCGTCACCTCTTCCTATGTCGGCAACGGTGAACCGACGCGGCTCTACCGGACCGGTGATTCGGCCTTGATCAACGTCCAGGGCGATATCGAGTTTTTTGGCCGCCTCGATGGTCAGGTCAAGATACGCGGCTACCGCGTCGAGTTGGCGGAAATCGAAACTGTGCTGATCGAATGCCCCGGCATTCGTGCCGCCACGGTCAGCCTGTTGGAGCACGACGGATTACGGGAGCTGGCCGCCTTCGTCCTGGTTGACAACGCCGGCGCGCCGATGGATCGCAATACCGTGCTGGAATTGCTGAGGGCGCGGCTTCCGGATTACATGGTCCCCGCCTACCTCGATATCCTTCACGAGTTTCCCACCCTTGCCAGCGGCAAAGTAGACCGCAAGCGACTGCCCGCGCCGGTTTCGCCGCTGGTGCGCACTGCACGCCATATCATTCCGCCGAAGACGGATCTCGAGCTCAAGATCGTGGCGGTATGGCAACGGTTATTCGGCGTCACCGAAATTTCCATTGAAGACGACTTTTTCCTGGACCTCGGCGGCTACTCGCTGCTTGCCGCACAGATGGTCACGATGCTGCGCAGCGAGGCGGGGTTAACCGTCGCCGTGCGCGACGCGTATCGTTTTCCCACGGTAAAAAAACTGGCGGAGCAAATCGCCACGACGGAGACTCGATCGCCCGCAGAGCCTACCACGGCCGATAAGGCCAAGCTGTCGAGCCGAGCTGCGTTTGAAAGCCTTTCGCCCTGGGCCCGCCGGGCGTGCGTGGCACTGCAAGCGCATTCGCTTTACCTTTTATACGGACTGGGGACGGCTCCCTTGTGCGCCTTCCTGTTGTTGGCCCTCAATGTCAAGGAAGGCGCCCTGGCGCTTAAGCCGGCAGTCGCCGTCGGCATCGCCCTTGGGTTTGCCACTTGGCCGACGCTGCTGTGCGTGAGCCTCGCAGCCAAATGGCTGATCATCGGGCGTTACAAGCCGGGACGGTATCCGGTTTGGGGGCTTTATTACTGGCGTTGGTGGCTGGTGATGCATATGCAAGGCATGAGCGGCGCCGGCGCGCTTACCGGGACTCCCGTGCTGCGCGTGTACTACCGTTTGATGGGCGCAAAGGTCGGTCGAGATGTCGCGCTCGATACTGCGCAATGCTTTATTTGGGATCTCGTAACCATTGGGGATGAAACGAGCATCGGCGCGGATACCCAACTTTTAGGCTGTCGGGTTGTGGACGGCATGCTGGTCATGGGCCGTATCGACATCGGGAGCCGGTGTTTCATCGGCATACATTCGGCGCTGGGTCTGAACGTACGCATGGAAGACGATACACGGCTCGACGATCAATCCTTGCTTCCCGACGGGGCCGTCATGGAGGCCGGTGAATCGCGTCGCGGCTCGCCGGCGTTGCCCGCGCCGGTGGCCGTGCCCGAGCCGAATCCTCACTGCGCGCTCCAAAGTCGTCGCTCGGCCCTGCTGTATGGGATGGCGCATTTTATCCTGATCGAACTGCTGGGCTGGCTGCTTCTGCTCCCCGCGGCGCCGCTTGCCGTCGGAATCAACTTTGCCTATGTGACCGGCGGCTGGCCGTGGGGCCTGCTCGCGCTGCTCGCTTCGGTACCGGCGGCGGAGGTGCTCTATTGCTTCTTCATCGCCGGCCTCAAAGCTTTGGCCTTGCGCCGCCCGGCGCCAGGCGTGTATCCACTGGCCAGCGTTTTCTATCTGCGCAAGTGGTTTGTGGACGAGTTGATTAAATTGAGCCGTGTGGTTCTGCTGCCCCTGTACACGACGCTCTACCTGCCGCCCTGGCTGCGCCTGCTCGGCGCCCGCATCGGCGCGCGCGCCGAGCTGTCCACAGTATGGTATTTTTCTCCCGAAACTATGGACGTCGGAGAAGAGAGCTTTTTTGCGGACGGCTCGATAATCGGAGGAAAGAGAATCTTCCGCGGCCAGTGCGAGATCGGTGTAAACCACGTCGGCCGCCGCAGCTTCGTGGGCAACAGCGCCATACTGCCCGTCGGACGCGGACTGGGGGACAAGTGTTTGCTCGGCGTACTTTCGGCGCCGCCCTGCACGGCAGAGGCTGCGGTCCCCGACGGGACCGAATGGTTAGGCTCGCCGGCCTTCGCTCTGCCCCATCGGCGAAAAGTAGAAGGTTTCTCAGATGCCGTGACCTATCGGCCCACGCCGAAACTCTATTTCCAGCGGGCCGTTATCGACGGTATGCGAATTCTAATCCCCGGCTATATCGCCACGGTCGTCGGCGGCGCCTTTTTCGCGGCGCTTTACTTCTGCCGGCTGTGGTTCGGAACCGTCGGGCTGTTTGCGCTGGCGCCAGTGTTGGGAATCATCACGTCGATCGTGCTTTGTTGTATCGTGGCGGGGTTAAAAAAACTGGTGATGGGAACTTTTCAGCCGGTCATAAAACCCTTGTGGTCGCCCTATGTCTGGTTTAACGAAATGATAAACGGCATCTACGAATCAGTCATGGCCCCGGCGATGGCGACCTATTTGGGAACGCCTTTTGTGGTGCCCCTACTGCGTTTAATCGGATGCAAAATCGGCCGTCGCACCTTCATTGACTCGACACTGTTCTCGGAATTCGATCTCGTTGAAGTCGGCGATTATGCCGCGCTCAATCACGGATCGGTGGTGCAGACGCACCTTTTTGAAGATCGCATTATGAAGTCTTCGTATGCGAAAATCGGCGACGAGTGCTCGCTGGGCAACATGGCCATTATTCTTTATGATGCGGAGATGCAGCAAGGAGCCTCGCTGGGCCCGCTCTCGCTCTTGATGAAAGGGGAGACGCTCGGCCCCTATACCCGCTGGCACGGAATTCCTACGGTGTCGGCTCGGTCTTCGGAGACCTAACGGCCACGAAGAACCCTAGTCATAGATTGATCGGCACTTTCGATGTCCCTTTCGCGTCAACCTTGATAGTTACGCGGATGGGCGAGCCTCGGCGTACACCGTTGTCGCTACTTTAACCGTCGGCGAGGCCGTCGCGGATTTGGGCTGCACCTTCCAAAACATCGGCGCAAAGTTATCCCATTGCGACAACACTTCGGCGGCCCGGGCGCTCTGGGTTTGCTTGTGATGACGCTCGATCATACCGCGCATCCGGTCAATCTCTTCGAAATCAGTGAGGCGCAATACTTCCACGGTCTGTTTATTGCAATGAGACTGAAATCGCTCCGTCTCATCCAAAACGTAGACGGTACCCCCCGTCATCCCGGCCGCAAAGTTCTTGCCGGTTTCGCCTAGCACCAGAACCGTTCCGCCGGTCATATATTCGCAGCCATGGTCCCCGACACCCTCGACTATGGCCATGGCGCCGCTGTTGCGGACGGCGAAGCGCTCTCCCGCGCGACCGGCAGCATAGAGTTCGCCGCCGGTGGCGCCGTAGAGTACCGTATTGCCAAGCAAGACATTTTCATGGGAGACGAAAGTCGCCTCGGCCGGAGGTCGTATGGCGATGACGCCGCCGGTCATGCTCTTACCCACATAGTCATTGGCCTCGCCGATCAGAACCAGCGTCATGCCGGGAACGCAGAAGGCGCCGAAGCTCTGGCCGGCGCTGCCGCGGAAATAACACTCGATGGTGTTTTCCGGCAAACCGCGGTTGCCCCAGAGCTGTGCAATCTCGCCGGCGAGCCGAGCCCCAATCGCGCGATCCGTATTGCGAATTAAGTACTCAAGAAAGATCGGCCGCTTTTCGATAACTGTCGAGCGCGAGTCCATGACGAGCCGCTCATTTAGAGGATTTTCGGCGACGCGCGGGGCGGCGTCCGCCAAGCGCCGCGGCGCGTCGTGATCAACCGTGGCCAAGACTTGGCTAAGATTGATAGGCGCATAATCACCGGACTTTGGTTCCAGCAGATCCGCACGGCCGACGATCTCCTCCATTGTACGAAATCCCAACGTCGCTAGAATCTCGCGTGTTTCCCGGGCCACGTATCGCAGGAAATTGATGAGGTGCTCCGGCTTGCCATCAAAGCGGCCGCGCAACTCCTCACGTTGCGTGGCTATGCCTTTCGGGCACGTATTCATATGGCACTGACGGGCCATGACGCAGCCCAGCGCTACTACCGCCGCCGCGCCGAAGCCGAACTCCTCGGCGCCCAGCAGCGCGGCGACCACGACATCACGGCCGGTCTTGAGTCCGCCATCCACTTGCAGGCGCACGCGGCTGCGCAAGCCGTTCCATCGAAGAATTTGCTGCGCCTCCGCCAATCCCAATTCCCAGGGGACGCCGACGTTTTTGATCGATCCCAACGGCGACGCTCCCGTCCCGCCATCATAGCCGCTGATCAAAATGGTATCGGCGTGCGCTTTGGCGACACCGGCGGCAACCGTACCCACTCCGGCTTCCGCAACCAGCTTAACGCTGATGCGCGCCCGTGGATTGACCTGGCGCAAATCGTAAATGAGTTGCGCTAAATCTTCGATGCTATAAATATCGTGATGCGGCGGCGGAGAAATTAAACTGACGCCGGGCACTGAGTGTCGTATGGCGGCAATCTCGGCGGATACTTTATGACCCGGCAGTTGCCCGCCCTCGCCCGGCTTGGACCCTTGCGCGATCTTGATCTGCAATTCTTGGGCGGCCATGAGATACTCGGTCGTGACGCCAAACCGCCCCGACGCCACTTGCTTGACCGCGCTATTGAGCCGGTCTTCTCCCGATGCGGAGCGAAAACGGCGGGGGTCCTCACCGCCTTCGCCGCTGTTGCTTCGCGCTCCGACGCGATTGGCGCCGGCGGCCAGCGTTTCATGGGCTTCTCGACTTAAGGCTCCGTGCGACATCGCCGATGTGACAAAGCGACGGACAATTTCTTCAACGGGTTCCACTTCGGCTAGCGGTATCGGCGTTCCGGTGCGAAACTGCAAGAGATCGCGCAACGCCGTCGGTGGTCGTTTTTCCACAAGCTCCCGATAAAGCCGGTATTGTCCCTCATAATCGGATTGGCGAACGGCTTGGTGTAGAGCCTTGAATACCTGCGGATTGAAAGCGTGATACTCGCCATCGGCGCGGAAGCGATAGACGCCGGCATCTTCCAGCCGCGTAGAACCGGACTCAAAGGCCGACGCATGGCGGAGGAGAAGTTCCTGTGCCAAATCTTTAAATCCAATTCCGCCGATGCGAGAAGGAGTGCCGGGAAAACACCGATCGATGATTTCTGCGGAGAGTCCGAGGGCTTCAAAAAGCTGGGCGCCACGATAGCTACTCAACGTAGAAATGCCCATCTTCGACATGATTTTCAAGAGGCCATTCTCGAGCGCCAGTTTATAATTATGAAGGATGGTGCGAGCCGTAAGGCATTCAACGTCACCGTTAGAAACCATGGCTGCCATCGTAGCAAAGGCCAGGTAGGGATAAAGGGCGTTAGCGCCGTAGCCCAGCAAAGCCGCGCAGTGATGTTCCTCAAAAGCGCATCCGGTCTCGACGACCAGGCTGGCTTGGCCGCGCAAGCCCGAACGAATCATGTGATGGTGGACGGCCCCCACGGCCATAAGCATAGGGATGGGCGCCTGGTCGGGACTGACGGGACGATCCGTAAGGATCAATATTGAATTCCCTTCTCGTACGGCGGCAGCCGCCGTTTCGCAGAGCGCGCTGATCGCCACGGCAAGGGCTTCGCTCCCTTCCGAGGCATCAAAAAGACACGGCAACGTCTTGGAGCGGAAAGTGGGACCCGTCAGCGACTGCAGCCATGCTACCTCCGTCCGAGTGAGAATCGGCGTCTTCAATTTGATACCAGTGGCGTTTTCTTCGCAGTCCACCAGCCATTGTCCCCGGTTGCCCAGGAATGTCGTGAGCGACATGACCAGCTTTTCACGTAAGGGATCGATGGGAGGGTTGGTCACTTGAGCGAAGAGCTGCTTGAAATAGGTAAATAGCGATCGCGTTTTCTGAGCGAGCACAGAAAGCGGCGTGTCATCGCCCATGGAGCCGATGGCCTCTTTGGCCTCGAGGCCCATGGGCTTCATCATACGTTCCAGGTCTTCTGCGGTGTATCCGAAAGTTTTTTGCTGCCTGAGCAACTGCTCCGGCAGAAACGACTCGGCTTCGATGTCGTATAGACTCACTTCCACCGGCACCATCCTGCGACGTACCCAATCGCCGTAAGGATTTTCCCCAGCTAGTTGCGCTTTAATAGCGGAATTATCCAGAATGATACCCTTCTCCATATTCACGGCAATCATTTGACCGGGACCTAGCCGCCCCTTGCTTACCACGCGTGCTGGATCGATGGGGAAGACGCCGACCTCCGAAGCCAGACTCAGCAGGCCATCGTCGGTAACTTGATACCGAGCCGGCCGCAGGCCATTGCGATCAAGCGCCGCGCCCACTACGGCGCCGTCACTGAAAATCACCGCCGCCGGTCCATCCCATGGCTCCATAAGGGGAGCATGATAATCGTAAAAGGCTTTGAGATCGGCGCTCAGGCCGGGAACCGTTTCATAGGCCTCCGGAAACATCATGGCCGCACTGCGCAGTATTGTGCGGTTGGAATGGGTCAGGAATTCTAAAACGTTGTCGACGCCGGCCGAGTCGCTGCGCCCCGGCTGCACAATAGGACGTAGTTGATCAGACGCCGCCGCATCCCAAAGGGTCGCCGGTAGATGAGCTTCGCGCCCCGCCATCCAATGGCGGTTGCCTTTGATCGTATTGATTTCGCCATTATGCGCCACCATGCGAAACGGATGAGCAAGCGACCAATTGGGAAACGTATTGGTGCTATAGCGTTGGTGGAAGAGAACCATGGCCGTCTCGAACAGCGGGTCCTGGAGGTCACGATAGAACTCCGGTAGATGCGCCGGCGTCATGAGGCCTTTATAAACGATAGTCTTATGTGAGAGTGATGGAATGTAAAACCGCTCTATCGACGACGTTCTCGCTTCAATCGCTTTACGGGTCAGGTATAAGGCTCTTGCGAAGCCGGCGCCGGACATTCCTTCCGGGCGCGCCAGCAATACTTGCTCGATATACGGTCGCGTGGCGGCCCCTTTGGGGCCGAGGGCAGATAGCTCTACCGGCACCTCGCGATAACCAAGCAGTGATAGGTGGTGAATCCGCATAGCGTTCTCGATAGCCGTCCGACAAAACTGCTGCGCTTCCATATCGTCCGGTGGAAGAAAGAGCATGCCGACGGCTAGGCGGGAAGGATCGATGGCTGCAATCCCTCGCGCAGCCAACGCGGCCGCGAGAATTTTATAAGGCAACTGTGTCAGCACGCCGGCGCCGTCTCCGGTCTGATCGTCGGCATCCACCGCGCCGCGATGAGCCAAACGATCTAAAGCATGTATCCCCATATCCAGAATCGTACGGCTGGAGTGGCCGTTAATACTGGCGACGAAACCGACGCCGCAGGCATCATGCTCAAAATCCGGCGAATATAATGGCGGATGAGCACGCTGAAGAGCATCAAACATAATACGCAATCCTTTCTGAAGTCCTCAGCCCAAATGCTAAGGCGCGGCAAGAGCCCGCGTCGATCACAATTTCGCGCGGAGACACTAAGCCCGCGCCACTAACCAAGAACCTTCTGTTTATATATGAATTGGCCGCGCCACCCGATGGCCGGCCACGGCGTGCGGCCTTGCTTACGCCATCGCCCTATTTTGGACCGCCGCCCCGCCTATCCCGATCCGGGGCCTTATACGGCGTAACTATCTTTTACTATAATTGCATAAGATAAGTAAAATAGAATTATTTCATAGATTCGATAAGCAAAACTCATAGGAGTGCTATGCAGAATAATCATTATTTGCATCGAGTTTAATTATGGCGCGGGATTATTTCCAGGTATCGGTTGGCAAAGATCTTTACCACTCTGCTACCGCATATTAGCCCGTTTGTGCTGAGAATCTTGCCAAAATGGAAAAAGAAATTCTTATGTTATCAGAGTTCACCGAGGGATACGGGTTTCATACACTCTTGCTACGGATACCGTCTTTAGCCGCGGCACTCCTCATAGTAGATTCCAGCAGACCTGGCCCCAGCGTCCGATGCACGTCGATGGCGGCTACGATAATTTGTTCTGTGATCTTGTTCAAATCCGTTGCAGCGATTCGCGGCGGGGCGCGAAAACAATCCCAAAGGGATTGCGGAACAAAGCCCAGGGTTAGCCGCGTCCCCGCGGCCAACCCTGGGAATGCGATACGCATTGGATCCAACCCCCAAGGGGTTGCGGCACGACCGAGGAACCGACGCAACCCCGTTGGGGTTGCTAATGTCCGCCGATCTTTTCCCAGGGTAGCTCGTGCCTCGCAACCCTGGGCTTGGAGACGGAATCCCGTTGGGATTCTGAAACGGTCAAAATATTTTCAGGAAGTGCCATTCAGGCATTTATTCATGCAGTCTGTTGGGTTCTGGCTCGTCCGGGTTAGGGAGCAAGTTGAAGATCACAGGTGGGGAGACCATACTTTAACCGCTCAAAACCTTGCACCGTTATTCAGGTTGTACCCCCCAAATTCATCTTGATTATCCAGAGATAAGCGCTGGTCTGCAATTTGCTAAAGTACCATGTATTGACGTATACCTTGGTATAAATCGTCAATAGGTAATGCTTGAAATTTAAAGGAAGGTTTATTGTAGGAGAAAGGCAATGATAGCGCTCTTAATTATAGGCTATATGGGAGCATTGTACATGAGGCTTCTTGAGCGGATACGATTGACTTTTACACATCCCTTTCATAAACTTCTATTGGTGGCGATGGGGTCCGCCAGGGAGTGCCCGCTCCCAAACCGTCCCAGCTAGGACTGATGGCTCCTAAATAATTAGTCACCTTCAAAGAGAAAGGAGCTATGAATGGACCTCTACGTGGGACTGCTGCTGGCAGTCTTAACCTTTATAGCGAGTTTGCTCTCTATTAAGTTGGGACTTTCGGCAGCCATCATAGAAATCACGCTCGGCGTCATCGCGGGGAATTTTCTTGGTGTAACACAACTTGACTGGGTAAAATACATTGCCGGCTTCGGCGGAATCCTGCTGACTTTTCTAGCCGGTGCGGAAGTAGACGTGCAAGTTATGCGCGGAAAGGCCAAGGAAAGTATTCTTATCGGGACACTCTCATTTGCTATACCGTTTCTTGCTACAATGCTACTCTGTCGTTATCTGCTGCATTGGGACTGGCCACCGGCGCAAATTGCGGGCCTGGCTCTGAGCACAACATCGTTGGCTGTGGTCTATGCCGTCCTTGTCGAGTCTGGCCTTACGCATACTGAAATCGGCAAGATTATCATGGCTAGTACTTTCGTGACGGATTTTGGCACCGCCGCGGGGCTTTCCCTGCTTTTTATTACACCCAACACAAACACCCTCGGGTTCGGAGTTGTCTCTGTTGGAATCATTGCGCTGGCGCCTCTCGTCATGCCGCATTTTGTTCGCCGCTATGGCGCGCGTGTCATCGAGCCGGAGATTAAGCTCCTCTTTTTACTCCTGCTGGCGCTGATGTACTTTGCTCATAAAGGCGCAAGCCATGCCATCTTACCGGCATTTGTGCTAGGTTTGGCGCTCTCGCGGTTATTCCATAGCAATCCGGAGCTCCAGCGCAAACTGCGTATCGTTGCCTTTGCTTTCATCACGCCAATTTTCTTTTTAAATGGGGGATTAAATATTTCGTTACCACTGCTCTGGGCAAATATCAGTCTCTTCCTAATTCTTTTATTTGTGAAACTCATTGCTAAGTTTGTCGGCGTCTACCCGATCTCAAAGTTCTTCCTTCCGCGTGAAGCTACCTATACAACGCTGTTGATGAGTACCGGCCTTACGATGGGTACCATCAGTTCGATGTTCGGCTATCAAGCCGGGATTATTAGTCAGGCGCAGTTTTCTGTATTAGTAGCGGTCGTGATTGCCAGCGCCATTGTTCCGACGTTTTTGGCCCAACGTTTCTTTCATCCACATCATGCGCTCGAAGCTATAGGTGGCGAGGTTGACCCGGAACTCCTGGAGAGCAAGAGGTCAAATCCACGCCCATGATCGCAATGAACATATCACTTGCTCCGGAATTAGGCTGACCCCAACCGAGTGCCACTCCGTCTTGACTTCGACGTTTCCTCGTATCGAGAAAAAACCATATCAGGTTATGGGTTATCTACGTCCGTTTCAATTATTATGTCGACTTATCTAGGCAACGTTATATAGTAACGACGGCTCTCTTAAGGCTGACCGGTATGGCTATGGCCGGGTGGACGGCTTTCCCCGATTCGCCATGAGCGCTTCAATTTCCGTAATGGTGCGGGGACTGCCGTTGCTCAACAGTTCGTAGGAGGTGTCTGTCACAACGACGTCGTCCTCAATGCGTATACCAATGTCTTTATATTTCTTGAGCGCCGGTTCGATGGCCGTTAGAAATTTATGTTGCTCGGGATCCTTGCGCAGATTATCCAACGCCGCCTCCCGTATGTAGATTCCCGGCTCAACGGTCAATACCATCCCTGGACGAAACGGTTCGTCGCGATCGCCTACGTCATGCACGTTCATTCCCAACCAATGCGAGACGCCGTGGGGAAACCATAGGCGGTACTGTTCACTGTCCTTGTCCGTGATCAAGCCCACGCGCAGCAGCCCTTCCTTAAGGAGATCGACCGCTCGCTCATGGACATCGGAAATACGCGATCCGACGCGAACCTTGGTGAGCGCGGCGTCGGCCGCTTGCAGAACAATAGAGTAAATCTCCGCTTGGGCAGAGGTGAATTTTCCATTGACCGGGACCGTGCGCGTGACGTCGGCGCTGTACTGCTTATACTCGGCCCCAACGTCCATCAAAGCCAGATCGCCATTCTTCATGGCGACGTCGCGTGGAGAATAGTGGAGTACGGTGGCATTGGCGCCCGATCCCACAATCGGCGGATAGCCATAGCCGCTCGTATTGCTTTTACGGAAGACGTATTCGATGAGCGCGCCGATTTCGAATTCCTTAACGCCGCTGTTTATGGCTTTAATCGCCTCGTTGAGCGCGTGATTGGTAACGGTTGTGGCCCGGCGAAGCAAGCTGATTTCATAGGGAGACTTTACCAGCCGTAGCCCGGCCAGCCATTTCGAAACATCGCGCACCTGAATGCCGAGAAAATTTTCTCGGATACGGTTGGCCAATTTCCACTCTCGATTGGCTTGCCCCCGCAGCCCGGGTCCATTCTCCAGAATCAAATACGTCTGCGCTTCTCCCCGATCCAGCGCGGAGAAAAAGGTTTCAAATTCTGTTGAGCGAGCATAGCGGCGAGGTCCAAAATGGCGACGGCTTAGCGTGGCTTCAAGAAAGCTGTCAAATTGCGCGGTGCTGTGGATGACGCTGATTCCGCTGATTTGGTCCGCTTCCTCACGCGTCAGATTTTTTCCGAACCAGGTTTCTTTGGAGAGGTCGCGGTCGGGGATAAACAGGATCTCTCGCGCCGAAGAATTGCCCGGGAGGAGGACGAGAGTGACGTCGGGCTGAGTGATTCCCGTCAGATAATAGAGATTGCTATCCTGGCGATAAAGGTAATCCACGTCGCGCTCATAGTTTTTTACTTCTCCACTGAAGATGACGCACAGGGCGTTTGGGCCCAGCTTATCCATCAGCGCGGCTCGGCGACGCACGACTTCCTGCCGAAGGGTTTCTCTGTCGCCTTTGTCTTGCGCCATTACGGCCGCCGCCGGCAGCCCGGCCACGGTCAACAGTAAAATCATGAGTGCTCGACCAACCCAATTCATCACGTAGTATCCTCCATAGCCCGTTCGCGGTAGTCGCGTTATGCGATCCTATGATTCAGCATTGCTGTCTTCAACACCCGCGCCGGGGTGATCATGAGACGAGATCGTAACTGTTCACGGGGGTCGGGGATCGGGCGATATTACTTGGATTTCATTTCCAAAGACTTCCGCAATCCGTTACGCATCCGCCCTATAACACAATCTCTAAATTATCATAATTTCTAAGAGTCATCGGCACTACCGGGCCCATGGTCCCTGAGCCCTGACCCCAGATCGCCGTGAACATTTACACGAGATCTTACGCATTTCTTAACACCGCCGCTCATCTATGCTATTTTAGGATAGCCAAGTTCTAGGATATCGGCAATAGCAGGTGTACGGATGTTTCCATAGGAGCCGGGGTTGCCACGTGGCGCGCCGCTGCGTGGCACCGTATACTGTGCGCCAGTGCGGTATTGGTTTTTTCCGTCCTATGGAACTTTATCGCGGCGATCTACGTTGAACTATCCGAACGGAGGTTTGTTATGAAACCCATCAAACCGCAGGTTGCCTTGATCGTGGCGGTTCTACTGGCCTTATTCCTGGTCTATGAAATCTTCCTAGGCGGCCTAGCCTTTTTGGTCTGGTTCTTTACCAAGTTTCTGGTAGGCTTTCTCGTATGGCTGTTGGTGGGAGTGGTGCTGGTTAAGTTTTCAAAGCCGTTGGGACGCTCCTATTTCTTCGCCTCGCTTGCGTTGCTGGGTGTTTACCTCTTTTGGTTGGCGTTGAAGGGGTTTTTCTTCTGGTCAAAAACCTTGATCCTGATCGTACTCGGTGTAGTCGCATTCTATATGGCGGCGCGCTTGTGGCGACGCATCCTTTGATGCGGGCAACTTCATGCCTGGCGGTGGAGCCTCTTACGAGACGCTACGGATTCCCATTCACCGGTGCGGCGTTGGCGTTGGGACCCCTTCTGCCCGGGCCTCTCTATTATCCCATCAGTTTTTTTCTTAGCGAAGAGTGGAAGAAGAAATTAAGGGCGCGCGTCATGATACGGGCGCTTTTCTTAGAGTAGGGATACCATGTGAGCTCACGCGTCAGTCCCAGCTTGTCGACCAGAACCGATTGTGTGGTGCAGTAACGGCGGATCCCGGCTTCGCCATGGCGATGGCCGAGCCCGCTTTCTTTGATGCCCCCAAAAGGCGATCCAGTGGCCACAAAATTAACCATGCAATCGTTCACACAGACGTTGCCGGCTTGCAGCCGGCGCGCCAGCGCGAGCCCCTTACGTTGGTCGCCGCTCCATATACTCGAATTGAGCCCGTAGCGCGAATCGTTGGCCAGCCGCAGGGCTTCATTTTCGTCGCAAACACGCATGATCGGCAGCACGGGGCCGAAGGTTTCTTCGGTCATGATCTCCATGGAATGATCGACCTTGTCGAGCACAGTGGGCTCGTAGAACAGGCCTTTGAAGTTGGGATTTCGACGCCCGCCAGTCAAGACTATGGCGCCTTTGCGTACGGCGTCGGCGACGTGGCGTTCAACAATTTGGAGCTGGCGAGGCATGGTCATCGAACCAACGTCCACGGAAAAGTCGTGATCGATTCCCTGACGCAGCTTCCTGGTCTTCTCCACCACCCGTTGCGTGAACGCTTCGGCGATCGGCGCCTCGACATAAACGCGCTCGACCGACATGCATATTTGGCCGGAATTGGCGAAGGCACCCCACACCGCGGCGTTGGCCGCACGTTCCACATCGGCATCCTTAAGCACAACCATCGGATCTTTACCGCCCAACTCAAGCACGACGGGAATCAAGCGCTTGGCCGCCGCCTCCAGGACGCGCCGGCCGGTGGCTACGCTGCCGGTGAAGGATATCATATCGGCCGCCTCGATAAGGGCGGCGCCCGTGCTGCCGTCGCCGGTTACGGTTTGCACTACACCGGCCGGAAAGCCCACTTTCTCGCAAATCTCGGCGGCCAGCATCGCCGTGCGCGGCGTGAATTCCGAGGGCTTGATGATAACCGTGTTGCCGGCCATCAAGGCCGGGATGGTTTCTCCGAGGGTCAAAGTCAAAGGAAAGTTCCAGGGACAAATGAAGCCGACGGCCCCCACGGGATGGTAAGCTGTAAATACTTTCTTGTGTCGCAACAACCAATGCAGGGGAGCGCCGCGATCACGCAGAAATCTCTTGGCATGCTTCGCATAGAAATCGATAGCAAAGCAAATGTAAGTAACCTCGAGCAGCAGCGCTTCGCTTTTGGGTTTGCCTGTTTCCGAGCAGATGACCTCGGCCACTTCATCGCGATGATCCAGCAAGTAATCCCGCAGACGCCACATTAGCGCGGCCCGCGCCTCAAAGTTCCCCTGGCTCCAATCTTGAAAGGCGCGGCGGCTACGTTGATACGCGGCTTGCACGTCGGCGGAAGTTTGTATGGGGACTTCGCAAATTTTTTCCAAAGTGGCCGGATTGACGACTTCAATTGTATTTGCGGATGGCGCTTCCAGCATCGTGTAGCTTCCTCATCTGATCGTCTGCCGCGGCCCGACCACCGATCAAAGTCATTTGTAACTGTTCACGGGGGTCGGGGGTCGGGCGATATTACTTGGATTTCTTTTCCAAAGACTTCCGCATCCGTTAAGCATCCGCTCCACTACCCAATTTCTAGATCACGACAATTCCTAACAGTCATCGGTACCGCCGGGGCCTTGACCCCTGATCCCTGACCCCAGATCCAGGTGAACACTTACAATCATTTTATGAACCCAATCCAGGGATAGTGGCTGGCGGCGCCCATGAAGAAGAGCATGGGGAAAGACAAATAGAAGTTAGCTCGAGAGGCCAGAAAAGCCTGGCGCGCCAGTTTGGCCGATTCCGGGGGAATCGCCGTGCCCTGCGCGGCGTTTGCGGCGATCCACGCAATAATCCGTTTCTGGTTTGGCCAAATGATCCCCCATACGTTGAGCATCATAATCACGCCCAGACCGCCACCCAGCGCGATCGATAGGGACTTACTGCTGACTTTTGGACCGCCTAACATGGCTATTAAGATGCCCATCATAATCACAACCACAAGGCCAACCACGATGGCCAATATGGGTCCCTTGTTGAGGGGACCCGAAGTGGGCACGAACGCGGCATATATAACGGCGTAGGTGACCAGCACAACGCCAAACCAGATCCCAATCGCCGACCCCATGTTGGGCTCGTCCTTCAATACGCTCATGTAGTACATTATTCCAATCAGGACGGTTACGACCGCGCCCCAGCGGAACCACCAAAGGGCGCGGGGCATTAACTCCGGTATCACTTTGCCTTTGGTCGGACCATCCAGTTTCTTCATAAACTCGACGTTGACCAGGTTGAAGAAGTAAAGCAGTCCGATCCAGGTTATCCCCGCCACGAAGTGAAGCCAGCGGAGCGCCATCAAATAAGTGGAATATGCATCCAACGTAGAGACTTCCATGGGTTCCTCCTTAGGTTTTTTCGGTTAGTGCCCACGTTCTTAATGGGTGTTGTAACGTGCCGAACCGTTCATGTCGTTCTATCATTAGTTGGAGTGCCTTTTTGCCGGTAAAACCATAACCAAAACGCGGTATGCAAATCTTCGTCATAGTCTTCCGATCTGATAATGTGATTCCAGATCAAGGCCCCTCCACCCCCGATACGCGCCCATCGGCCGATATAGATAGACTGGACTCACAATACCTGCCGATAGAAATACATTATTTTAGCGGCAACTATAACGAGGACTCTAAGCTTTGTCAAGAAAAGCAGGAATTTCATGAGATTTGATGCGCACTGCGTCCACGGTTACTATTAATATTGGTTGAAAAGGTCCGCTTGCCCTTCCCGATACTATCAAGCGGTACGCTGGTAGGGGTCTGTACAAACCTAGCCTAATATGCTAGCATCAAATTAGGTGCAAATTAAGTGTAGAGGTGTATTATGCTCGACATTAGCAAAGATATACATTCGCTGAGCGACTTTAAAAGGAATACGACGGATTTTATCCGTCAGATGAAGAAGAACGGCCATCCGGTGGTGCTCACCATCAACGGAAAAGCCGAGCTTGTTGTACAAGACGCTACTTCCTACCAACAGCTTTTAGAGCTGGTAGACCGACTGGAAGCCATCGAAGGCATTAAACACGGTATTGATGCCGTGAAGGCTGGAAGGACGGAGCCTCTAGAGAAGGTGTTTGCAGGTATTCGACGCAGGAAGCGATAAGTGTATCGGATAGAGATAACGGCGACGGCGAAGAGTGAGATACAAAAGGCGTATGATTGGTATGGGGAGCATTTGCCTGCTGGTGCGGAACGTTGGCTAAACGGTTTGTTGCGCAAGATAGAGACGCGCAAGAGGCAGCCCGCGCGTTGTCCGCGGGCACGAGAGAGTGATGCGTTTGCGATTCCGGTAAGGCAAATTCTCTATGGGAAGCGCGGCGGGGCCTATCGTGCGCTTTTTCAGATTATAAACGAGGCAGTATTTATTCTTCATGTTCGGCACGCAGCCAGGGCTGATGTGGAGCCGTGAAGAGCGCCCTTACCCAGACATTTTTTTCGGAAAGTGCTAAGACTTGACCATGTTCCGCGTGGATGACCCGCGGGCGCTTGACTCCTTATCAATGGTGTGATAGGGTTTCAACGTTATTGATCTGTTCTTTCAAAAACTCCTAGAGGTGATTGACCCCTGCAAGGGTCAATCAAGAGGGAAGTTGGGTGAGTTGATTCATGAGTCTTGCGCCTAGAGGCGGCTCATCGGTCAACAAGGCCCACGCGGTCCCGCCACTGTAATCGGAGAGCGATATTTCTTTGCCGGCGATAGACGCGGCGGTCACTCTGGTTAAGGCCAACAATGGCCGGCCGGGGGAAGGCCCGAAATTTTCGCGAGGATCCGTAAGTCAGGAAACCTGCCTCGGGAGAAAATTCGGTTAGCTCTTCGCGGAAAAGAGTCCGTCCGGTTTGGAAAAACCTCCTAACTCTTTTTTCGAGGAGTTAGGAGGTTTTTTTTTGCCGGCCAGTCAGTCGAGGGTTTTAAAATGGGATCTACGATCCGCGCGACGTGTCTGAATCGTGAACAAAGCGCGCTATATCTTGGCTTTATACAAGCCTCGCCGCTTCTGAAAAAAACTCCGGTGAAAAAGAACCGGTAGCGGTAGCGACCGGGTATGTCAAGTCTTGGCATACCCGCTCGCTACCGCAGTTGGTTCTGTTTTTTTATTCGTCGTAGATCTTCGCCGTAGGCATGAGGAATTCGCATGAGCAAAGAATTGCACAACGCTTCATCGATGGCGCTGAGTGGCGCTGGTCTCTTCCTACGCTTTTTAATGCTTTCTCTGCTCTGGTCAGGCGTCGCCTGTGGGACGTCCGGCGCCGGCCGTCAAACGCGGCCGCCGGCTGATGGAAAGCGGCGTTTGATTGATCAAGTAGAGCGCGTCCTTTTCGTCGCACCCAACCCCTCTCGCATTATTTCGCTGGCCCCTAGCGTGACGGAGATTCTTTTTGCCTTAGGTGTCGAGGATCGTGTCGTGGGTGTGACCAACTTCTGCCATTTCCCCGACGGCGTAAAACCGAAGACGCGCATCGGCGACTTACAGAATCCGAACCTGGAGGTTATTGTCTCGTTGCGGCCGGATCTGGTTATTGCTACGACCAGCGGTAACGTTAAAGAGTCCATTGACAAAATGGCGGAATTGAATCTGGCCGTTTACACGCTCAATGCCTCCACTCTGGAAGAAATTCTACGGTCGATACGAGATGTGGGTGATATTACGGGAACTCAACAAAAGGCGGCCGCGGTGGTCGGCGATTTGCGTCGCCGTCTGTTGGCCGTCCGACAACGAGGGCAAGGCCGGCCAACCCCTCGTGTGCTTTATCTTATCTGGCATGACCCTATCGTGGCGCCGGGCGGGGATTCCTTTATCACCGACGGCTTGCGCTGGGCCGGCGGCGATTCCATAACGGCGGATACCAAAGCTCGATCCCCGCGCTACAGCGCGGAAGAAATCATAGCTAAGCAGCCGGAGTATATCTTCGTTCCCAAGGGCGAAAACCCGGTCACCCTGTCGTACTTTCTCGAGAGCCCGGGCTGGGCCACGCTGCCGGCCGTCATTGAGCGACGGATCTATTTCATCAGCCCGGCCATTCAGCAGCCGAGCCCGAAATTGATCGACGGCATTGAAGAGGTAGCAGGAATACTGCACGGTCCACCATGAGCTCATTACGCCTAAGAGCGCCGGCATCCTTGCCGGCATGGGTGGACGCGGTCCGCTAAGGGATTCGCCCCGACGGTAGTCGGGGCGCTCTCAGGTCTTTTAAGAGGAGGCTGTCGCCTGAGTGGGACTTGTATCCAACGGTAGGTTGATCCATTATGTGTGCATCCAAAAAAGTTCCAGCCGTGAAATCGAACTTAAGGGAAGACGGGACCGTTTCTTCTGAGCTTCTCGCGTTGGTGGTCCCTCTCACGCGCGTAAGGATATTTATAACGGTCTTGGGCTTAATGTTGGGGCTGGCTCTTACTATTTTACTTTGCCTTTTTGTAGGCAGCGCCCATGTATCACCGGCGGATGTCTTATCACGCATGACAAGCCCGTGGCGCGCCTTTCGGGGAACCACGCCATACGCCGCGGACATTGATGTGATCCTATTTTCAATCCGTCTTCCGCGCCTATTGTTGGCCGCCATGGTGGGCGCCGCATTGGCCACCGCCGGCGCCGCCTTTCAAGCGCTACTGCGGAATCCGTTGGCCGACCCTTATGTTCTTGGCGTGTCCAGCGGCGCGTCCTTCGGCGCCATACTGGCAACGATGGGCAGCTCGTTAATCGGCCTCTCCTCGTGGCAGGCCGCCGCCAATCTCACACGGCCGGTAGCCGCATTCCTCGGCGCGCTCATGGCCATTGGGTTGGTGTACGTGGTGGCTGGCGGCCGGCGCGGCCGGTCTTCCAGTCGTCTCTTGTTGGCCGGGGTAATCATGTCTTCTCTCTTGATGTCCGTAAATATTCTGTTGCTAACCACGACCCGCCAAATGGAGATTCGCGGATTTTTCTTTTGGCTGATCGGAGATCTCAGTCATCCGGTGCGGCTGGATCTTTCCATGGCCGTCGTTTTGGTTGTCGTAGTGATGGGCGCGCTGGCGATCTACAGTTTGGCGCGGAGTTTGAACTTGATCGCCGTTGGCGAAGAGGACGCGCGAACGCTGGGCGTGCCGGTGGAATCCGTACGAACTACTATTTATCTGGTGACCTCACTCATGACCGGTGCAGTCGTCTCGATCAGCGGCTCGATTCCATACGTGGGATTGATCATTCCGCATATTGTTCGGTTGAGCATTGGCGGCGATTATCGTCTATTGCTGCCGGCGGTCTTTTTTGCCGGCGCGATATTTACGGTGGTCGCCGACACGTTGGCCCGTATAGTGATCTCGCCGGCGGAGCTGCCGGTGGGGGTGATTACCGCCCTTTGCGGCGCGCCGGTTTTTCTTTCCTTATTACGCAAGAGGGGAACGTGACGCGATGTGGATTTTTCGTATCTTCTCAATAAATCGGGGTAACCTAATCCGGACGATCCGGAACCAAACAGACGGCATGAATAAAGGCCCGAATGGCACTTCTTGAAAATAGTTTGCCCGTTACAGAATCCCAACGGGATTCTGTCTCAAAGCCCAGGGTTGCGAGGCACGAGCTACCCTGGGAAAAGGTCGGCGGACATTGGCAACCCTAACGGGGTTGCGTCGGTTCTTCGGTCGTGCCGTAACCCCTTGGGGGTTGGATCCATGGCGCATCGCATTCCCAGGGTTGGCCGCGGGGACGCGGCCAACCCTGGGCTTTGTTCCGCAATCCCGTTGGGATTGTTTTCGCGCCCCGCCGCCAATCGCTATGGAGTAAATGCCAAACATCTCTATGAGCAACGAGCCAAAATGTGCGTGGAACAATGGAGCCTATGCACCGCCAAGACGCCAAGATAAACGCCACCTATTCTTGGCGTCTTGGTGGTTTAATTTCTGAGGGGTGCTCTATTCCGATTACTGGTATTTTAATTTGCCGAACCTGTAGTGTGCCCCGACTTATTGAGAAGATACGATTTTTCCCTGTTCCATGGGAAGACCAGGCCAAGAGATGGTGCCTTTTTAGAGCTCTCCGGTGACGGCATCGAGTTTGCGGGTGCGCTGATTTCGATAGGACGTAGGTAAAAAGGAAGAATGTATTTAACCATGCGCTTATGCAGCCTCGTTAGGGCTAACCGTTAACTTTGGTTTACATGATCTTCCGATCCTACGGAGCACATACTATGGGGGCTCACGTCCGCATTAAGCGTACCAGGTGTTAATCCATGGGTCCGTTAGTTCTTGAAGGACAGCATATTAATTTTTCGTACGACCGGCCGGTGCTGGCCGATATCAGCCTGTGCCTGTATGGAGGGGAAATTCTTGGTATCGTCGGACCCAATGGGGCTGGAAAGACAACCCTGCTGCGGATTCTTTACGGCAGTTTGACGCCCTTCAGCGGTGAAATCAGGATATATGGAAACGAATCGCTGCAACAATTAGGCCGCCGGGCTATAGCCCGCCGCCTAGCGGTGGTTCGGCAAGAAACAACTATTGGACTCCCGATTTCAGTCGCTAATTTTGTCATGCAAGGACGGTACCCGCATTTATCCGGATTTGGCTTTGAGCGCGCGAGTGATGTAAAGATCGTGGCGGAGGCCCTGCAACAGGCCGCCAGTCACGGCTTGGCCGGCCATGAAATTCATGAGATTTCCGGCGGTGAGCGGCAGCGGGTCCTGCTGGCCAGGGCCCTCGCGCAGGAACCGCAGATCTTGTTGCTCGACGAGCCTACCGCCAATCTTGATATGAAATACCAGATTGAGATTATGGCGCTGGTACGCGGCCTAACTTGTAAGCGGGACATGGGAACCATCGTGGTTACCCATGACCTCAATTTAATTTCCGAGTTCGCTGACCGGCTCCTGCTGCTCAAGGACGGACGCATGGTATGTTGCGGCGCCCCGGCCGATGTCATGACGAGCGATAGGATCCGAGAAGTGTTTGAGGTGGAGGTCCAGGTTGATATAAATCCCGCAACCGGCCGACCGCGAGTGAGCTACGTATGACCTGAATTTTGCACGACAAGGAGGTTTCTCTAACAAATGATCCATTTTTGTCCGGCTCTGCTTGTTCGCGCGGATCCGTGCAAAAAAATTTTTGCACGGACGATCATCACCACGGAGGGTAACTTAGCGAGGACTGTGCGTTCTCAGCTAATCAGCGTAAAACAACGCTGAAGCCTTGTTTCCAGACGATCCTGGTGATTCTCGTGCAAAATTCAGGTATGAACAATCACAAGGAACATCAGAAAGCAGACTTCCAATGGCGAACCTAAAGAAATATGGATCGGTGATGCGGGGTTTGGCGCCGGTCCTGAAGTGCCCGTAACCATGAAGGACCCAATTAAATTAGAACTGCCAATTAAAAGGAGGCGTTGTGAAAATTGTTAATTTCGTATTTAGCACGGTGATGGCTCTCGCGTTATTGTGGGGAACGGCTTTCGGAGGCTCGATAAAAGGAACGGTCCATGATGAGACGGGATCGGTCATACCGAATGCCAAGGTTACTCTGATTCTAGCGACGGGATCTTCCCTAACCCAACCTACCAACGGGCGTGGGGAGTTTAATTTTGAGCCGCTCAAGGCCGGCTCTTATCAGGTCGTTGTCGGTGTGACTGGTTTCCGCACCGACATTACACAGGTCGTCGGACTGGCCAATGACCAGACGCGGAACCTCGATTTACGATTGCAGATCAGTGCGATCCCCGAAGAAGTCATCGTGACTGCGGCGCGCACCGAGACGCCGCTTACCCAAGTCGGCGCCAGCGCGACGGTCCTCACCGCTAGAGATATCGAGGACCGTCAAGCCCAGACTGTCCTTGAGGTCTTGCGAGCCGTACCCGGTCTCTCGGTCGTACAATCGGGACGCCGCGGAGGCATTACGTCGATTTTTGCGCGGGGCGGCGATTCCAAATACAATCTAGTGCTGGTGGATGGGATACAGGTAAATGATTTCGGCGGATTTTTTGACTTTGGCCACTTGCCTACCGATAATATTGCGGGAATCGAGGTCCTACGCGGCGCGCAGAGCGCGCTATACGGCGCCAATGCCATCGGGGCCGTAGTTAACGTCATTACCAAGCGGGGGGCCGGTGAGCCCCATTTCACCGTGTCGGGCGAGGGCGGCAGTTATGCCACGCGCCGGTTCACCCTGGGAGGGAATGGGCTTAACCGCGGATTCGACTGGGGGTTCAACCTTTCTCGCCTGGATACCGATGGCGTCGTGCGCAATGATGATTACCGGAACCAGAACTTGTCGCTTAACCTGGGCTATCGCTTTGCCGAGGATCGCCGTTTGCAGATCAAGTTTAATGCGCTGAATAATGAGGGCGGCGCGCCCGGCCCGTTTGGGCCCGCTCCCTGGCAGAACCCGGCGCCCGATCTCATTGAGCGCTTCAAGAACAACGATTTCATTTACGGGGCTTCTTACGATCATGGATTTAGCGCCCGGCTCAAACAACGGTTCGTCGGGAGCGTGGTTAACCGGCGCGGTTTCTTTGCCAGTTCGTATGGCCCTTCTTTTGACAATAATTTTCGCGGAGTATTCAAAACGGAGAGCGATTATGCCCTCTCTCGCCACAACCTGTTGTCGTTCGGTATGGAATACGAGCGCGAGCGGGAGCGCAACACCTTTATTACTGATCGAAATAACCGGCCCTTTGATCTCTTCCGCAATAACTTTGGTTATTTCGTGGAGAATAAGTTTGAGTGGGATGGCCGATTATTTGTCAACACCGGCCTACGGCTGGAGAATATTCGAACGCGCTTGCTGCCGGGATTTACGACGATACCGCGCACATCGGTAGTTTCAGTGAACCCGAAAATGTCAGCGGCGTATTACCTGCGGCCGCTCGCCTCCGCTGGAAACATAACTTCGACAAAGCTCCATGGCAGTTTCGGGACCGGCATACGGGCGCCCAGCGGCGGTTTTGAGATCGCTTTCTCCAACCCGATAAATTCGCCATTGCGCCCCGAGCGCACACGCAGCTTTGACATCGGCCTGGAGCAGGGTCTTATTGGTGAGCGCGTGTTGGTTGGCGCCACTTACTTCTATAATCGATACAAGGACCTAATTATTGTTTTTGGGAACGAAGCCAGTCGTCGAGCGCTGCGGTCGGATAACATAGCCAATGCGCGCGCCCAAGGCGTCGAGCTCTCCCTGTCGTTGCGACCCACGCACTCGCTTACGCTGGGCGGCGCTTACACGTTCTTGGATTCGACAATCTTGGCGTTGACCGGGACGGATCGTGCGCAGCCGCCGTATCTGGTAGGCGACCCGCTCTTGCGACGGGCGCGGCATTCCGGCTCCTATTTTGCGACGTGGCGAAATCGGCGACTGACGCTGCAAACGGATGCCGCCTTGCGCGGCATGACACGCGACGCGCACCCGATATGGGGTCTACCGCCGTTTGGGGCGTTTTTCGTGAACGGCGGCTACATCAAGGCCGGCGCCGGTTTTTCTTATGAACTGGCGAATGGACTACAGTTGTATGGCCGAATCGACAACATGGCCAATCAAAAGTACGAAGAAGTTTTCGGCTTTCGCTCGTTGCGCATCAATTTTGTGGCGGGCCTACGCGCGCAGTTCGGTGGAGAGTCGGGCATTCGGTTGTTTTCCAAGTAGTCCATCCCCGTAATCAGGCATCGGCGAATCCAATGGAACAGTCGTCGTGTGCCGTGTGCCGCTCTTACTTCCCGCGGAGTTAACGAGCTGAGGCGCACGCCTTGGCGTGGCCTATAGTCGCCGGCAGAGATCTCTGTATTTCTCAGGCGTATCCACGTCGACGAGGATGGTGTCGTTCCCCGTTTCAACCTCCAGCACTCTTTCCGGTACTTTGCGCACGACGGCTTTCGCGCCTTGATCAATGGGGGCCAGCAGAAGCTCGCGATAAAGCGATTTCGCTAAAAGGACCGGATGACCGCGCCGGCCATGGCACGTCGGAACAATAATCGGCTGTCCACTCTGCTCGAAGCCTTGTAGCAGGGCGCGCACGACTTCAGGATCCAGCAACGGGTTATCGACGAGGCAAACCAATATTCCGGCGGCCGGTTCTGCGGTTTCAATGACATGACGGATGGCCGCCTGCAATGAGGTTAGCTGCCCGTCGGCATAGTGCGGATTAAAAACAATGTCCGATCCCACTAGCCGTGTGCGGCGCTGAATAAGGTCGGCCTCATGGCCAAGAACGATCTTGATGGTAGGAAAATTCAGAGTCTTCAATACGTCGACGATGTGTTCGAGAAAGGTCGTTTGAAAGATAGGAAGCAACGGCTTGGGTTGACCCATGCGCCGAGATTCGCCGGCCGCTAAAATGACTGGAACGATCATGCTCCTAATTATGTATCGGACTAAATCCCGACGCAAGTCAGGAAAGGTCGAATTAGTCGCCAAATTAAATCGCCTCTCAGTACGCAGTTCCGCATAGGGGCCACGCCGCGGCAGCGTGAATACTTCGTCAAAGGGATTCGTGCGGGATGACACTCGGCTCAAATGGGCCGAGGGATGCTTCGATCTAGCCGGAGGGTTTCTGCACGATTCCTGATTTCAAATTTTGTACTCGTTCCACCGCTCACGCCTTAGGGCACCCATCCGACACGTCGCCGGGAACGCTAGCGACCGGGGTAAGCGCCGTATGGCACATAGACCCGGTCGCTACCGCTCCCGGTTCTGTAGCAGTGCAGGCCCCCTGAACAGTTTAAAAAATTGCTTACGTGAAGATTTTTGGGAACGTTTGGTCTGCTCGTGCAATTCTATATATGGGCCTGTGAACGAATGCTGTAAAGGATGCGCAAGACGTGAAAAGGAAGAAACGCTATGATTATCAATTTTAGAAAAGTTTGGCAATGGGTGCAAAACGAGGGTTCGCGAGAAGCAGCGGCGCCGGCGGCGCCCATGCGGGGTTGCCCAGCCTGCGCAACAACCGCAGGCCAATCGCTGACCGGAAAGCTTAAACATTTAGTGCAAGCGCATTTGGATGCCGAGGAACGCTGGTTGCTGAAGCTATTACTGAGCAACTATCATGTGAATGATCTTTGCGCGGTCCTCGGGATTGGCCCCGATGCGGTGCGAAATAGGATCGTCGCGCTACGAGTGAGAATACTTACGTTGCTTAACCAGCAACAAGCGGACGACACTGTCAAAAGGGCTTTCCATCGATTGGTCTCAGGTCCGTGGTTCTAACGGAGCGCCTGCATCCTTGCCGGCAAGGGTGGACGCGGTCCGCGACGGGATTCGTCCGGCAGGGATGCCGGCGCTACCGTGGCTGTTTAACCGCGTAAGTAGGGTTCGAGTCACGTGTGTAAATCTATTTTGTAACTGCTCAGCCCAAGGCGGCGGTTCCGTAGCGGCTGGGTAGCCTAATGCGTGGGTGGTTGAGCAATTACGAAATTTGAAATCAGAAATAGCGCGGAAACCCTCCGGCTTGGTCGAAGGCGTGGCTGAACAGTTACTCTATTTTTTAAAACTGAGGCTTGGGAGGAAGCGGGCAACGTGTGTCATGCCGTGGAGGCGCCTTCGAGTGAAAAAAAGTTGTGGGGCTTGTTGAGAGTTGCACAAGCCCCACGGGCACGGGAAATCGAGACTAGTTACTCCGTCGGTCATGCCGAAGGTCTTTGCGATCTTTTCGCACATCCTTGCGGTCGTGGCGACGATCTTTCAAATCGCCCTTGAGGTCTTTACGATCTTCATGGCGATCTTTTCGGTCTTTCTGTAGATCGCTACGATCTTTCTTGATGTCGGCGTTATCTTTGGCTAAATCCTTCTTCTCTTTTTTCACTTCCGCCGCATCGCCTTCTCGCTCGGCCTCTTTCAGCTCGCGCCGATCCTGGTTTCGGTCCCTGATGTCACGGTTGAGATCCTTCTTGTCCTGGCGAATGTCCCGGCTGTCCTGGCGAATGTCGCGTCTATCCTTACGGATATCCTTTGTATCTTCCCTTATGTCTCGTCTGTCCCCTCGTATATCTTTCTTATCTTCCTTAATGTCCTGCGATTGGACATACGTTACAGGAAAAGCCCAAAGGGCGAACACTGTGCCAAGGGCTATAACGGTCGGTTTCATTCTAAACATCATAGTCACACTCCATTTATTTTTTTTGAATTCGTGCTGTCCATGCCAGCATCGTTCTGACATACGAGTAGACTTATCGTGAAAAGGAAAGTTTCGCTTTATAATTATTTTCAAGAAAGGCCAAAATTGGGTTGTTTTATATAGAGGTCGTACTTGATTTACTGGACAAAGAGAGGCCGCCTGACCGTAAGTTCCAAAGGAATGTGCTCCGCAGGAGATTACTTGTGCCCATCAACGCGAGACAAACGCCCAGCCAGGGACCGGTGAAAAATTCGGCGGGTTGACATAACCGTGCAACGCGCTCTATCAAGCTTAACAACAATCGGTCACTCGGTGTCCGTGGACTGTATGCGCAGCTCGCTTAGTTGCGCCGGACTTACCGATGAGGGGGCCTGCGTCAGTGGACAAGTCGCGCTGGCTGTCTTGGGGAACGCAATAACCTCGCGCAAAGATTTTTCGCCGGCCAAGATCATCACTATACGGTCTAACCCGAGGGCAATCCCGCCATGGGGTGGCGTGCCGTATTGGAGCGCGTTTAAAAAGAAACCAAATTTTTCTTCGGCTTCCTCTTTCCTTATGCCGAGGGCCTGGAAAATCGTGCGCTGATGGTCTTGCCGATGAATACGTAGGGACCCGCCGCCAATCTCCATTCCGTTGAGGACCAGATCGTAGGCTTTCGCCCGCACCGCTTCCGGAGCGGTTGTTAGACGGTCGATGTCTTCGTCGAGCGGAGCGGTGAAAGGATGATGCATAGCCATAAAGCGACGTTCTTTCTCGTCATATACGAACAGCGGAAACTCGGTTACCCATAAGAAATTGTAGCGACCGTTGTCGATGAGATTTTCTCGCCGGCCGAGGTGTAAGCGCAATCCCGAAAGAATCTCCGAAACGTTTTTCAAAGCGCCGGCGGCGATCAAGACCAGGCTGTCGGGGTTCGCCTGAGCCCGCCGCAAAACCGCGCGCAAGGTCTCTTCGGTTACGGCTTTGGGAAACGAAGACTTGACGCCGTCGCCGTCTGGTCGCACCCACAAAAGGCCCTGGGCGCCGAATTGCTTGGCGACCTCGACCAAGTCGTCGAGCTCCTTGCGCGAGTAACGGCCGCCGCTCGGAACCGTGATCGCTTTAACATAACCGCCTTTTTGAACGATGTCCTTGAACACACGGAACTCGCTCTCGCGGAATAGGTCGGAAAGATTAATCAGCTCCAGGCCAAACCGTGTATCGGGTTTATCGGAGCCGTAGCGTTCGATGGCTTCCTGATACGTCATGCGCGGAAACGGCGTCGTGACGGTCACGTTGGCGCATGCGAAAGCCTTAACCATTAATCCTTCGATAAGGCCAAAGAGAACCTCTCGCTGCGGAAAGGACATTTCAATGTCGACTTGCGTGAACTCCGGTTGGCGATCGGCGCGCAGGTCTTCATCGCGAAAACAGCGAACGATCTGAAAGTAGCGGTCAAAGCCGGAGATCATGAGGATCTGCTTGAAGAGTTGGGGCGACTGCGGCAGCGCGTAAAAACGGCCGGGTTGCACGCGGCTCGGCACTAAATAATCGCGTGCGCCTTCCGGCGTAGATTTGGTCAAGAAGGGCGTCTCGATCTCCAAGAACCCTTGCTGATTCATGTACTCGCGTATGGCCCAACTTACCGCGTGTCGCAACCGTATGTTGCGTTGCATTTTTGGGCGGCGCAGGTCAAGATAGCGATAAGCCAGCCGAAGTTCCTCGGGCGCCCGTACATCATCGGTTAACTCAAAGGGCGGCGTTTGGGAGTCGTTAAGCCAATAGATGCGGTCGGCAAGCAGCTCAACCTCGCCGGTTGGAAGATTGGGATTGATGGTCTGCGGATCGCGCGCCACCACGGTTCCCTCGACGGCCAGAACGTATTCCGGCCGCAGGGCCTCGGCCGTTCGGTGGGCCTCGGCGTCGGCGTCGGATCGAACAACGATCTGTGTGATGCCTTCACGATCGCGCAAATCTATGAAGATGATTTGTCCCATGTCGCGCCGGCGATCTACCCAGCCCATGAGCAGTGCGCGTTGCCCGACCGAGGACGGACGTAACTCGCCGCAGGTATGGGACCTTACGAGGTTGCCCATGTTTTCCAATTTCGGCTCTACTTTTGACTCCATAAACTATCCACCTTCTTCATGCGCGGTCTTCCATAAAAATTCGAACCACAGAAATTTGATTGTGGCCTGCACCGTGAGCCCGCTACTGAACCAATATCGCCAAGCAGGTCGGACCGTGAAAAGGTCGTATGCGTTCTTACCCCGCGCCGTGTCCGACTCTCAACGTGTTACACCAGCACGATTCAAGCCCCGTTAGGGGCGGCATGTTTATAGCTCGAAGCCTAGGTGTTTAAACGCTAGCTCCGTAGGAGCGGCATGTAAATCCTGGTCGCCGATCACATGCCGCTCCTACGGAGCTTGGCACTTATTTCGGATGCCTATACTATAAACATGTCGCCCCTAACGGGGCTAATCGTTACATAGATCCGGCAGTGCCTTACTGCCTTTACGTGTATATCGTACTGTAATCACACCCAACCCTCACAGGGCCGGTCGCATAATTGGGATTACGCCTACCGATTGTCGTCCCATCGTCGCCTTAGGGATTTCTTTGATACTCTTCCTTATATTCCAAATAATTCTTGGCGTACTGATCGATAAGGGCTACCTCCGCGTCGCTCAAGGTTCGTACCACCTTGGCCGGTATGCCCATGATGAGGCTCCTCGGAGGCACTTTAGTACCGGGCGCGACTAGGGCGGCGGCGGCCACGATGGATCCTTCACCGATTTCAACATCATCCAGTAGCGTGGCGCGCATGCCGATCAGGCAGTGCGACCGTATGACACACCCATGCGCGATCACACCGTGTCCCAGGGTTACCCAGTCCTCGATGATGGTGGGGTACTTATCCTTCACCACGTGAAGAATGCACCCATCCTGAACGTTGGAGTAATCTCCGATGCGGATTGGCATAATATCGCCACGCACCACGGCCTGGAACCATATGCTGGCGTGATGGCCCACGTGGACGTCGCCGATAACCTGGGCGCTTTCTTCAATGAACGCCGTCCCCGAAATACTCGGATACTTTCCTTTATAAGATTTAAGCATCGGCTCTCCCCCTATTGCAGAGTCAGAGCGATTATTATACGGGAATGGCCAGGGGGGATAAAGGGGAAAAAGGAAGGGACCCCGGAATTCACGCCGAGGGTGCGGCCCCTGAGCGGGAATTTCTGATGCTATGAGCGCCGGTCTTTATTTTTAATTTTTTTCTGGTATAATACTGTTCGCTTGTGATCGTGAGTGATTCGATAAGTGAGGTCGCGTAAGCGAAGCGTCAGTTAGAGAAGTCGCCGGATGGCAAGCGCCTTTCAGCATAAGTAAATGGAATGGGCGGGGTCGTAGTTCAGCTGGTTAGAACGCCGGCCTGTCACGTCGGAGGTCGCGAGTTCGAGTCTCGTCGGCCCCGCCATATTCTCCTACCGCGGCTGCTGCCATCGTCAGTATTTGTATTAGCGCAATAATATTTCTGTCGCGTGAGCCTGCTAGTCAAGGCGGGAGTGCGAAAGTTCTCTCCGATGGCGAGTCCCCGAGCTTGGTTTGACCACATGTAGATAGCGGGATGAAAATTTGGGCGGGCCTAGCGCAACGAGGCTATCAACTCGTGCCCTTTGCGCCGTATAAATTTCGTAACGGTTCAGGCGGTCTGCATTGATACAGACCGGGTCTATGTGCCATACGACGCTTATCCGGTCGCTACCGCTCTCGGTTCTGTATGGGATGACCGCCCTACGGCGTGGAGGGGTTGCACAGGTACGTAAAATATTTGAGATTCTTGTGTCCTGGCGGGCGTAGCTACGCCCGCCAGGACGTGGGCCGCTCTCGCGGTTTCAGACTTATTGTGGACGAAGACGTATGACGCGATCATCTCCAGCCAGCGGCGTGGCGCGGCCGTCGCGATTGCTGGTAGTAAAATAGAGGAAGCCGTCCGACCCGGCGATCATATCGCGAATCCGACGAAATTGATCTTGGGCGAGTCTCGCCTCCTCAACAATGGTCGTGCCGCCGAGCTGATCAAATAACAGGCGGTGAATATGGCGAGCCGCGGGATTAAAATTGAACCCCGAGGTGCCGAAAAAGAAACTGCCGGTCCACATGGGAAGTTGGTCGCCATAATAGAACGTAGCGCCGTGGGGAGGCACCGTTTCCGGGAAGAAGAGTCGTATCGGGTCCATATAGTTGGGATCGCCGCAAATGCCAATGCAATTGGGCCAGCCATAGTTGACGCCGGGATAGATGATATTTACCTCATCGTTGGATCTGGCGCCAAGCTCTCCGGAAGGCCCGTGCTCGGTCTCATAGAGCTGGCCGGAGCTGTCCCAAGCCAATCCTTGGGGATTGCGGTGCCCGTAAGAGTACACTAGCGGCGCCTCATCGGGGAACGGATTATCGGCCGGAGCCGAGCCATCCAGGTTCATTCGCAAGATTTTGCCTGACAGCGAGGAGAGACGCTGAGCGTTGTCCGGTACGCTGGCATCGCCGGTTGTAACATAGAGAAGATTGTCAGGCCCTACTTTAATCTGGCCGCCGTCGTGAATCGACTGACCCGGAATCCCCGCGAGCAATACGGTATCGATGGTGGCGCGGTTATTATTTTCGATGAGCCGCACTACACGGTTTTTGAGCAACCCGCCCTCGCGGTAGGTGTGATAAACGTACAGATAATGGTTGGCGGCAAAATCCTGATCGAGCGTAATCCCACATAAACCGCCCTCGCCGGCATGGGCGACGACGCCGGTCATGTCGATAACCGGTTGCGTGAGCAGAGTGTCATTGATGATGACCCTCACGCGGCCGGGTCGCTCAGTCACAAATAAACGACCGTCCGGATCAAATACGAGGCTCCAGGGTACCACCAGACCCGACGCAATGGTTTGGGCCACGACCGTCACGCCCGTGGATGGGTCGACCGCCACCGGCTCGGTTGGTAGGTTGGAGATTTGCGTCAGCCCGCGCGCCAAAAGAACGCTGGACAGAACTGCGGCCGTAAAAAATATTAGTGTTCTTTTCTTCATGTAAAATCCTCCTACAATTTTTCAGTGAACAACCCCACCCCATGATTGGCCAATAGAAGATCGACACGCCGCGTCTAATCCTCTACAAATTTTTAGCTAATAACCCCCAAGAGCTTTCACTCATCTGGTCATGATTATACTCAAAAAGAAAGGCGGTTGCAATCGCCCTGTTTTCAAACTTAAGTTCGATTATATGAAATGCGCCTTGTCCTAAGCGGCAGGATGCCGCTTCCACGATAAGAAATGCGCCTTGTCCTAAGCGGCAGGATGCCGCTTCCACCTTGAGGCACAAGAAGCGTAAGAATATTTCGGCCGGCTCTCCCGATCGCCGAGGACTAGCTGTTGCGTTCCATATTCCACTATGCTATATTCGCGCATGGCTCCGAGATCGCATGAATCGTGTGTCTTTGGCGCCTAATATTTATCATGAGCCGCCATCAGGAGTGGACTAGCGGACGGCTTCGCGGGTCCTGCGGCATCGCGCGGCGTTTCTACGCACCTTTCATGACAATCTTATCAGCTAAAGTCGTCATTTTCTCTTGCCGGCGTCATTGCAATACTTCTTCTATCTTAAATAGAAGCGGGTCCCGCCATGCCGGAGTCTTGATTCAGGATCAAGGGGGAAGTAAGCCGCACGTATGACGCCGAGAATTAGTTGACGAGGATGAAGGGAACATCAGCAAGGGGGCGATATGCGGTTTTTGATCCTCGAGGAAGATTCATTGGCGCGCACGCGCATGATTGCGGCTTTGCGCGAACAATCCAACGAATATGAGTTTTTGGAGATTGCGCGGCCGGAGGACTTCCAAACCGCTTTAAGTCGGCCTAACTTTGACTTGGTGATTACCGATTACCAGCTTAGTTGGACCAGCGGTTTGGAAATCTTAAAGCGGATCCGAGAGCGCCATATACATTTGCCGGTAATTATGGTCACCGAAGCCCTCTGTGAAACGGTAGCGATGGAAGGGCGCAAGTGGGGGCTCAGCGATTATCTTCTCAAGCATCATTTCAATCTCTTGCCGCTGGCGGTGGGGGATGCTCTACAAAGAGCCACCCTACAGTCTGAGCATGCGCGGGCGATTCGGCCATTGGAGACTTGCGAGGAACGCTACCGGGTAGCCGCCGAACTCCCTACACCGGGCGTTAATAGCGATTTAAACGACCTACAGCGAGCCGAGTTTGTGCTCCGCCAGTCCAAACAGGAGTACGAAGCGCTGGTCGATTCTATCGATGGCATTGTATGGGAGGCCGATCCAGGCACATTGGGCTTCACATATGTCAGCCGGCAGGCCGAACGGATACTGGGCTTTCCGATTGCTACCTGGATCCATCAGCCAGCTTTCTTGGCGGAACATATTCATGCCGATGACCGAGAATGGGTGCTTAGGGATATATACGCGGCTGTTGCGGACCAGAGACGTCACGAGTTGGAGTATCGCATGTACGCGGCCGACGGCCGCACGGTCTGGCTGCGCCAACTTGGCTCATTGGGGATCGATGACGAGCGCGTGGCAAAACTTAGAGGCGTGATGTTTGACGTGACCGCGCGCAAGCAGGCGGTCGAACAACTCCAATTGAGCGAGAACCACTTACGGACGATAATCAACGCCGAACCTGAATGTGTTAAAACGTTGGACCGCGACGGAATCCTGCTGGATATGAACCCCGCCGGTCTGGCAATTATTGAGGCCCCTTCCCGCGGTCACGTGATTGGTCAACCCATGTTGCCGATGGTAGTTCCAGAATATCGGGACGCGTTTCAGGCCCTGGTGACGGACGTATTTGACGGAAAAGAGCGCGCCTTGGAGTTTGAAATTTTGACCCTCAACGGCCATCGGCGATGGCTGGCGACCCGTGCCGTTCCTCTGCGCGACCCGCGGAATGAGGTTACCGCGCTACTTTCCATCACCAGGGATATTACCGAGCAGAGACAGGCGCAAGCCGCGCTGCAAGCCAGCGAGGATCGTTATCGCAAGCTCTTTGAGAACGCCAATGACGCCATGTTTACTTTGGACCTCGAAGGGAACTTCACGTCTGTAAATAAGGCGGGAGAACGGATTCTCGGCTACCCGCGCGATGAGATTCTTAAAATGGACATCAGCCATTTCTTGATGCCGGCTGATTTGTCGCGAGCGCGGCAGATCCCTAGCCGTGCCGGATTTGGGACGATCGCCATCACGGATGAGTTCGAGGTTCTGGTGAAAGGCGGTTGCCGTGTGGCCCTGGATATTGGATTGCAGCCCATTTTACACGAAGGCACCCTGGTCGGGATCCAAGGCCTTGCGCGTGACGTCACGGAGCGGAAACGGTTGGAGTCGCAGCTTCGGCACGCCCAGCGTATGGAATCCATCGACACTTTGGCCGGGGGGATGGCGCATGATTTCAATAATATTTTGACCGGCATAATCGGGTACTGTGACTTAGCGATGCGGGATCTCTCCCTCGACCATCCCCACTACAAAAGCTTACGAGAGATTCAGAAGCTCGGCGAGCGGGCCGCCAATTTGACTCGCCAACTCTTAACCTTTGCGCGCAAACAGGCCCTAGAGCCGCGCCCGATTCATATTAACGCCGTCCTCGCGGACCTTAGTCAGTTTATCCAGAGAGTCCTGGGCGAGAATATTGTGTTCAGAGTGATCACGCGCGGCGATTTAGCTCAAATTCACGCCGACGTCACCCAAATTGAACAGGTGCTGATGAACTTGTGCATCAATGCGCGCGACGCCATGCCACAGGGTGGAACGTTGTTGATCGAAGCCCAAGATGTCAAATTGGACGAATCTTTTTGCACGAACCATCCTTGGGCGAAGCCGGGTGATTACCTCCAAATCTCGATAACCGATACCGGGACCGGTATTGACCGAAACACTCAAGAGAGGATCTTCGATCCTTTCTTCACAACGAAGGAACCGGGGCGTGGCACTGGACTTGGACTTGCCATTGTTTATTCTATCATTCAGCAGCATCGAGGGATGATTGAAGTCCAGAGCGCCATCGGGCGCGGAACGACCTTTAGGATATATCTGCCGGTGCAAGCCGGTGTTGCTCTTGTCACTGAAGCGGACGACGTCCAAACGCTCCAGGACGGCAAAGAGACCCTATTAGTTGTCGAAGACGAAGCCGTGATTCGCGACCTGATGGTCGGCGTGTTGCGAGAACAGGGGTATCAAATGCTGACGGCGGCTAACGGGAATGAAGCCTTACAGGTGCTCCTAGAGAAATTAGCGTTGGTTAATCTGGTGGTTTCGGACGCCGTGATGCCGGGGGTTGGCGGCCGAGAACTTTACGAAATACTCAAGTCACACAAACCCTCATTACGATTACTGTTCATCAGCGGCAATAAGATTCAGATGTTGCGCGAAAGCTTTGAGTCCACGGAAGGCCTCGACTTTCTCGAGAAGCCCTTTAAGCCCTCCGAGCTAACCCAGAAAGTTCGTCAGCTTCTGGATCGGCCCCATCGGGCGCGCTGGGGGCAGACCGGCCGGGGCGAATAGGGGTGGGGCGGTCCAGCCCGACGCCGTGACCGGCGCCGCCCAAGAAATTTTCCCATATCCGTACGGGCTATGCTATAATTACAGGCGTTCCCCCTCCAACCAATAAAACTGATAAAATGCCGGCCATGTTTTCCGCAGGCATCGCGGCGAAGGGTGTTCATGTCTGAAGGCCATTAGGCGCAGCATGGAGCCCGGCAGAATGAATTTGGGTGAGCCCATGTCTAAAAAGGAGCGGTGCATCCGCAAAGCCGAAAGTTATGTCCTGGCTAGTCGCATTGATAAAGGAGTTGAGGCCTACATGGAGGCCTTTGAAAGCGACTCCTCAGATTTTCAGGCGCTGATTTTAGCCGGTGATCTTCTTATCAAACTGGGCAACGATGAACAAGCTTATAAAGTCCTCTTACGCGCGGCACGCGGTTATTCGGCGCAAGGGCGACTGTCTGACACTATCCGAATCTACCGAAAAATTAACCGCATACGACCGGCCGATATCGAGGTCGTGCTGACTCTGGCCGGCCTTTACCAGAAGACTAACCTGCCATCTGACGCCGTGCGTTTTCTGATGGACGGCGCCAAGTTATTGCTCGAGAATCGTCACACCGACGCCAAAGGCCACGCCCATATTCAACAGTTGATCAACCTGGTGCAGACGAGCATGCGCAGCCGGCAGGACGCCGAGTTGGTTATTGTCCAGGCGCACTTGTATGAAAGAATTGATCGTCAAGAGGAAGCCTATGCCTTGTACTGGCAGGGCGCTACCATGTTGGAGAAGGAAGGCAAGCTTGAGCGCAGTCTCGTCATTCTCGACCACTTGCTTGAAAAACGGCCGACGGATATCGCTCTAGTGGAGATGTCTACCAGCATCATGACCAAACTGGGGCGGTCGCCGGAAGCGCTTTTCTTGCAAAAGCAACTCCTGGAGAAAAATTCCGAAGATCCTCGCCTGCTGCGCGTAATGATAAACACCTTAATTGCGTTGGAGAAATATGATGAAGCCGAAGCGGCTAGTCTCAGGCTGTATGGCCTGGATAAGACGTTTTACAATGAATTTCTCCAATTTGTTTATCTTCTCGTTTCCCGCCAAGAATTTAATCGGGCTCTACGCGGCATACGGGAAATGGTGTCCTACTCCAGTTACCTGCAAAAGACCGAATTGGCGTACCTGGTTAAGCGTATACTTGGGCATGAGCCGGATCATATTCCGGCGATGCAAGTGCTCGCTGAGATTTATGAACGCTACGATGACATCACACAAGCGCTAAAAGTTTATCCCCTCTTATTCGACGCGCTCTATCGCGCGAGGGAGACCAAGGAAGCTTATCGCGTCGGTCAACGGATGGTCGAACTGGGTTACAAAGAGCGAAGTTTTCTCAAGAACTATGACAAGGTATTCATGCTGATCGCCGGGGGGCCGGAGGCGAGTGCGTGCGACACCGAACCATGCGATGAAGCCGGCAACCAAGGCGGCGGCAATGGTGATCGTACGCAAGGCGCGGAATCCGCAACTAAGATGACCTGGGCCCTGCAATCCGGCCAGGTGGAAGGGGAAGAGAGCCTGACCGCCAGCGTTGACCTGCTGGTCCGCTATGGGCATCTAGATAATGCCATGCAGGTGCTTAAATCATACTTGGAGACGGAGCCTCGCAGTTTGGTTCTCCGGGACAAACTTAAGTCGGTTTATTTAACGGCTAAACTGATGAGCAACGCGGCGAAGGAGTGCATTGAGCTCTATAAGCAATATTTGGAGCGCGGCATGCGAGACAAGGCGCAAGAGAGTTTACGAGAGGCGCTGAAGCTCGAACCGACGCTCTCGCTGAAATCCTTGGATGGCGGAAGAGAGTCGGTCACCGGATTTGTCGGTGACTTTGGGCTGTTTACCATTGTCGAGGTGATTCAGTTTATCGAGAACTCGTGTAAAACCGGGATCCTCAAAATCGTATCCGCCACGGAGGAGGGTCGCTTGCTATTCAATAGCGGGCAAGTGGTTGATGCCATGGTGGGCGATAAGGGCGGCATACAGGCGCTCTACCACTTGATTCGCGTTGAAGTCGGCAGTTACGAGTTCGAACCGCGAAAGAACAAATTCGCTGAAACGATACACATCAACACGATGAATCTTCTCTTGGAGGGCTTGCGGCTGCTTGACGAAGAGCGGGCTCGCCAAGCCGTGGCTCACTGAGGCCGTCGCGGACGCAAACACACACCTCTACGTATGGTCGTTTCCTGCCAGGAGTTCCCGGAGCCCGGTCGCCGTCGTTTCATGCGGAGCCGCGCCAAGCGCAAGATAGTTTTACACCGCTACGCGCCGGAGCCGAGTCTTAATAGTCGCAATCCATTTGCACGTTTAGCAGCGTCATTACTTCACTGATCGAATTGAAGACCGCCACTTCGTCGCTGCCGGCAAACACCAATCCGACGGGATTATTGCTCGCATCGACTACGGGAGATCCGGAATCCCCCGCGTCGACAAAGACGGCCGCGTTATCGGCAATAACTTGCCCGGTAAAAAAGGTGGTACCGCAGGAGCCATAGCTCACCTCGACGGTCGCATTTACTTCCGTGACCTGGCTCGTGGTATCGCCGGTGGTTCGCCCGCTCTTACGAACCATGTCGCCGACGTCGGCATTGCGTGGCGTCCGCGTGGGGAAGCCAATGTCCAGGATTTCCTCCGAAACCGTATTGGCGCCGAATTCTTTCACGAAGGCCGCATCGACGCGGTTTTCTCCGCGAAAATTTATCCGAACAAATCTTTCTAAAAATCCGATGATAAGCGCATTCGGGCGGCAGTCCAAGTCGTACCGGCCCAAGTGGCTTTGCCATGACCAGCGCGGGGCTTCATTTGGGCATAAGTACGAGCCGGCGGCCACGGCGACGTGATTGTTGGTGACGTATCCCGTGACGGAGGGATCGGCGCTATCGCATACTTTAAATCCGAGCGTGCCGGCCAAGCAACCCAACGTATTGCTGGTCGAGGCCCCCAATAATACGGGCAAGCCCTGCTGGCGCCGATGCGCCGCCCCGCCATCGAGAGCATAAATGGCGCCGGATTCTTTGACCCTCACGGGGAAGTCATCCAGCGTAGCGGGAATTTCACTGGGGACAGTCCCCGGCGAAACATACACGGAAACAATCCATTCCTGTGTATCATTTTGGCGGCCGATCCCCACTGCACGTACGTTGGGATTTTGGAAAAGCGCCGCTTCGTATTTCGACTGAACCATCATCGCTTCCGCCAGCGAGTGACTCTGTATCGCCTGTGAAAACACGGCAGCGTTGAAAAGCCCAATCAAGAACAAAAAGAGACCAATCATCCGCGGGAGTTTTCGCATAAGGTTCTTCTCCTATGGTTTAGAATGGGGTGTGATTTCCATATGATGTACTCGACTAGATGGAAATTATCATCAGATCAGGATAAGTATCAGCCCCGACAAGGTCGGGGCGGCATGTTTATAGCCAAGTGTACCCAGAAGGAGGCCTCAAGCTCCGTAGGAGCGACATGCGGTCGGTCATGATGGTTCACATGCCGCCCCCACGGGGCTTGGATCTAAAAGCTAGCAGCCACTGCGATAAACATGTCGCTCCTTAGAAACTGCGGATCCGTTCACGGGTGGTGGATACCCCCGGCTTCCGCGGGGGGTCTCTTGTGTGGTCCCAGTGAACCCCGCGAACAGTTATGAAACTTCCCTAGTTTCATCCTGGTATCTGCTTGCCGTCTTCGCAAGCTGGGGGACTCCTTAGAAACTTCCCCAGTTTCCTCGGTATTCTGCGTGTCGTTTTACGACAAGCTGGGGGACTCCTACGGAGCTTACATCGTACCGAAACCACAGCCCTTTGGGGTTCCTAAAAAGGGAAGCCCCTCCAACCAAATTCCTGTGTGCGCCCTTTCTCGGCCGCGCCGCTTATTTCGGCTATCCCTGGTTCGTTGGCGCCGGCCGCATGGTTGTTGGCTCAGACTGCGGCTCTCAAGAAATGATGCGGCCTGTCCACCTGGCTGATTATAGCTTCACGTTTCAGCATCGTCAATCAGATTCTTGTGGCCGACTTTGCGAGTGACCTTGGCCCGCACAATAGGACGCCGGCGTCACGGAATCACGGGCGAAGGAGAACTCTTTGGCAAACTCATGATGAACTGCTTGATTCTTTCCAAGTAAGCGAAGCCTCCCACGTCGTAAACGTCATTGTGTTCCGCCCCGTTGATAGCGAAGAAATACTTAGGCTCATTAGCCGTCTGGTACAGTTGCTGTCCCATGGAATGGGGAACCACTGTATCGTGTGTGCCGTGCATGATTAGAATCGGAGAACGTATTCGCTTGATTTTGTCCAAGGAGTCGAAACGGCTCTTGGGAACATATTCAAAGAACGGTATGGGAAATGCTCGGCGCGCCATGCTCCGGCCCGAGGTAAAGGAGCTTTCAATAATTAATCCACCGCAGTGGCGCTGCGCCGCCAAATCGATAGCGACCGCGCCGCCCAGGGAGCGGCCATAAAGAACAATATCCATAGCCTTGATGTCGCGCTGACCGACCAAGTAAGCGTACGCGGCCTCGGCGTCGCAATAAACGCCGCGCTCATCCGGTGAACCCTCGCTTCTCCCATAGCCGCGATAATCCAGAGCCAGCACATTTAGACCTAAGCCCGAGAAATCTCTCCATTGGGCCAGACCGTGGGCAATATTTTCAGCGTTGCCATGAAAACAGAGCAGAGTCTTGGCTCGGGTGGAAGACGCGAAATAAAACGCGTTCAGCTTGACGCCATCCGAGGTTTTGATCCACACAGATTCCAGGCCGGAAAATGCGGTCGGCGACGGATCAAAGCCTTCCGGAAAGCGGGGCGGAAAATAGATGAGACGGTTTTCCATCAACCGCGTCAAAACCACTGGCAGCATCAGTAGGGCTCCGCAGCCCAGTATGACGCCCAGAGTGATTCGCCCAAAGGAATTCATGGTTTATTTCGGTCTCCCTACCTACGGCCACGATTGTATTTTCTCGTTGGCCCTATGGCTCATCATATACGGTCATGCCGGTTAGTGGCAAGAGGTGCGCGGTAAGCCGGGACGCCCTACGAAGGAAGATTGAATGAGAGCCGTAGCCCTCTGTGAACTCCGTGTCTCTGTGGTGAGAGGGGAGAACCCTTGTTGGAGGGATTTCAAAACCGTCAAAACCCTATGAATAAATGGCGAAACCCCGCCTCTCGACGGTATCGACAGACGGCGGCCCTGTTTAGTAGAGAGTCGAAATCGCCGTCGGTGGCCGGTTTTCCTTTGCAAGCGCCCTGCGGCCACGGTAAAATTTAAGTGAGACTAGGTTCTCACTGTGCGTGAGGGAGCCGCTGATCCATGTCCAAGAAACCCTATGTTAGGCCGGTATTTCTCTTTCTGGGCGGTGCGGTATTAATTTCGCTGTTGGCCGCCTTGGGGGCGAGTTCGATTATCATATTGAACATTCGTCGGTCTGCCGATCTTCATACTTACACCAGTGTGGACACCGTCCCGCCCGATCACGTCGCGATCGTATTTGGCGCTTCGGTGCACCACCATGCCTTGAGCGATGTGTTGCACGATCGGGTGCAGACCGGCATAGCCCTCTATCAAAAAGGTAAGGTGCGAAAGTTACTGATGAGCGGGGACAATCGGTATCTAAATTATAACGAGCCGATGGCCATGAAAAAATATGCGATGTTGCAAGGGATACCGGCTCGCGACATCGTTCTTGATTATGCCGGTCGAAGTACTTACGATACGTGTTATCGGGCCAAGGCGATTTTCGGGCTGGATTCGGCGATCTTAGTGACGCAGAGCTATCATCTGCCGCGTGCCTTATACTTGGCCCGTTCCATGGGAATCGATGCGGTGGGCGTTCGCGCCGAACAGCAGGCTTATCGCGGGCAGCCTTATTTTAGCCTACGCGAGCAAGTCGCGCTGTTGTACAATTGGGTCAAGATTAATTTCATTAAGCCGGTTCCCATCTTGGGCGACCCTCTGCCGATTGAGGTTGAGGGTGCGCCTACGCAAATTAATGCCAACTCGCTGGATGAATAATCCGTGCGCTCGACCAAGCCGGAGGCTTGGCAGCTATTAGCCGGTGGTTGAGCGCAGCGATACCACCGGTCAACGAACGAAAAACGGAGGCACCACAGAGGGGTGCGAGCCTGCGGGACAATACCCTATGCCATCAACTTACTTAGGCTTTCATGTGATCCCAAATATCTTGATTGAAGCCGGGCCAGGCGACTTGTGCTGGCACCCCGCCGGGGTGCGCCGGTTTTCATGGCGTGCGTTCCGGTGGTATCGCTGCGCTCAACCACCGGCTAATGGCTGGAAACCCTCCGGGTTTCCAGGCGATTCTTGATTTCAAATTTCGTAATGGTTCAACCACCCACGCCTTAGGGCACCCAGCCGATACAGAACCGGGAGCGGTAGCGACCGGGTCGGCACGATGTTGCCAGGCGCGCGCCCGGTCGCTACCGCTCCCGGCTCTGTATCAGTGCAGACCCACTGAACAGTTACGGCGAAGGTTGGTGGAGTCGATGGAAATCCAGCGGCTCAAGGAGCGTTGACATGACGACTTTGCAATTTCTCGGCGGAGCGGGAACCACGACGGGATCGAAGCACTTGCTTACGCATAATGGCCGTCGCGTACTGGTCGATTGCGGATTATTCCAAGGGTTCAAAGAACTGCGTCAGCTTAACTGGGCGCCATTCCCAATGAAGGCACAGGATATCCAAGATGTAATACTGACGCACGCCCATATTGACCACTGCGGTCACCTGCCCCGTTTAGTTCTTCAGGGCTATGAAGGGCCGGTGCACGCCACTAGCGCCACCGCCGATCTGGTGCCGATCATGCTGCTTGATTCGGCCAAGATCCAGATGGAAGATGCGGCCTTCGCCAATAAGAAACGCTTCACACGGCATGCTCCAGCGCTGCCTTTGTATTCTATTGCCGATGCCGAAAAAGCCATAGAGCGGCTGCGCCCCCACGGCTACGAGAACGAGGTTAAGCTGAACGCAGAGCTCTCCTTTGTGATGCGCGATGCCGGCCACATTCTTGGATCCGCCACGCTGGAAATCAGACTGGCGACGGAGAGCCGTGGCATGAGCCTGATTTTCTCCGGCGATCTTGGCCGCTACAACACGCCCATCTTAAGAGATCCCGTGCCCATTACGGAAGCGGACTACTTGGTCATCGAGTCAACTTATGGAAACCGCCGGCATGAGACCGAACCTCCCTCGGACGCGTTGGGCAAAGCCATACGAGAGACCGCGGCTCGCGGGGGGTCGATTATCATTCCGGCCTTTGCGGTCGGTCGCTCGCAAACCCTACTGTATCTCCTACGGGAATTACGGGAGCAGAAGGCGGTTCCGGATATTCCTGTCTACTTGGATAGCCCCATGGCGGTGAATAGCACAAACATTTTTCGCCAACATTCGGCGGACTTCGATGCCGAAACCTTGCAGTTGATCCACGCCGGCAACAGTCCGTTTGCGTTCCCCGGCCTACGGTTGATCCAAAGTGTTGAAGAGTCCAAAGCTCTAAACACTAGACCGTACCCTTGCGTGATTATTTCATCGAGCGGCATGGCCACATCAGGGCGTGTGCTGCACCACCTGCGCTGGCGGTTGCCTGACCCGCGCAATACGGTGCTGCTGGTTGGATATCAGGCGGCCGGGACACGGGGGCATCGGTTATTGGTCGGAGAGAAGCAACTCAAGATTCATGGGGAGGTAGTGCCGGTACGAGCGGAAGTTCGGAATATTGGTGGCCTTTCCGCCCACGCCGATTATCATGAAATATTGATGTGGCTACGCAATTTCAAACGCCCGCCGCGACAGACCTTCATTGTGCATGGCGAGCCGGAATGTAGCGCCGGCCTGGCCGAGCACATACAAAAGGAGCTGGGCTGGCCCACTTACCGCCCACACCTAAAAGAAACGGTAACCCTGGAGCCGTAATGGTCAAGTTGCCATACGATGCCGTAAGAAATCTTTCAATGTCGACAAAGGACTTTTGTAACAGTTCAGCCTCCGAGGCGTTAGCCCATTACCCAAACTTTAGCCCTAAACCGAACAATGGCTAAACCGGCCGTGTAGCGCCTAATGACTTTAGCCGTGCCTTTCAAGGGACGGTGGGTCCATCGCGTCCTATATTACAGGTATTCCCGCCCAGTAGGTGTCATGGATTCGCGCATAGTGGCGCACCGTTGACAAATCTTGCCGGCGGTCCATGCCCCTTCCCGAGTGCTCATAGGGAACGCGACCAAGTAAGTTGAAAATGTGTCGAATAGGTTCGCCATGGTTCATAGGGTTCATCACGCTGGAATGCCTATGTAACTCGGCACGACCCGCCACATCGCAACCAGTCGCCATAGCGACTCTGATGGTTGTTACGTAAATCCGATTAAGCAGTTCACCTCAGTCGCAGCCAAATTTATTTAGAAAAAGGATCCGCGCCTTACTACATGCTCCTGGCATAAGATTTGCTGATTTACCGCGAAACTAGGAGAGGATCTCCTGGTCTAAGCAAAGGAGTGCTTCGTGAGGACCCTTTTGACCCCCAAGAAAGTCATCCATTGTACGTCAATATTGGCCCGGAGAGGACTAGTGCTGAGTCATGTCGTCATTAGCTGTTTAGTGTGCATGCTGACTCTCGCCGTACCGGCTCAGATACCGGCCCCCGGCAAGAGCAGTCGCCTGAAGGGCCAGCCCCAAAGGTCGTTGCCAAGCCCTCCCATTAAGACCGTTACTGGGTCTGAAAGTCAACGGATCCAGGATGTGTTGGCTTTTGTGGGAAAGTATCGCGCCTATGCCGGAGCGCAGGCCCTCATTGATCAAATCAAGGACACGAGTCGCCTTGGGCAGTTTCTTCGTGAATACAAACTGGTGGACGCCCAAACCGCCGGCAATCAAAATTTCCTGGACAAACTGCAGGATCAGATTTACCAGGATTTGATAGGGAATTTATTAAGCTACCAGAAGACGGCCGAAGCCGTGGCGGTTTATCGACAGATGCTGAATGCCCGGCCCGGCGATGCGTCGCTGAAATTCGGACTAGCCCGACTGCTCAGTGAAGAGCCAGGCCGTTACTCCGAAGCCTTGTCCATATACGACGGCTTGCTCAAGGAAAAAACGGAAAGCTCCGCGGCACGTCTCGGTATGGCGCGCGTGCAAGCCGCGCTCAGAAACTTCCCTGAGGCTCTACGGCATTTCGGCATCGTCTTGCAAGCCCAGCCGCAGGATTTCTCGCTAAAGCTGGAATACATCCGCCTGCTTTCCGAGAGCGGTCGCTATGCGGACGCCGTGCAATTATTGAATCAGATAAGCGCGCGGGCGCCGGAAAGCTTGGCGGTTAAAACGGAATCCGCTCGTCTTAAAGTTCGCATGAACGACCTGAAGTCGGCCGATGAAGAATTAACGATCTTAATGAATGATCCCAAAATTACGCTTGCCCTACGAAAAGAGGCGTACGCCATTCACAAGGAACGTCTAGCCAAGCAGGACGAGCTTTCCTGGCGCCGCCACTTCGCCACCATGCTTTGCCAGGACAGGCGTACCTTTGACCTGGCCGCGTTGGAATACCAAGAAATTATTAATCGCGGTCGGGCGACCGCGGAGGACCGCCTGGCGTTGGCGCGCCTGCTCAGTTGGCAAAAGCAATTTGACGACTCGATAAAGATTTATCAGGCGATGCTCACGACGGATCTGTCTTCGCTGCTGGTTCTATCGGAGTTGACCAGCGTACTCCGTTGGGCGGGCCGCTTTTCGGAAGCGCTCGTAATCACCAATCGGCTGATCGCCATGCGGCCCGCCGCCGCGGAGCACAAGCTCGAGAAGGCCCGGATTCTTGTCGAACTCAAGCAATACGAGGAGGGGCTGCAGATCTATCGCGACCTCATCCCGGCGGACCCGCAGCCGGCCATGCTGCAGGTGGAATATGCACGAGCGCTACGGGAGAGTGGGCGAGTGCAGCAAGCCTGTACCGCGTACGAGCAGATCTTGCCCATGGTAGTGGGAACTGATATTGCGCTTGAGTATGCTCGCACGCTGATCGACGCGCGCCGTTACGCCGACAGCGATCGTATCTATCAGCAAATCCTGGCTGAAAAACCTGACGACCCTGTGCTCAAGCTCGAGTATGCGCAAGCCCTGTCGTGGCGGAACGATTTCAATAGCGCGCGCCATTATTTCGATCAGGGGACCAAGAGCGCGTTTGAAGCCCGTCGGACTTTTGGGAAATTGCTCTTCTGGAACGGAAAGTATGAGGAAGCCCGCGCGGAATTCCTGTCGCTGCTTAATCTGAAGGATAATGATCGCGAGCTACGGTTGGACGCGGCCCGGGCGCTGGTTCGTCTGGAACAGTTTGAAGAGGCCCTTAATGAATTAGAGCAATTGCGGGCGGAGCATCCGGATAATCCGGAGATCGCCGCCGAGCACGCACAAGCTACGGTATTGAGAAAGCAAAGAGCAGCGAACCTGGAAAAACCAGAGGCGCCCACTGCCCATGTTAAGCCTGCCGTTATGCCGCCCGCCGCGCGCGCAATCTCTCAAAAGTCGCTAAACACGTTAAACCCGATAATGATTGCCCCATTACGAGCCAATCCCCCGGTCACCGCGAAGGATCTGGAAGAGTTCGAGAAGAGCAAGCAAGCGCTCGACGCCGCCGGCGATGACGACCAATTGCGATTGCAAGTAGCCCACCAAGCACTGTGGGCGAAGAAATATGGCGAGGCCGTGAAACGTTTCCGCGCGATTATCGCGGATAATCCCTCTGAGACCGAGGCGTACGTGGGTCTGGCGGAAGCTTATCTGTATCAGGATGATTATGCCAACGCGCTTCGCCTTTTCCAAAGAGCGCTGGCTGACGATGCTGACAACATTCGCGCCCGCTTTGGACTAGCGCAGATTTACGCCTATGGCATGAAGCTGCAAGATCCCCACCGCGCTCGGAAAGAGCTTGGGCAAGTGCTGGCGCTTGCCTTCACGCATGTTCCGGCGTGGGAGACTTACAACGACTTAAGCCGAGAGTTCAGCCGGAGCTTAGGCCCTTTCTCGCAGAACCTTCGCGACTCGGATTTCTTCTCGAGGTTCAGCGCCGGCACGGATTATCGGTATCCCTTCCGCCGCCATACCACTCTGGTCGGCAACTATCGTTATCAGGTTGTTCGCCAGGATTTCCGCCGTCGCTTTGTCGGCCGCGACTACAGTTCCTGGTTTGGCCGGACGTTTACCGGCCGCAGCTATGAATTTGGCCTTAAGCAACGAGTCTCTGCCAAGGCGCAATTCCAAGGGACCCTGGGTAAAACCAATTTCAACGGAGGACGGTCTTTCCTGAATGCTTTCGCCTTGCTTGAATACACTCCGCGCTCCGACCATCTCTTGACGGTGGGCTATGAGCGCGAACCGGCTATCGTCTTTTTGAATACGATCATGGTTTTGGGGGCAGGGCTCTACGGGAATCGCTTTCAGGCGGGACACACGTATGATTTCCATAGCCGGTGGGAGCTTACTCATAATTATCAGTGGACGCGGTTGGCAAGTAATCGCTCATATGAGGCGCCCTATAACGCCATTCGGCAAGTCGAGGCCTCGGTTCGGCGCCGAATCACCCGGGACTTCCGCTTGGGCGCCGGCTATTCCTTCGTGGCATTTCGCGAGCATTCTTTGCTTTATTATTCGCCGCGTGGCGATCGTAGCTTACGCGGCGATTTCTCTTTTCAAAAATCCAATCGGTGGGTAAGTGCGACGCTCTACGGCGCGGTGGCCAAGCTTTTCATGGACCGGTCCCATGGCTATTATATTTTGGCAAAGACCGATCTTACCTTTCACCCCTCCCGTGATGTTCAGCTAGACCTTTCCTACCAGCCGCTGTACAGCAGCGCCGGCAGCGTGTTGGGTTTTAATCGTTATCGGTATCATACGGTGTTGATCAACCTGCGCTATTGGTTGGACAATTACCGCGATCGGATTCAGTAATGCGCCCGATAGGTAGAAGGCTGCAACCGGCTATTTCAGCTCCTTGTGCTCTTCCGCCGTACTGCATGCCGTGCGGGAAGCGCGCATGGTTTGTGGACTGACGCCATGATGAACGATGCTAAGCCTCGAAGGAAAATCGCATTTTATGTATTCGCCGCGGTCGGCGCGCTCTGGCTGGGGCTGCGGATGATCCCGCAAGGAATACAGGTGGTTAGTCTTTACTTGGAAAACCTCGCCGTGGGGGCTGCCTGGCTTTTAGTATTTTTCCTGACGATCTTGATCATTCGCTACGTATTGTTCCTCGCCCTGGGTTATCTGCACAGCGTGCAATCCGACATATGGCCGCAGAGCCGCTACCACTTTCGCTTCTCGGTGCTGATTCCGGCCTTTAACGAGGGCAAGCTGATTGACAAATCGATTGCCTCGGTGTTGGAGATGGAGTACCAGAACTACGAGGTCATTGTGATCGACGATGGGTCAACCGATGATACGTACGAACACGCCAAGAAATGGGAGGGCGATTACGGGAAGGCCCAAGTACGGGTTCTGCGCAAGGCCAACGGAGGCAAAGCACGCGCCTTAAACTGCGGAATAGCCGCGGCGACCGGTGAATTGATATTTTGTATGGACGGCGATTCGCGCTTGGCGCCGCAAACTCTACGGGTCATGGCCCGCCGGTTCCAGGATAAGAGCGTCGGCGCAGTGGCAGGCCGCGTTCACGTGGCCAACATGGATACGCTGCTGACCAAACTACAAGAGCTGGAGTACATACAGGGTTTGAATTTTTGCCGGCGCGCCGAGAGTTTCATGAGCGTGGTCGACACGGTGCCCGGCCCATGCGGAGCATTTCGCCGGGATGTTCTGCTGGATTGTGGCGGCTACGATTCGGATACCTTCGCCGAAGACTGCGATATTACCTTGAAGATCCTGCGGCGCGGTTGGAGAGTGGTGTACGAGCCGGAAGCCCTCGCCGTCACGGAGGCGCCGGAAGGCATTCTAAACGTTTTCAAGCAACGGTATCGCTGGACGCGCGGCAAGATCCAGTCGGTTAATAAACATCGTTCGGCGTTATGGCATCCCGCCGCGGACCCGTTGTATTTTTTTATTTCTCTACACTTGGTATTTGAATCGGTGGTTTGGCCGGTCATGAACATTTTTGCCAACCTATATTTTATCTGGTTGGGTTGGATGTATGGGTTGACGACTTTGCTGCTTTTTTGGTGGGTGCAATGGACGTTGTTGGATGTTGCTGCGGCCATATACTGTGTGGCCATGGACGAAGAGCGGCTAGCTCTGGTCCCCTTCGCTCTGCTTTACCGGATTGGTTACATATATTTGATCGATATTTGTAAGCTGTTCGCCACGTGTGAGGAATTCATCGGCCTGAAGATGGACTGGGGGAAACTGGAAAGACAAGGGAAACTCGGAGGTTAAGCGCTATGGGAATTGTGTCGCTGCTGTCAACGATCATATATGTCGCCACTTTTTTCACCATGTTCCTGGCGGTCTTTTCGTATATCGCGTTCAAGCTGCGCGAGGGCCGTAGAAAGAAATCCAAAATCGTGACGCCGGCGTCGCCCTCGCAAAAGCGCCGGCGATTGCTGCGCGTTTATTTGGTGGAGCAGATCGAGTTGGTCGGTACTTTGAAATGGTACGACAAGCTGGGCATTCGTATGGTTCTGACGGACGGACGCGAAGTGACGGTGTGCCGCCATTCCATTTTGTACTTCGAAGAATTAGACACCGTTGAAATGCTTAACGAGGCCGATGCGAATGAAGTGGTCACAACGTATACGCACACCGGCACAGCGGACCAAGGTCGGAGATGACGGCAAGTCTGTTGGCTGGGCTTGGAGATCGTTGAGATGATTGGCGTGCGCGCTTTCACTTTTCGATGGGTACGTTTCCATGGGTATGCTTCGTTATATTAAAATTAGGGGCCAGTGGTTGATTAGCGCACTTACCCGCTACTTTGGGTTGCTTAGTGTGCTGATTCTCGGCGCGCTTGCCCTCGGCACCGGCGCGTTTCTTCTGGTGCTGAACTCCGCTTACGGAATACTCCCCAGCCATCTGTTGCTCGCTGGAAGGGAGACCGCAGGGGCGTCGTCATGGCGCGTGGCGCTCTTGTCGTCCGGGTACAGCATAGCGGCCTATGAGAAGATGCAGGCCAACCATCGCGTGCAGATCGGTATATGGTCTAACTTTTTAAGAGACGCCGGGGCAGAGGTTCATGTCATTGATGACGCCGATCTGGAGGGAGGCCTCGACCCAAAGATTCAGGTCCTCGTGGTGCCCGGCAGCCTGGCGCTTAGCGATCAAGCGCGCCGCCAAGTAAGCAGCTTTGTTAAAGCGGGCGGCGGATTGATTGTGGAAGGCGCCTCAGGCACCAGGGATGCTCAAGATCATTGGAAGGGGTGGGATTTCATTAGGGAGTTGTCCGGCGTGGAGGGTATTGAAGTTCTTCCGGCGCAGGGTCAGGAACGCCGATTTATCACGCTGGTGGCGGGTTCGCCACTGACCGTACAGCTTCCGGCCGGGCTGAAATTGGAGAATGGATTCTTCGGCGAAAACTATGCCGTGCGGTCAGGCCTATCTTCCGCCTACTGGTCGGAGTGGGTTCGTCCAGCAGCGCCGTCGGCGCCCTATCTGTCGGCCATGACGCGCAACGTGTATGGCAAAGGCAGAGTGGTATGGCTGGGATTTGGTCTGGACGCTATGAGCGAAGCGCCGATAATGCGCCGCGCCCTTCTGCAATTGTTGGGCAACGCTCTCGCATGGGCCGCCGAACAGCCGCTTTGGCAAGTCGCGCTTTGGCCGCATCAGGAGCAGGGGGCGGTCAATATAACCTTTGATTGCGAGAATGATTTTGGCAATCTTTACCACGTCTTAGACATGCCGGAGGCCCAACGATTGCGCTTTACTTTTTTTATGCTTTCTTCCGTGGCGCAGAAGAATCCCGCGCTGGTTAAGCAGGCGGCGACCCGTGGCGAGATCGCGGTGCACGGTGACGACCATGCGGCTTTTAGCGGGCAGACGCCGGAAGACCAGGCACAGCGCTTGACGCGGGCGCAGAGCGTATTGCAAGCGTTAAGCCAGACCGCGATCGTCAGCTTTCGCCCCCCCGAGCAGAGCTATGATGCCAACACGCTGGCGACCTTGCGCAAACTCGGCCTGACCAATATCTTTGCCGATTATCTGGGCACGGCTTCGCCGCGTCTGGAACATGAAACTAAAGTGGGACGCAATTTTCGTCTCCCATTTGTGAATAACGAAACGACCCTGGTCAGGATACCGAGACCGGCTTATGACGATTACGATTTGTTCGGGCGCGCGCCGCATACGGCTAATCAGGCCTTGGAGCTCGCCTTGGCGGACATGAATCAGATTATTCACGACGGCGGCTTATATGTTTCCAGTATGCATACGACGTCGCCCTGGGGCGGGCTCAACCCCGATAAGCTTCCCGTACTGGCGGGCTTGATTAAAGCAGTGCAAGGCCGCCCGATCTGGGTCGCGACGGTTAAGGAAACGGCGGCGTGGTGGCTCGAGCGCTCGCAGATTCAGATATCGGTCAACAAGTATTCCGACTCCGTCATCCTCTTGCAGGTTACCAATGGCAATGATCACGCTCTTGAAAATCTTCCGCTCGAGCTTCATTTGCCGCAGAATTTTACCGGCCTTGATATTCAAAGTTCTAAAGTGGATTTTCACCCGCCGAAATGGAAAGCGAGCGAGACCGGCAGGCTGAGCGTAGTTATTCCGAGTATCAAACGTGGGGAGAGCAAGAGCTATATTCTGACTGCAAAACCCAATACGGCTGAGAATAAAGGGGTGTGATTGCCGCGTGATGTGCTCGAGCTAGATGGAAATTATTATCAGATCAGGATAAATATTAGCCTCGTAGGGGCGTCATGTTTATAGACATGAATATTCAGAAGGAGGCCTCAAGCTCCGTAGGAGTCCCCCAGCTTGTCGAAGCGACACGCAGTATAAAGAAGAAACTGGGGAAGTTTCTAAGGAGTCATTCATGTCGCGTTGCGACGCTCTGAAACAATAAAACTGTATTTTCTTAGGAGCGACATGCTCAATTGTGATGGTTCCCAGGCCGCCTCTACGGGGCTTGGGTCTAAATGCTAGCTGCCCCTGCTATAAACATATCGCTCCTACGGAGCTTACATCGTACCGAATTCACACCGCATCGTTGGAATCAAGGCGGAAAGAATGCGGTTTTCTAACGTTTACGCCATAAGCGGCACGATGCCAGGAAAAGTAAAATCCGGGAGAAAGCATGATTCGAAGTCACAACTTAGTAAGGCTATTGGGGGTGCTGTTGGGTTGCCTGATCATCGCCGGCTCCGGGATGGCCAAGAGCCGGAGTTTATACGGGCCCGTGGCCCTAGTGAATTCCGAATATACGCAAAAATTTTATCAAAGGCGGAAAGCCGACTACTCGCTATTGCTGGCCATGTGGCAAGAGGCCATACGACGGCAAGGCGTCGATTATCAAATTATAACGGACGATGACCTCGCTACCCGCAATCTTCTCAAATATTCGGCGCTGATATTGCCGGGCGCGGCCGCCCTGAGTGACCGTGCGTTGGCCTCGGCAGAGCGCTACGCCGCCAACGGTGGGGGGCTCTTGCTGGGGGGCGCGGTCGGCACGTTGGACAGCGCCGGCCAGTGGCGGGGATGGGACTTCGTAAAGTCGCTGGCGGGGTTGACTGAGGTGCGAGCCCTGCGCAAGCAGGATTATAAGAGCCTCTATTTGACGCTGATCGGGGACTCTCCGCTCACGCTTAACCTGCCCGCCGGGCTGCGCATTGAGAATGAATTTTATAACGAAAATTATGCCGGCATCTCCGACCGGCAAGCCGCCTACTGGGCCGACGCGGCCAACCCGCTTTACGTGTCTACGCCGGACGTGTTTTACACAGCCCTACAATCCGCGCAGTACGGTCAAGGACGCGTCGTATGGTTTGGGTTTAATCTTGAATCCATGAGCAATCTTGTAGAAAACCAACGAGCCTTGCTGACACTTATTGCAAACAGCGTGCGCTGGCTCCGTCAGGAACCGATGGCGCAGGTGGCCTTGTGGCCGCAGAGCAAAAGATCCGCGGTAAGCTTGACCTTTGATTGCGAGAATGATTTCGCCAATCTGTCCAATTTGCTCAACCGTCTGGATGTCTCGCAGTTTCGTTTCACCTTTTTCATGCTCTCCTCCATGGCCGAACAGTTTCCGCAGGTAGTTCGGCGGGCGACAGAATTTGGCGAGGTGGCGATCCATGGCGACGATCATTCGATTTTTAAGCGGCAATCCTACAACACGCAACTACAGCGTCTAGCGCGCGCACAGGCACGGCTCCAAGCGCTCAGCGAGGAGCATGCGATCAGTTTCCGTCCCCCGCTGCAAGGATTTGACGCTCAAACCCTACTGGCCATGTCCAAGACCGGCATACGAAATTTCTTTTCCGATTATAATTTGTCTTCGATGCCTTATTTTCAATCGGTGGACCGCGCGCGCAGCGCCTCCGAAAATAACTCCGGCGAAACAGAACCGGGAGCGCTAGCGACCGGGTGCACCGAGGCCCCGACTTACCCGTCCGCTACCGCAGGCGGTTCCGTTTTTCATTCATCGTGGCGCCCCAAATGGGGCACGAACAACGCCGCCGACAATGCGCTGGTAACCTTCCCGCGGCCGCGCTATGACGACTACGATCTCTTTGTGCGGTATCAATTGAGCAATGACCAGGCCATCAAGTACGTTGCCGAAGATTTTGCGCGTGTAGATAAGGAGCGCGGACTCTATGTGTTGAATATGCACACCACTTCGCCGTGGGGTGGATTAACGCGGCGCCGGATCCGTGTCCTCTCAACCTTGATCCATCAGTTAGCGGGCCGCACGGAAATCTGGTTTCCCACTATTCGCGAGGTGGGCGAGTGGTGGCGCTTGCGCAGTCAGATTGACCTGGAGGTATCCAGAGACGTGGACAACGTCCTGCGATTGGAAATAACCAATCATAATAATCAGCATCTGAACGACGTGGTGGTTGAAACGTATCTGCCCAATGCTTACGCCGACGTGAAGATCTTCGAAGAAGCCGCTCAAGTTGGAACGTGCCGAGTGGAGAAGCAACAAGACAAGTGGATCATACGTATTCCCGCGCTGCAAGCCCGCGAAGTGAAACATCTCCTATTGACGCCAACCCAACCCGCCGAGTAAGTCGAGCCGGCGCCGCAGGGGTCTCTGGGTTTGGACATTGGTTACAGCCCCGCGCGATCCTTTCGTCCCCCACCACTTCGAGCGAGCGCCCCACCATAGCCTGAAGCTGTTTCCGTAGCTCTGAAGGAGCGTTCTATAAAAGCCAAGGGCAAGCGGAGCGCCGCCCCTGGTACATAACATGGCCGAAGCTTTGCGCCCTGAAAGGGCGCGCTACCCTTCGGTTCGATGAATACAGATGGAAGACACCGACGGCGGCCTAGGAAATGATCTTCATTAGTGTGCCGTTTCAGACTGACGTGCTGGGGACGATTTCTTTCCTGGGGCGGCGCTGCGCTTGCCCCTGGTTATTAAATGCGCTCCTTCGGAGCTTTGGATTGTAGGCGGCACGCCGCTCCCAACAAATGTCCAGACTCCACGACCCCGCGGGGCTTGATGTTGGCATCCTTGCGTTTCTTATGATCGAATTTCAGTTCGAGGTAATAACGTCTTGCCATCGCGCGGTTTCTGTGATAGATTAAGAATTAATCATCAGCAGAGTCACAGCATTTCAAATCTTCGGACGTTTTTTCAAATCCGACTTACCAGTGGCCGACCAATCATGGCAAAGAATGGCTGCTTACGCGGAGTAAAAATATGAAAACATGGATAAGAAGCCTGGCGCTTATCGCATTGGCGATAGGTATTTCCGCAGGGATTGGCGCTTACGTTCATATATCGGCGATGAAGTCCGAGTCGAGCGGCGCGCTCCAATGCCCGGCCCGCGGAAAATATCCGATGTCCGTCAGCAAGCCCCTACGAAGCCCAGCCCAAGGGAAGCAAGCTGACTCGCGCAGGGGTTTGGGTGTAATTCCACGCAGAAACTTCATTGATGATTTCATTTTCGACAAGATGGACCAAGATGGTGTGGTTCCCGCTCCACTGAGTCCCGACGAGGAATTCATACGGCGCGTGTACCTGGATCTGACCGGTCGTATTCCTTCCTCCCAAGATGTTCGTGATTTTCTTAGCAGCGAGGATCCCAACAAGCGGGATAACCTAATTGATGCCCTCATCGCCAGTGAGGCGTTTATCGATAAATTAACGCTCTATCTCGGCGACAAATTAGAAAATACCGCGGTGGGTCTCAACAATTCCTCAGGCGGATTAAATTTCACCGGAAGAACCAAATATTATAATTACCTACGAGATTTCTTGGCGAGGAGGCGGCCCTATAACGAATTGCCGGGGGAACTGATCAACGCCAACGGCAACACGTATCAGATTGGGCCGGCCAACTACATCGCCCGCGAATGGCAGGCGGGCGGCTATATCCTTCAGGACATGCAGGATGATCTGGTCAATCGAACCGCTTCGGTCTTTTTGGGGACGGTGACGCTTTGCGTGAATTGCCACAACGGCTCGCGCTTCGCCAGCGCCAATTTGAATCTATGGCTGCAACAACGAACTCGTAGCGAGCTTTGGGGCATGTCCGCTTTCTTCTCCGGCGCTCAATTTGGTCGGCAGGTTTATCAAAAGCAAGTCAACGTGGAGTATTATTACGACATAACTGAAAGGCCTAGCCTGGGTTACGACACCTTTGCCACCGGCGGTATACGACCGGAAAGGCGACAGGGTCCCGACCGGTACGTGTTGCCCAGAGACATTTTCAGCGGGGATGAGTACCCTCTTACCGATCTACGCTCATCGCTCGCGCAGTCGGTGGTCGCCAATCCGCTGTTTGCGAAAGCCGCGGTAAATTACTTGTGGGCCGACTTGATGAATCTGGGCATTGTGGATCCGCCCGGCGGGTTTGACCCGGATCGACTCGATCCGTTGAACCCACCGCCGGCGCCCTGGGAAATCCAGCCATCCCATCCGGAATTGTTGGACGCTCTGGCCGGCGAGTTTGTCAATGGCGGTTACGACCTGCGGTCCATGGTCGCGCTCATTGTCAAGTCCAGCGCTTATCAGTTATCGACACGTTATGACGGCGCATGGGATGATTCTTACCTGCGCTATTTTGCACGGCGTATGGCGCAGCGAATGAGCGCCGAGCAAATACATGACTCCATTTCCCAAGCCACCGGTGTTTTTGGCCGCTACAAGATTCCGCAACGCAACGAGGATCGCCGCGATGCCAATTGCCCGAATGTCACCACTACTGTGCAGTGGGCGCATCAACTGCCGGATCCCATCGAACCCAACTGCAACCCAGACGCCGGGGCGCGCGGCTTTATTAACGCTTTCGAACGCGGCAGTCGTTATGGTGATGCCCGGAAAACCCCCCCTACCGGATCGATCACGCAAGTCTTAACCTTGCTCAACAACACGTTCATGATCGCGCGCGTGAGGGATAATCCGGATCGACTGGTGAAGCGCCTGCTTGATCAAGGCGTGAGCGACGAGGCCCTTGTGGAGGAGTTGTTTATCGCCACACTCTCCCGCTTTCCGACGGATAGTGAGCGGACGGCCAGTCTGGCGGCGCTGCAAGTCAGTCGGCAGCAAGGGGCCGAAAACTTGCACTTGGCGTTGTTGAATAAAATCGATTTTCTCCTGTATTGATCCATGCGGCATGACCGTGTACGGGCGAAAGATTTTTCGCCCCTTAGGAGGCGCGAGATGACAGATCAAATCAAGCAAATAGGTGGTAACACTCTTAGTGAACGTGGACAGGCGGCCCCAACGCGGCGTGAATTCATACAGACGAGCGGCAGCGCTGTTGCTGGCTACGCCCTGACCCAGATTGTCGGCACGGGAAATCTGCTGAGAGCGCAAGGTCCTGACCTGATCAACACCGCCAGGGGCTGTATTTTTATTATGCTGAACGGCGGTCCCAGTCACATTGACACTTTTGATATCAAGCAAGGGAGCTGGACGCCGGCCGACTTCGGCGTTCGCATGATCGGCGACGTCGCCATGCCGGCAGGATTGTTTCCCAACCTGGTACAGCATATGGATCGCGTGGCCATTGTTCGCTCCGGGCGATCGTGGAGCGCCGTGCACGCGATTGCTCAATATTGGATCTATTCCAGTCAGAATTTCAATCCGGCCTTTCTACGGGAGCGTCCCGCCTTTCCCTCGATCATGGCTTTTGAGTATGAGGGACGGCGAGGGCCGGATGACGTCCTGCCGCCGTTCGTTGCGCTTAATGGGGCGTTGTTTGCCGGGGTTCCTGTCGGAGTGACCGTAAGCAACGGGTTTTTGTCGGCGCTTTATGCGCCCTTCCTTGTCACGCCCAATCCCACGGGCGTTCCCAGTTTAACGTCACCCTTCGGGCAGCCGCGCTTCGAAACATTTTATGGCCTTTTGGAGACCGTGGATGCCGAGCACCGCGGCGATAACCCGCCCATGGGTAAACCGGCCAGCGATTACTCCGATTTCTATAAGGCCTCCCGCCGTATGATGTACAATCCCGCGGTCGAGGAAACTTTTCGTTATACTACGGAAGAACGCGACCGCTATGGCAATACCGGCTTTGGCAACGCCTGCATCGTGAGTCGTAATTTGATGACGACCAACAAAGGGACGGTCTGCGCTTTCATACAAAATGGTGGATGGGACAATCATGTAGGAATTTACACTCCGACGGCGCACTATCGCAACTGTACTACGCTGGATCTGGGCCTCTCCAACCTAATTACGGATTTGGCGGCGGCGCCGGGACGTAATCCGGGAACCAGCGTTTTAGACGAAGTGCTCATCGTTATCACCGGCGATTTTGGCCGAACGCCGGCGAGTCGCTACGGACCCACGGGGCTAAATCCTACGGGCGGTCGAGATCACTGGAATTTGTCACAATCTTTGGTGTTTATCGGCGGCGGTGTTCAAGGCGGCCGCGCCATAGGAGCGACGGATGCTAACGGCGAGTCGATCGTCGATTTTGGTTGGTCCGAAAATCGTCCGATTTACTTTGAAGATGTAGGGGCCACGATTTATTCCGCCTTGGGAATCGACTGGACGAAAGAAGTGGCGCTTCCATCGGGTAGGCCCTATCAATATACCCGTACTGGCTTCAAGCCGGTAAGTCTGCTTTTCCAATGAGGACGGACAATGTCGGGCGTGCGACGGCGATGCTGATCGAGCGGCCGCAGAAGGGCACGCGCTTAGCGGGTTTCACCTATGCGACATCGCTCTTGGCGTGGTCCTGAAGTTCGATCATAAGAAACGAGCGGATGCCAAAATCCACCCCCCTGCGGGGCCCTGGAGTTTGGACATTTTGGAGCGGGCCGGTGTCGATCCTGCGAAGCAGGCGAACCATAAAGTCGCACGCGCCCTGGCAGGGGCGCAAGGAGATTAGCCTGGGGCAAGCGCAGCGCCGCCCCAGGACTCATGGCCTCATCCACCACGAGCGCCCCGGCAGGGGCGCTGAGAGGCGCTTGGCCTACCAGAGTCCCTAGCGCTGAAGATGCGATGATAATGCAGCATCAAATGAGTCTATGACCTCTCGACGCCCCTGCCGGGGCGCCGGTGTTCTAGGGAACTCGCCGACCTGGGGCGGCGCTCCGCTTGCCCCAGGCTAATGTCCCGGCGCCCCTCTGGGGCGCTCTGGAGATTGGACATTTCAAAGAGCAAGTATTTCCGGCCAATCACGATTGTTCGCGAGCTTAAACGACATGCAGAATAAAGATGAAACTAGTATATCGTTTCATTGAAACATATCCATTATGCTGAGAGGGCTTCGAACTTTTTCCAACGATGCACCACTGGAGCCTGGTTGATTTCAGCAATGCCTTGCAGGATACGGTTC